>CAZSFJ010000240.1:0-1539 GCA_964606125.1 uncultured Dehalococcoidaceae bacterium | reverse complement strand
ATCTCAGGAACGTGAGTGTGACCGTAGCAAATGACATCTAATTCCCCGAATTGTGCCTTAGGAAAATCATTTAGTAGTTCCCCAAGTTCAGGCTCAGGACCAGCCCAGGCCGGATGAGTAATACCAATCCTTAAGCCATGTATTTCAAGTATGTCCACGTAGGGGATAGCTCGGCGTAGGTCTGGCGGATCAGAGTTTCCTGATACAAATATGCTTTGATTTGCATCTCGTTTGAAGCCTTCGACCGCGTCAAAACTGACCCAATCTCCGCAATGTACTGCAACGTCTGCTTCGCCAATTAGTGTTTTAAGCGCCGGATGTATGTCACTGTCCCAAGAATGGATGTGAGTATCACCAATAACTAATATGGATGTCATCTATATTACTCGGACTTTCAGAAGTAGGTCGACGTCTATATTTGGCGGAGGGGGTGGGATTCGAACCCACGGCTCGCGAATCCGCGAGCGACGGTTTTCAAGACCGTTCCGTTCAACCACTCCGGCACCCCTCCTATAGTAGTTGGCTTTTCAGCCGGTGGATTATCTCTCAACCTTTAATGGCGGTTCAAGGAATTCCTGACCTCCAAGGTATGGCCTTAGTACCTCCGGTACAAGCATGTTTCCACTACTGTTGGTGTTTTGTTCGAGCAAGGCTGCGAAGGTTCTAGGAATACCTAGCCCCGAGCCATTCAAAGTGTGAGCATGCTTTATTACGTTATCCGCAGTTCGGTATCGCAATCCTGCCCGGCGGGCTTGGAAATCTGTAAAGTTGGAGACGGATGAGACCTCCAACCACTCCCCGCTGCCGGCTGACCAAACTTCGATGTCATAGGTCATTGCTGATGAGAACCCGGTATCTTCAGTCGCGAGTTGTAGTACCCGGTATCTCAGTCCTAATTGGCGGACAACATCTAGTGCATTCTCAAGTAGTGTGTCCAAGGTCTTCCATGACTGATCCTCTGTCGTAAAAATAACCATTTCTACTTTATCGAATTGATATCCTCTTTTTATTCCTCTCACCTGTCGACCAGCACTGAACTGTTCATGTCGGAAACAGGCAGTATATGCCGAGTGTTTAACCGGCAATTCTTCGATTTTGAAAATCTCCTCACGGTACATATTAGTGATTGGCACTTCGGCGGTAGGAACCAACCATAGATCAGAGTCTTTAATCTCAAATAAAGTATTTGCAAATTTTGGCAGTTGACCGGTACCGATTAGTGGTTCCTCACGCACTAGGAACGGCGGATATACCTCCTCGTAGCCCTGACGAAGATGAAGATCAAGCATCCAGTTAATTAAGGCTCGCTGCAGTCTAGCACCATCACCCCTGAGCATATAAAAGGGGGACCCAGAGACCTTGCTGCCTCTTTCAAAATCGATGTATCCGTGTTCTTCTGCTATCTCCCAATGTGGTGTCCCAGCCTGAGAGTTAGGTTCGTCGTATTCATCTAACCTCAGCTTCGGACTAAATTTCCTTTCCGTGTTTGTAGAACCATCTCCGTCGAGCACGATAAGAGCATCTTCTTCACCACCTTCA
>CAZSFJ010000239.1:0-1545 GCA_964606125.1 uncultured Dehalococcoidaceae bacterium | reverse complement strand
GAATAGTGTGGACGTGAATGAAGCTGGCGAGATACTGGTTTCTTGCAGAAATAATAGCCGAGTGGTGATTATCGATAATTCCGGTGCGATGAAATGGTCATACGGCGCACCTGACACCGCGCATCAGCACCATGCAAGTTGGCTCAGCAACGGGAACATCCAGATTTTTGATAATGGGGCGCATAGAAAACAGGGGATGCCATATTCGAGAGTGATTGAGGTTAATCCAGAATCAAGTGAAGTGATATGGAGCTATCAGGGGAATCCACGCGCACAGTTTTTCAGTGGACATATTTCGGGGGCCGTTCGACTACCCAACAACAATTGCTTAATCACTGAAGGGACATCCGGCAGAGTATTGGAGGTCACGACGAGCGGCGAACCGGTATGGGAGTGGTGGAACCCGATTTTTAACAGTTCTGCCAATGATGGGGAGTTAATGGCATTTTTGTTCCGAGCATATCGATACCCGTTGGATTTTTCAGGATTTACGGGGAAAGATTTAAATCCTGCGAACTTGTATGAAGTAAACACTCAGTATGCTTTGATATAGCGGCTGTGTTTTTAGATTGTCGACTCCGAACGATACTGGAGTGCGGGGAGGAGTATTTGCTTTATGACTGATGACGCGATTCAAGAGGCGAAAGATACATTTGAGAGGTGGCTAGCAGCGTTCAACGCTCGGGATGATCAAGGAATGGTCACGGAGATGCATTTCCCTCATCATAGACTTGCGGGGACGAAATTTGATTCTTGGTCGACTGCCGAGGAATATGCGTCGGGACAGAGAGCACTTGATGAGCGACTTGTTGCTGAGGATTGGGACCACACTTTCTTAGTCTCTATGGAGGCCGTCCAAAGCAGCGCAGACAAAGTCCATTTGGTATTACATCAGTCCCGCAGGAGAAAAGATGGGACTGAATACAATGGCTTTGACACCTTATGGGTTTTCACTAAAGTGGATGGGCGCTGGGGTGCGAAGTTACGTTCATCATTTCTTACCGCAGATGCGCAGGTGTACTCGACCTAACCATTTGTGACGAACTATCGCAACTAGAGAGATTAGCAGTTAATCTCGAGGAATTGGGGGGATTATGTCTATCCTGATTGACGAACATACAACTTTCATTATCCAGGGAATCACCGGTCGTGAAGCGGTGACAATGACTCGAGAGTGTCTAGATTATGGTGCGAAAGTGATTGGCGGAGTGACGCCGGGACGAAGTGGTCGACAGGTCCATGGTCTTCCGGTAGAGGATACAGTCCTTGCGTTTACAGACCGAGAACGTGTTGATGCTGCAGTCGTCTCAGTACCTCCAGCATTTGCTGCAGATGCGGCATTAGAGGCAATCGAAGCTGGAGTTCCTCTGGTAGTCATCGTAACCGAGCGTATTCCTCGTAAGCAGGTAGCACAGGTTATGGAAGTAGCACAACAACACGGAACTAGAGTGATCGGACCGAACTGTTTAGGGATCATTTCACCGGGGAAATCAAGAGTAGGTGGTCTCGGCGGACAAGCTGAATCCTGTAAGCGCGCCTTTGCAC
>CAZSFJ010000238.1:0-1550 GCA_964606125.1 uncultured Dehalococcoidaceae bacterium | reverse complement strand
CAACTGCTCCTTGGTCAATGGTGTACCTTCACCATCAACGTTGCCCTCTTGTTGCTGCTTCAATCGCGCGAGAAGCTGAACCAACTCTGGCTTGAAATCGCCTCTGAACTCCGGTTGAGGCGGATTCTCAAACTCCACCTCTTGCTCATTAGCCTGCATATCCATCGGCGGGCCCTCCCCAGACGGCATTGCAGGTTGGATACTAAGCATGTCCTCAGTGGGCGCGTCAAATTCAAATTTTCCATCGGCCATCGAGGGGGTAATGTTGGGAATACGTTGCGCAATATCATAGATCACTGCCGAAACTTCAGCAGAGTCCTGCACCGTTGCCTCTTCTTCTTCCACAAGTTTTAGCGCTGAAAGACCATTCTCCAAAAATTCTCTGTAGACTGTTGGCCATCTCATGGTTTCAGGGCGACCCAAAGACGCACGTAAAAGATTTTCCACAAAAGCGGAACGAAGCGGCATATTTTCTATTCTTGGTCGTCGATTAGCCTCATATGCTTGAAGTTGTTTTAGCCATTTTCTAATACCGCCGTATTCTCTACCTACATAAGCGTCTACGCGGGTGTCTTCAATCACCGTAAAGATGCCAGAAATCAGTGATCTCTCATCAAAAGAGTTGAAGTATCGTTGCATTGCGGTAACTGCAGCAGCCTTAGGTTCGTCATCTCCCTCGGGGTTAATATCTTCACTGTTTGCTTCCCGGTCCTCGACAGTTGCAGAAGTAAACGAGCCATCCTGATTCCACTTATACGCGAAAGAGCCGAATTCGATTCTGCCCGTTTGGTGTGTGGCGAATACTTTATATGACTGAAAGTTAGCCTCCTGAGCTTCAAATGTCGACACAAAAGGAGGAAGATAGATAGATGATCCTTCAGTTGTGGCTACCGACTCCTGTACCCACCCAATATTCTGGTCGACAAGCTCTTCAACCGAATATATAGCGATTTGCTCTCCTGTTAGCGCCTTCGCGTACATCCTTAACAATGTGCTGATGGATGACAATTCCACTCGTGAGGAAAGAGCCTGAAGAGCTGCTTCCGCCCTGGTAGATTCGAGTCTGAAAAATGCTTCGGCCCCCTCAGCATTGTTTTCAGAAATTAAAACATCGCTGCCGATGTTAGACCACTCTCTGAGTTGCTCTGGCGTGAGTCGCGAACTTGCGAACGGAACAATTTTTAGGTATTCCATTGCTGCTGTTGGGCTACCGAGGGCCAAGTCCGAGGCAAAATTAATATGTTCCGCATGTGTATCATCCGGTAGTTGTCCGAGAGCATCCGCAGCATCCGCGAATAGAGGAAATGCTTGCCTACCAACTTCGCTCGTCACTTTAGCCGAAAGTTCGAGAAACCCTGATCTATAGTGAGAATTAATGGACGCAATAAGGTCCGGTCCTCGCTCGAAATATAATCGAGTGTCCGCCCATGACGCACGCGTGACAGCTCGGGCAAAATCTAAAAATGGTTCCCTGTCAGATTTCTCAAGTTCCTTGAATATTTTTGGAGATGTCTCAATACAGGTACTTGCAAGTTGATAAGAGCGTTCGG
>CAZSFJ010000237.1:0-1555 GCA_964606125.1 uncultured Dehalococcoidaceae bacterium | reverse complement strand
CGTTACGGTCATGTAGCCGCCCTGACTTGAACCGACAGAAATAAAGGAAAATTTCACATAAAAGTGCCACAGCTCACTTATTTGACTGAAAGCGATAAAACCAAGCCCAAACGATACTAATCCCCACCTCATAATCACTCGAGTACCATATTTATCGATTAGCCACCCCTGCGCGGGTCCTAGTAATCCGCTTTCGAACCGAGCTAGTGAAAACCCACCTGACAAGGCCGTTCGACTCCAGCCCAGATCCCGAGTCATTGCAAGGGCATAGGCCCCAAGGGCATGGTGCATGAGCATAGCCCCCAGTAGCTGAATAATTAGTCCCGAGCCAACAATGTACCACCCGTGAAAAAGCTTGCGTCGGCCAGGGGGAGTAGAGGTGTCTTGGTAATTCACGGGCTTCCTACTCTAGAAGGTTAGATTCTGCATACACTCGACATCGAATGGCTCTAGCCAGATCGTCGTTTGCCTCTAGAAGCATACGTCGAAGCAACTGGTTAGATTCTGGGATGTTTTCAAGCAAAGCCAGAGACCGATCCAGCAAAGGTTGTTCCACTCTATATCCGGGGAATAGCGCGCCAAAATAGGACTGTGCAAAATGATTTTCTGAACTTTCGAATACACCTTCGACCTCGGAAAAGAACTGTTCAGTGAAGGGTTCGAGTATCGGAGCCTGTACCCACCAATGGAATCCGCTCATAGCTGCAGCAGTTAGATGAAGTGAGCCATACCCCTCAGTCGACAAAAATTTACCCCAGGCCACTTGCTTCCGCGAGACGTCTGGTATCGATACGTCTGCTCGTAGAGCGGCTCGCTGTCCTCTATCGGTGGGATCTCGCTCCAACTCAGTTTCGACAAGTTGAGCACTGTCTTCAAATCCATGGGCTACTGCGTTGATAACAGCAGTCCACCGCATATCCTGATCTGGTACAAACTCAGTGATGGCGTCCTTCTCTTGTATTAGTCCTATCGTTTCAGCCACATCAGACCCATTGATAGCAAACCCAAACATAGCCCGACCCCAGAGAATTCGTTCATCCGCGGTCGTGCTTTGTTCAATTTGCTGTTTAGATAATAAGAATAGATTATGGGCGAGTTCCATCTTCTTGGACTCGGGCACATATCTTGAGACTGCTGCGCTTAATTGTTCGATCGTTACTTCGATGAGTTCCAGATCGTCTTCCGCGAGTACTTTGCTAGACGCAATATTGATGTAGTCTATTGAGCTCAACTGTTGATCACGGACCATCTCCCAAAGCGACTGCCATATCTGCATTCGAAGAAGAGGTTCATTCACTTTTTCGAGGTGGTGTCTCATGAAGTCTAGCGTGGTTGAGTCGAGGTCAGCCTTGAGGAATCCATGGTCATCATAGTTTGGAAAAACGAAACTCGGAGTAGTTTTGTCCAGACTAATTTGATGCTCATGGGAACTAATCGAGTAACCGATCGTGTCGATGGTTACTTCATCATCGTCCAAATAACCGATGGCGAGCTCTAGTGCGTGCTCACGCAGTAGTGGGTGACTGTCAGGTGCTGATTGACTGACTAATATTGA
>CAZSFJ010000236.1:0-1555 GCA_964606125.1 uncultured Dehalococcoidaceae bacterium | reverse complement strand
GGGTATCGTGCTTACTGGGGGCGTTGATATCCACCCCCGGCGTTATTACAGTTATCCGCATGAGAAAGTCACTGATTGGAATGATGACCGAGATATCTTTGAAATCGCACTTATTGAGCAAGCTATTCTTGACAAAAAGCCTCTCCTCTGTATCTGCCGAGGTGCTCAATTACTGAATGTTTGGGCAGGGGGTGGATTGCTACAGCATCTAGAAAACAGAGAACCACACAGGGCACGGCGTAATCCAACGACCGAGATAGTCGAAAGTGGCTGGCACGATGTGACAGTAACGCCTGACTCGCTCCTAGCTACGATTACAGGAACCTCAGTCCTACACGTGAACTCACGTCACCACCAAGCGATAACGAAAGACAATTTAGCACCCGACGTCAAAATTGCAGCAATTGCAGAGGACGGAGTAGTGGAAGCGATAGAACTATCCGTGCCCTCGTGGGTTCTGGGTATACAGTGGCACCCTGAGCAACAGGAACTGCTGTCAGTTCCGAATCTCGAAGCGGGATCAAAAGCAATTTGGTCCAGTTTCATCCAGGCCGCGACCAGTGGAGGCATGAAACATCTCTGACACTTTCCTTTACTTCGCGTACGGATCGAATTTGGATCCGGATCGACTGCACATCAATTGTCCATCGGCAAAATTGGTCTCGGCCGGAAATCTGCCGGGTTACAGACTTGATTTCACGAAAAATAGTGAAAAAAGATGGCGGGGTGGGGTAGCGGATATCGTTCAGGATTCGGAAGCTAACGTGTGGGGTGGAATATGGCTGATAAGCGAGTCCGAATCAGACGCACTAGATCGTCAAGAAGGGGTGCACCTTTCGCCCCAAGGCTACCATCGACTAGAAGTCAAGATCAGAGGCTCGAACGGGCGTCAGTATACGTGTAGGACATATGAAGTATCTAGCCGTGAGGGATTCGGACTTCTCCCCTCACCGGCCTATAAATCCACACTGGTTCGAGGGTCAAGATACTGTGATCTGCCTAGTGATTACCAAATTTATATCGGTAAACTACCTGATAATGGCAATTCCGGTGGAGACCCAAATCTATCGCCTTAGATACACCGTTTGTGCAGCATTTACAAGTGATTTCTGATAAACTGTACAGGTAACTTAGCGATATATTCTTCCGAGGGAAAATGGTCACTACCACCAGCGTTGACGACTCAGACGGAAGCGGCGTCCGACCCGTCCAAATTGAAACAGAAATGCGCAGCGCATATCTCGACTATGCAATGTCTGTCATCGTTGCTAGAGCTCTTCCCGATGCCAGAGATGGGCTAAAGCCGGTACAAAGAAGAATTCTTTTTGGGATGCAGGACCTAGGAGTCAATCCTAACTCAGCGTTTAAGAAGGCCGCACGTATGGTGGGTGACGTGATGGGGAAATATCACCCCCATGGTGATGCCGCAATTTACGAAGCTCTCGTACGAATGGCACAGCCGTTTTCCATGCGATATCCATTGATTACAGGTCAAGGTAACTTCGGCTCTATAGATGGCGACCCACCTGCAGCTATGCGATACACCGAGAGTAGG
>CAZSFJ010000235.1:0-1561 GCA_964606125.1 uncultured Dehalococcoidaceae bacterium | reverse complement strand
AGACAACTCACTTGTTAGATTGTGCGCCATGTGAGGTATTTCTAACAGGTCTAATACCTCGTAAGCGTCCTGGATTCGTTTTGATTCAAACTTTCGTGTGCCGGGCTTCAATAATGCCAGTAGGGGGTTCGGTTGAAACTGGTTGCGTGGGGGCACGAGCAGATTTTCTATTACCGTCATATCACGCCATAACCAAGTGTGTTGGAAAGTTCTTGTTAGGCCTAGACGTTGGATTTGGTCAGGTCTCATCTCGGTGGCATTTTGTCCAAGAACTTCAATTGTCCCCGAACTGGATGGGAGCATCCCAGATATGCAGTTGAATGTAGTTGTTTTCCCGCACCCGTTAGGTCCTATTAACCCCACAAGTTCACCCTGCGACACTTGGAAGGAAATATTATCTACAGCTCGTAAGCCTCCAAAATCTTTGGTGAGATCTGATATGCGCAGTGCTGGGTCAGACATGACTAATCGCCCTCACCTTCGATTGCTTGGAGTCGGTTTTGCACACCTGTTTTCGACTCAGATGTATTGCCCTTATCCAATGCCTTCCCAGCTAGCACAGGACGTTTCGGTCTAGTGGGTACCTCCGGCAGCAAGCCTCGAGAGGACATAAGTAGAGCACCTATAATCACCAAGCCAACCAACGCTAACTTAAGGTGAGGTAGAGATAGCAGTATATCGCCTTGGGCGAATATTTCATTGACAGACCGGTCTGACCAGACTAAGCCTCCGACATTGATCATTAACCAGGAGAAAATAGAGTCAAGGAAAGAAGTTAGACCATGGAACGGAAGACTTGCGCTTCCTCGTGAAACCACCATCACATTGAAGACAAACTCAACGATTACAATTATAAATGCGCCGATGATCATTCCTCGGTTATTCCCACGCCCGCCAACAATATAAGCTGCCCATATCAAAAATGTGGTGCGCACTGGGTTCATGAAATCAGGCCAAATATTGGTATTTAGCCAAGCCCATAGTGCTCCTGCAAGAGCAGCAATAGCTGCACCTAGCGCTAGGCTAGCCGCCTTGTGGATAAGCACATTATGGCCGTGATGTTGACTTACTGCCTCATCCTCTCTAATGGAACGTAATATTCGGCCCCAAGGGGACGAAAGAACAGTATTGAGTAGATACCAAGCTCCAGCGGTGAGGAGGATAGACATGAATGCAAGCAGCACGACGTATGGTGCGTTGGAAGGTAAACCAAGCAAGTTCCCTACGGTTTCTGAAGGGGCACCCTCCCACCAATTCTCGAAGGGTCGAGCAAATTGAGAAATTCCGATGCCAGAAGTGACAGTCCCAGCTCGCAGCAAGGGCTCGGCTTGTAATGAAATTCGGAGTATCTCTGCTAGAGATATCGTCAGAATTGCAAAATAGTCCATCCGTAGTCTTGCAGTGGGGTATGCAAGAAGCCATCCAGCTATCGCTGCAATTACGACAGCAACCAATGTCGCGGCGATAGGATTCCAGCCATATCCATTTGTTTCGACAGGAGCGGCTAATAAACCGACAACTACCGCTCCGATTCCTACGAAAAAGATCACTCCAAAGTTCG
>CAZSFJ010000234.1:0-1562 GCA_964606125.1 uncultured Dehalococcoidaceae bacterium | reverse complement strand
ATTTGGTACCCTTCTTCCTTTACAGGGTCTTCTAGCATCGGAATCTATAGGGGAACGTAACTTTGAAGCTACGCTCGCTTCACAACAGGGTGCCGTATCATTCATCGCATCCTTTGGGGCTCTAGGAATGGGCGCACTATATGACTTTACGTCGAATTATCAGACCGTGTTTCTCCTAGCCGCCGTAGTCCAGTTGGCGGGAATCATATTCCTCCAATTTTGGTCGAAACCTACGACACAATCATAGGTAGTTCAGCGTAACTCTTTCAGTTCTTTCACAACTGTCGGAGATAAACTGGCCACTAAAACAAGTATTAATCCCGCCGCCCAAAATGTGACGGATATACCGAATTGTTCGACCATCAGGCCCATGAGTAGTGTCCCGATCCAGCCACACCCGATCGCGAGGTTCCACCCACCTAGCACTCGACCTCGCATATCTTTTGGAACAGCAGCTTGCAAAAGTATCCACTCGAGTGAGTCGATCATTGCTCCGGCAGCCCCTAGACAGACAAGTATTATCAATGACGCAAAAAAAATGGAGGAAGTTCCGAGAAGAATCTCCGATACACCCAGACAACCAACGGTAATCAGCAGCAACACTCCTTTTCTGGCATATCGGCCATACAGAGTGATCAACAACATCCCAACAAGACCTCCTATGGCAGTTGCGGACACCAAAACGCCCAGCCCTTCCGGGCCGATAGATAACAGCTCATCGGCTACCACAGGAAGAAAACCGTGGTAAGAAAATCCAAACATTTCTGCAAAAGCCATCAACCCGATTAACGCCAGGACTACTTTGTTCTTCTTCATCATCAACACACCTTCGACCAAATCAGAAGCAAATGAGCCCCGTGTTTGAGTCTTCCGAACCTGTGGATTAATCGAGGAGAAATAAGCAGCAGCTACAACTAGAGGGAACGCCCCAATTACAAAAATCCAATGGTTAGGAATTGTAGCCAAAAGAAGTCCCCCACTAATCGCACCGCCAGCCCCGACAAGTCGCTGCCCTAAAGACGTGATCGTTATGCCTCGTGACAAGCGATCTTCACCAACGACATCAATAGCGAGTGGTTGAATAACGGCCATCTGCAGGGTTGTACTCGTGCCACTAATCAGTGCTAAGACAAATAAAGGAAAAACAGAAGATTCATCGACAAAAAACACCCCTGCGACTACCAACATAGATATTGCCCGGACGAGTGCATTTATAGATAGGGTCCGATGACGAGCATACCGATCAGAAATAACACCCAAAACAGGTCCAAGTATTAAGTTCGGACTGAATCGAATAGCCCACGCAAGTCCAGTGAGAAAAGGGGAGCCTGTTATCTCAAGGACCAGCCAACCAACAATAGTCCGTTCGAGCCATTGTCCCATTGCAAAAAATACTGCCGCCGTCCACAAACGGCGGTATGAAGTGATCTTAAAAACATCAAACGTGTCGGCAGGGAACAGGCGGGGCAAGATAATTCTGGCTCAATCGTCTTAAAATACAATTACCGGCCACGAAACTCCGGTGTGCGTTTCTCACGAAATGCCGAAATACCTTCAGCGAC
>CAZSFJ010000233.1:0-1566 GCA_964606125.1 uncultured Dehalococcoidaceae bacterium | reverse complement strand
TAATGACAGGGACGACTTGGGGCCACCGCCAGATATGTTTCGATTCGGTAGAGGTGAAGATTCTGGATCAATATCGGTTAAATGGTTTTTAGTCGCGGGGCTAGCAATATTATCGTTCATCGGACTCAGTACCGGCAAAACCATATTTGCAAATGTGCTGTGGTTTGAATCAGTCGGCTTCCAAGGAGTCTACTCGACTCTGATCGTCACAAAGTTAGTACTCTTTGCCATAGGATTCGCTATTGCAGCGACTGTACTTGGGCTAAATGTCTGGCTGGCAAAACGTTTCGCTCCTGACGCGTCGAGCCAATTAATTGAGGAGGGAATCAACCCGCAGTCCTTAAACACAATCCTAACCGTCATAGCAAGTGCCATAACAATTTTCTTGGCGATTCTGTTTGGCGTTGCTCTGTCGTCAGGCTGGGAGCAGGTACTGCTCTGGTCAAATGGTGTGGCGTTCAACTTGGAGGATGCACAATTTGGCAAGGATCTTTCGTTTTACACTTTTGACCTACCATTTTTTAGGCTACTCCATGGCTGGGTCACCTGGCTGATAATTATCAGTGGTGTTTTAGCGGGCGCAATATACGGATTGGCACTATTCGGGAGTTCAGTCGGACAATTCAGCATGTCGCTCACCCGTCCAATGAGAGCTCATGTTTCTGTTCTAGCTGGGCTTTTGTTATTGATGTTCACTCTCGGAACGTACTTTGACATATTTGATCTAGTGAATAAGCCTGGCGGCATCATTTATGGCGCAACATACTCAGATGTAAATGCCAGACTTCCTGCGATGTACATAATTATTTTGCTCGGATTATTTGCGGGGGTAGTCACTATTGCAAATGCTTTCCTTGCGAAATCTGGCTTTCAAGCTCCTATCTTCGCAGTGGGAATTTGGATAGCAGCAAGTGTGATCGGTGGAGCTATATATCCTTCCACGGTCCAAAGCCTACAAGTAAACCCAAACGAGAGGGCCAAAGAAGAGCCGTACATAGCCCGAAATATCGCTGCTACACGTTACGCCTACGGCCTAGACGGAATAGACGAAAGACAATACCCAGCTAATGAAACGGTCACTCCTAGTGAGTTTGCCGCGAACCCTAAAACATTAAAAAATGTGCGACTACTCGATCCAATCCCGGTGAGAGACACCTTTAATCAAATTCAGGGTATCCGGCAGCTCTATTTGTTTAAGGATGTGGATGTCGATCGGTACGAGATTGATGACGAAATCCGGCAGGTCATGATTAGTGCTCGGGAACTAGACATTCAACGAGCTCCTGATAGCAACTGGACACGTGAAAGACTTCAATATACGCACGGCTATGGTGCTGTAATTTCGCCAGTCAATGAATTTGTCGTAGATGAGGGACTGCCTGTATTGTGGACCAGTGACATTCCTCCCGTGTCTGACGTCTTACCGCTTAGTGAAACCGGGGCTCGGATATATTTTGGGGAACTCACCAATCATCCGGTAGTTGGCAATTCGAATGAACCTGAATTTGATTACCCTGAAGGCGAAGGAAATGTCACCACTCGTTATCAAGAAGATCGAGGAATACC
>CAZSFJ010000232.1:0-1575 GCA_964606125.1 uncultured Dehalococcoidaceae bacterium | reverse complement strand
CTACTGTGTCAATTTTTGGGCCGTCAAGACATTGCTGACGACCCAAATTGGGATGGCGTGTCATGGATGAATCCGGATGACCGTATCGAACAGCTCCGCGAAATCTACCGTGAAGCGCTTGAGGATCGATCGGCTGAAGAACTTTTTCATGAGGCAGCGGCATGGAGAGTCCCTTTTGGCCTAGTCCCTTCACTCACAGAGCTCCCCAAGCTGACCCCTCATATTGAGCGAGATTTCTACAGTGAAGTGACTCATCCTGTGGCAGGGAAAGTTAGTGTTCCTGGCGTTCCGTTTAAATCGACAGTCAGTGATTTCACGATAGAAAGACCTCCGCTTCTGGGTGAACACACCGAGCAATTATTAGAGACCGTTGACCTGATTGAAACGGACGGTAATGCTCCGGATCCAATTTCCATTACAAATGAATTAGCTTTGAGCGGTCTTAAGGTTCTTGACTTGTCTATGTTTTTCGCTGGCCCGGTTTGCGCTCAAATATTAGCTGATGCGGGAGCTGACGTAGTTAAAGTCGAGTCAGTACAGCGTATAGATGGTTGGCGTGGCAGCGGGACAGCCGCAGGACTAGTTACGGAGGGACCGATTGCGCCATGGGAGAGTTCACCGTACTTCAATTGGGTGAACAGAAGTAAGCGGGATATCACCTTAAATCTTACTGATCCGAGGGGCGCAGAGATTATCAAGCAAATGGTAAAGGATGCGGACGTTCTCATCGAAAATTATACCCCTCGTGTAATGAATAATTTTGGTCTTTCGTACGAAGTATTACGTGAGCTCAACCCAAATTTGATCATGATTTCACTTTCAGGCTTTGGGGCCGATAATTCGTGGAAGGATTATGTGGCGTTCGGTATGTCGACAGAGCAATTATCGGGGGTGTCTCATCTCACAGGTTATCCAGACGATGAGCCTCTTTTTACGGGAATGACGGGCGGCGATCTCTATTCTGGTGTAATGGGGGCATGGGCGCTTTTGTCGGCTCTGCATCACCGGACCAAGACAGGAGAAGGTCAGCATATCGATTTCAGTCAGATTGAGGCTTGTAACCTATATCTTGGCGATATGATGACCGCGTCTTCAATGTCTGAATATGACCCAGGAAGGTTGGGTAATGATCGGCATGGTGTGCGGCTACAGGGTATTTTCCCCTGTCTTGATGATCGCTGGATAGCTATTACCTGTGAGAATGATCAGGAATTAGATGTACTGGTACGAGCTGCCCATATTGAGGGACTTGCACCGTCTGGGATAAAGGAATCCATTAAGGAATGGACTAAATCACAACCACATATTGCTCTTATGGAGGAGCTTCAGTCTTTGGGTGTCTCGGCAGGAGCAGTTCTGAATGGTCCTGAACTCCTGAAGGATCGACAGCTACAGGCACGAGATAGCTTCATGCTTCAGGATCGGCCAGGATTGGGTACTAAACATTATCCAGGCCAGCCATATAGATTTTTGCTAAGTAAGGAAGGTCCGAATATTAGGGCTCCGCTACTCGGCGAACATACTCAGGAAGTGCTGCAGGAGCGTTTAGATTTAAGTCAGTCAGAAATCGATGCG
>CAZSFJ010000231.1:0-1580 GCA_964606125.1 uncultured Dehalococcoidaceae bacterium | reverse complement strand
TCAGCAAGTTTCTTAAGCTCAATCAGTATTTCCACAGAGAAGTTTGTTTTGTAAGCAAGTGCATCGTGAACATTATTGTAAAAAGAAAGGTCTTCATAGATATCGGCCCAGTTCCCGCAAAAATACTCTTCACCAAAATCCTCGAGAACCCTTAGCAATACAGATTCGCCAATGTCTTTCCTGTCAAACTCGATCATTTGGACTCTCACATCGAATCCACCCGGCACCCCCAGCGCCGGGGGTGCAATCGCACAAGAATTGTAACAGTCATACTGTTCCGTCACATCAATACATGCTTTCTTATACTTTTCTACCTTACCCCGTCCCTCTTCCGTAAGCTGAATTGCGGGATCATCTTCGCCTCCGCTATATTTAGAAGCAGTCTTTATATCGCGCCTGACAGCGAGAGACCGCATACCACTGATAAAGTTCTTATACTTACTATTGTATTTATTCTTAAGGTAATCCTCTACTGCCTGCTCGTTGAGAAACGCACTAAAAACCGCATCTCCCTGCCTCTGCTTATAATCAAGAAGAAGCATAAGGTATATATGCCCATATTTTCTTAGAACATCACCCGCCTTAAAGCGCCCAAGTTCAGGTGGGGAAGCCACGAGTACAAGATCCAGAACCCGATAATCATGAGATCCGTCATGGTAGGTACAGACACTCAAATAATCTCTAGCTTTCTGCCTGATATCGACAGGGCCAGATTCCGGCGAATGGTTTACATACAAATCAACATCAAGAATATCCTTACGCGCATTCTCAAAATACAGATTCAGTTCAGCCTGGATAAATGGAAGGTCAGGATACTCCGAAACATCCAACTTACTGGTGTTAGCAGGATTCAATGCATAGTTTTCAAGGAGCTTCTCTATCGTAAAATCGACAGCTTTCGGATCATCTATCGTATAGTAGAACGCTTCCTCTAAAGGTGCATCACCTATTGAGATTCTGATATCCCACGCATCATTTTCGTAATCTGCGATATCATCAGGATTGAATACCGAATCAGCCCCGACTATTTCCTTGCTGAACTCTCTCTTCACCTTTTCATCGCAGAAACACTAGACTCCAAAACCACTCGAACCGCGGGATCCGCTGAAGAAGCCACCTCCTCGACTGCTGCCCGAACTCTTGCTGGATCCTGAACTCTTTGCCGTCGAGAAGCTGCTGGATATCCTGTTATTGGCTCTAATACCCCACCCTGAAGTCGCTTTAGTTGTCTTCATTGTCTTAGATACAGGGACCGACTTAACATAATTACTACGCACCGGACTCAGTGCAGAAGCACTCTGTCTAAATCCCGTCCCATGTTTGGCTGCTGCACGCTTCTCGTATGCCGCATTATTCTGTACTTGCTGGGTAAATCCGCTCGTACCTCGATATTCTTTTGTATGACTTAAATTTGAATTATATCGATCTCTAGGCGTGTAGTATCCACCCCACCCTCTCCCCCAGTACCAGTAGCTAAAATGATGGTGACTATAACGCGACCGATAATAGGTTTCCTCTCGCTTCTCCCCCGCCGGCGTATATGCCCAGGAGGAGTTATTATACTTATTCACCCCGGCCCC
>CAZSFJ010000230.1:0-1585 GCA_964606125.1 uncultured Dehalococcoidaceae bacterium | reverse complement strand
ATATGCGGCCTCCGGAGCCTCCATCGGTCGCAGTTCAGCACCCCCTAGCGCATTAGAGAGCTTCACATCATTGATTTCAAAATCTCCACGTATCACTGCTAATACCGGAAACTCGTCATCTGACTCAAATTTAGTCGCCATGAACAAAACTGCTTTCGCAGTGCTCGAATTCGCAATAGAAAGAAACTCACTGAGATCCTCGATGGTCGCGACATTCGGGGTCTCGACCTCCTCCAAGGACTTTTGAGCTTCCGCAGAACTCTCCTGAAGGAAGGTTGCCTTCTCTAAGTTGGCGGCATATTCACATCCCGAACACTGCACCACAGTGTCTTCGCCCATCTCAGTTATGAAAATAAACTCCTGGGATCCTTTGCCGCCTATCGCGCCTGAATCGGCGTCAACTGGGACGACAGGCACTCCGCACTCAGAGAAAATGTTCTTGTATGCCTGAAACATCTTGTCGTAGGAATCACTCAGTCCATCCTCATCCAGATCAAATGAATAAGCGTCCTTCATTGTGAACTCACGCACCCGGACTAATCCGCCTCTTGGCCTAGCTTCATCCCGAAATTTTGTCTGAATTTGATATGTCGTAAGGGGAAGATCCCGGTGTGAAGAAATAAATTTACCGGCGAGTTGAGTAACCACCTCTTCGTGGGTCGGCCCGAGGGCGAGCGAGCGCCCCCTACGGTCTAATAATCGGAATAGCACATCCTTCATCTTGGCTGCTCGACCCGATTGCTCCCAGATCTCTATCGGCTGGAGCGCAGGCATCAGTATTTCCTGCGCACCTGACAAATTCATGTGCTTCCGTACAACATTTTCAATATTGAGCCGCACCCGGTTACCCAACGGCATAAACGTATAGGCGCCAGCCATCAACTGAGAAATATATCCCGCCCGGAGCAGTAGGGCCAAAGATCCTGAGTCCGCCTCACTCGGAGGCTCTCGGAGAGTTTTTCCTAACAAATTAGACATCTGCATCGTTTGGTCCAGTAATTTAACGGTAGGTTACTCGCGGAAAAGAACTCGAAAAAGTAATCCTCGGCGCCTCTCCATCTAGTATTCTAATGCCAACCTTCACGATTGGCATCAACATGACGGACTGGAAAGAACGATATCAGGGGAAAATTATTTCGCCGGAGGATGCTGCAGCACTCATACAAGATAATTCGATTGTTCATTTCGGGGCCTTGCCATCCGACCCGTGGTTTCTGTCAAGATTTGTGCATGGCCGAAGTGACAGCCTACAAAACGTTGTAGTCTACGGCGATTTAATGAGGGATATGGAAGACTGGGATCATATCTCTCTCGACAATGAGCAAGATAGACATATCGAATACAGAACCGGCTACTTAACACCCGGCACCCGACACGTCTGGAAGCGCGAACATCTCCACTACACACCCGGCACTGTTTACACCGATCACTTCCGATATTCACGAGATATCCCTACACCGGATATCGGCTTCTTCCATATGACAACTCCGGACGCTGCAGGCACGTGTGGCTTTGGAATAGGGCTATGGGACAACAAAATCAATCTCCAAAAATGTGGGATCGTAGTCGCAGAGGTACAAGAACA
>CAZSFJ010000229.1:0-1597 GCA_964606125.1 uncultured Dehalococcoidaceae bacterium | reverse complement strand
CACCCACGGCAATGAATTCAACACCCATATCTTCAGCAATTTGAACCTTTTCTAAAGATTCTTTCCAGTTCCCGTCTGGCCCGGCTAATAATCCTAGTCTCATCTCTCGCTCCAATGACTTACATGCCGCAGGATACCGCAAAATATCGTTGTTAGCGCTCACGGCTGTGCCAGTAAAGAAACCGGTACACATTTCCATTCGATCCTCTAGAATCGATCGGGTACGAAGCTGATAAGCATCTGCTTATTGTGGTTTCAAATCGGGGGATTGAAATGGTAACTCCGTTTCAAACGGTTGCATCGCGGGACGTCTCGAGTCAGGTCTTATTACTTGAGAGTGGCAGGAAGCTCGGCTTTGCTGAATATGGCGACCCAACAGGTACACCTGTATTTGCGTTTCATGGTGCTCCAGGTAATAGATTTCAGTTATTGGGTGTGCATTTCGCGGCTGAGGAGCAGAATGTTCGGCTAATAGTGCCTGATAGGCCTGGGTATGGTTATAGCACGTATTACAAAGAGCGGAAATTGACCGATTGGCCTGATGATGTGAAAGTTATTGCCGATCATTTGCAGATTGAAACATTCGGTGTCTGGGGTATTTCTGCTGGAGGTCCGCATGCGCTGGTAGTTGCTGCTATGTTGCCGAATAGAGTAACGGGAGTATCTCTCGCAGCGTCGGTTGCTCCAAGAAAGTATTTCGAGCATCAGATGAGTGCGAAAGAAATCCAGAGACTCGAAAAAATTTCTCCCCGTCGGATCAAGTGGACCGCGAATATATGGATATTTTTGCGATGGATATCGGCTTTGATTCCTTGGAGAATCAGTCGATTATTTGCCTCAGAGCCGAACAGAGGGCTACTCGAAGATGAATATTTCCGTGATACGAGAGCAATTGAAAGAAAAAATTTCGACAGGCATTCATCCGAGGCTTTGGCCCAGGATTTTGCCCTATTGATGGACGATTGGGGTTTTGAGCTTTCTGATGTTACTCAACATGTGGAAATATGGCACGGCCGGCAAGACACTTTGGTTAGATTGGAACAAGGAGAGCTACTAGCAAAAGAGATTGGGGATAGTGAGTTACATATTTCTGATGAAGACGGTCATCTAATAGCAGGAAGACTATACCGTGAGATGATGGCTGCGGCCGTAGATCCGACGGCTATGGGGTCATTGTAATCTTCTTATTCTGCTACATTAACAGCAGAAACAGGCGAAGTAATTTACAATCCACTAAAGGTTTTCAACGACAGAGGTAGAGCCAATTGACTGCTAGCACCATAGCCTCCGAATATAGCCAGCCGACCAGAGCTGAAATCATAGATCTGGCGATGCATTCTCCGTTGGAGGATCTGATGGGCATTGCCGCTGATCTACGGGACTCTGGGTTTGGGAATACGATGAGCTATTCGCGGAAAGTTTTCATTCCTCTGACTCAGCTGTGTCGAGATGTCTGTCATTATTGTACAATCGCACAACCGCCGGTAAAAGGCGAAAAGGCGTACATGACTATCGATGAAATGGTGGAAATTGCGCGTGAAGGTGCGGCTGCGGCCGGCGGTGAGGCATTATTCACACTCGGTGATAAGCCCGAGCT
>CAZSFJ010000228.1:0-1603 GCA_964606125.1 uncultured Dehalococcoidaceae bacterium | reverse complement strand
TAGAAAGCTAGATATTTGCCGTCTGGGGATAACACAGCCATGTCGTCCTCGTAGGAATTCGTGGTGAGCTGGCGTATTTTCGTTCCGTCTACATTCATGACGAATAATTCGGTATCTCCATCTCGGTCACTAGAAAAGAAGATAGTTTTTCCGTCATGCGACCAGGCGCAACCCCAATCGGTGTCGTACTCATTTACAGTGAGCTGGGTGACATTCGAGCCGTCAATATCCATGAGGAAAATTTCGTCGTCACCGTCACGATCGCTTATGAACATAATTTTGTCCCCTGAAGGTGAGACAAGTGGGAGCCAGTCGTTGGCATCGTTTGATGTGAGCTGAGAAATCTCAGTCCCATCACTTTTCATAATAAATATTTCCATGTCGTCACTGACCATGTTGTCGAATACTACTTTCGACCCATCGTTAGACCAGTTTGCCGTGATTTTTTCACTTTGGTTGCTAGTGATTTGAATTACGTCAGTTCCATCTGGATTCATTGTTGAAATTCCGTTTGGCCTATAAACGCTATTCTGCTCTCTCCGCCTGAGCAGGCGACTAAAAATAGCAAACTGCAAGAACCAATCGCATAAACTAGAAGTCGATTAATTAGAGTCATATTGTCTCCTCAAAATGAGCCATCACTGGTAGATGGTCCGACAAGACAGCATAATCTCCTGATTCAGTAGTGTCACCAAACGGTCTGTTGGATAAAACTTCAAATTTAGTTATTCTTTCCGCCATGGATTCGCTTCCCCACATGTAGTCGAGTCGGGCCATTGGGAGAGTGGACAGGAAAGTATGGCCATACTTATCTGAATTATTTTTATCTAATAAGAATAAATCACGAAGATCAGTTGCGCTAAGTATTCGGTAATCCTCCAATTCAGGTCGATGATTGAGATCTCCGACAAGCAGAATATCGTTGTAATGCCCTATATCCTGAGTTACTGATTCCGCCAGTCGACGTAGCTCCTCCTTCCGCAGTCCAGTATTTTCATCATGGAGATGAGCTGCATGAATCACCAAGTCTTCGCCCTTACTGTTTAGAAGAACTGTCCGGCTCCAGAATCGACTGAAGAGTTCTTGATGCTTCTTAAATTGGTACGTTTCCGAACTGCGGATTTGAAATTTGGTGAGTAGGCTTCCTGACCAGCCTGTTCGTGATATGAAATACCGATAATTCCAGTCTAGAGCACTCGCTAAGTGTTGTATCACTTGTTGATGAGGTGCTTCTTGAAATATGACCACGTCCGGTTGTAATAGATCTAATTGTGCAAGGTGGGTGTCAAAAATTTGTTTTTCGGTCATTGACTGGTCACTTGCTTGTGCGCTGAAACCCTTGAAACCAAGTACGTTATAGCTCATGACCTTCAGCATTACAGCTCACTTTCTTGTCAGAGGTAGAATATAGCTCGTACCAGAAATAGAGAATTCAGAGGAGCTGTGCCTTGCAGAAAACGTATCTCAGTAATTTGAATGATGTGTCAAGAATGGCCCTTGGAGGAGGAGGGATCGGTCAGGTTTGGGGAAAGACCGATCGCAAGGAGTCCGTGCTGACCATTCAGGAAGCAATTGAAAGCGGGATCACTCTCATTGACCTCGC
>CAZSFJ010000227.1:0-1623 GCA_964606125.1 uncultured Dehalococcoidaceae bacterium | reverse complement strand
CAATGAGTGCCCCCGTGAATGCGTTTAATCCGGCCATAATGTGGCTCTGCTCACCAGGAGCTAGTGCTGGAGGACCATTGGAAGAACCGCTTACATAGAGCAGCCCACTGAGCGCGGCACTAATTAAGTCACCTCCATGCCAATTTTCCCAATACGACTGATCGTCGAATGGCTTAATCTCCACTTCTATCAGCCGCTGGTTTAAATTGTCGAAATCCACAAGCTCTCTCCATGCAGACAAAGGAGATGAGTTATTACCAGTTGTGCTACCAAACAAAAAATCTGAGCGCCTGACTAAATTTTCAAACAACTTCACGTCCGATTCGACACTCGGATCAAGCACTATCGATCGTTTATTTATATTGAGGTACAAATGAGTAAGGCCGGTTTCAACCGACGGCTCATCTTTAAGGAATGGCGCTCGTGAGCGCATTCTACCCCCTGTCGGAGGCTCAATTCGAATTACATCACCACCCAAATCTGCGAATAATCTCGTCGCAAAAGCGCCGGCTTCGTCCGTAAGATCTAAGGCACGCAGATGAGTGAGAGGCAGTTCTTTATTCATTGAGTGGTTACTGTAACTGATATCGATCTATTATCTCAAATCATTGGCACAGACAGCGAAATAAGTTGCAACGTACGAATTCGACGTTAATATGAGCCGATACATATGCGATAGTCAAATTAATCAATCATGACAGAACGAGGAAAATATGGGATATCAAGACATCGCGGTGGAGCGCATAGGTGACGAACAAAGCATCGTAAAAATGACGCTCAACCGACCAGAAAAATTAAATGCCTTAACTTTTCCGATGCTCAAGGAAATGCGGGAAGTATTTGAAGAAATACGTTTTGATCGTAGTGTGAGAGTACTTGTTATTACTGGGGCAGGCCGGGGATTTTGTTCAGGTATGGATCATGCCGGAGGTGCCACTGGCGACCATATCAACCCCAAGGACGGTAACCCTAATCCAGGAGCTCCAGATCCTGAGGGTGAACGAATGAATTTTCATCACGAAACGAAAACATTCAAAGCACTGAGGGAACTTGATATCCCCATAATTGCCGGAATTAATGGCCCGTGTGTAGGAGCCGGTTTTGATCTGGCATGTCTATCCGATCTCGCAGTGGCGTCTACCAGCGCTCGTTATCAGGTGGCCTATGTAAAAAGAGGACTCTATGCAGACCTAGGAGGCTTTTGGGCAATACCAAAAATCATTGGCTGGCGTTTAGCTATGGAGATGATGTTCACCGGCAGATTCCTCTCGGCCGAAGAGGGTCATGAAGCGGGAGTGACTAATTACTTAGTTGATGATGATGAATTCGATTCCAAACTCGAAGACTTTGCAAAAGAAGTAGCCTCTGGGCCGCCTATCGGTCAAAAAGTCGGCAAGTTGATGGCATACAAGACTATGAGTATGGACTATGAGCGCGCACTTGATCTGTCCGCCATGGTGCTACCGTTGGTTACTCTGTCTGAAGATCGAGCCGAAGGGGTTCGTGCCTTTCTTGAAAAAAGAGATGGTAGTTTCTCAGGATTCTAAATGATTTCACTCGCCTAGCTGTAGAGCCAACATAACTATGACAGAGCAAGCGCATGAAACAAAAAGTCCCGCAATC
>CAZSFJ010000226.1:1136-1657 GCA_964606125.1 uncultured Dehalococcoidaceae bacterium | reverse complement strand
GGTTGTCCGATTCGCATTGAAGATTATTCGCACATTCCGTGTTCCATTTCGTTACGAAATCTGGATGGAGCGAATAATACTCACTCCTCTGCATATAGCCCTTTGGGAACAGTCGGAAGTCGAATTGATCCGACGATGTCCAAACTGGCTCATCGTGAGAATCTACCCTATCTATTACGAAATAAACGACCAAAGCACATACGCCGAGGACCAAAACGAAAGCCAAAAATGGCCCCTTCGGAAATTTATCACGGTCACCTGTATTCCCCGATTCATTCTCTGGTCCTTGGAACGAATACTTGGACCCAAAACCAGAACTAGGGCCGTCTTGTTCAAAATCGAACCTAGCCTGGGGCCAACCCTCAGAAGAAAAGAAGAAAGCGGGCCTGAAAGCCAATGTCCTCTGCATTCCAGGATAAAAGTGAGACGGAGGTAGAGTAGTCTTCCCAGGGAAACTAAATTCCTCTGAAATATCGAAGAGTGTTCTACGAGCCGACTGTGGGAACCCTAAGCGAGGAATG
>CAZSFJ010000226.1:0-1126 GCA_964606125.1 uncultured Dehalococcoidaceae bacterium | reverse complement strand
CCTTGTAATACGGCCCCCACCACACGAGTAGTTTACCAGATGAGTCGGTTACCTTTCTACGCCTTTGACAACAATCAGTAATTGCATAAAATTTGTTTTTTAGACGACTTCAGCCATGGTAGAGTATTTGATCAAGAAGAGCGGGATATACGTACTTGACTTTAGTTTTTCTAAATAGATGAGGGACGAAGTAGAGGGAGTGCAAAGTGTCTAATCAGGACGAGAGAGTTCGCCTCACACCCCAAGGTAAGGCGCGCTTAGAGTCGCAACTACATGAGCTCAAAACAGTAAGAAGGCCTGAAATTGCCTCGTTGATTCATGATGCCCAAATTGGAGGTCCAGACGCACTAGACGCCCAGTATGAAGACGCGAAAAACCAACAAGCTTATAACGAAAGCAAGATCAACGAGTTGGAACGTATCCTTGAGAACGTCCAACTCATTGATGAGGGCTCCGGATCTGCAAATGTCGAGCTCGGATCGAATGTGATTCTGCGTGACAGCAACGGAAAGCAATATAAATATACTATTGTAGGAGCAGCGGAGGGCGACCCAAGCCAAGGAAGACTCAGTGACAAAAGTCCTCTCGGCCAAGCTTTGATCGGAAGAAAACGGGGAGAGACTTTTTCTTTCGCCGCCCCCAGAGGTGAGATTAATTTCAAAGTGACTAAGGTAGGTTAAGGTCGAATGACCAATTCAGAATCAACCGACGAGTCCACAGATTCAATAACGGATATTTCCAGTGATCGACTCGTAGCTCCAAGGCTTGAACAACGAAAAAAGCTCGCAGATCTTGGTGATCCGTACCCTGCCAGAGTCCAAAACACTCAGCTCATCGCCGAAGCGCGGGATACATTTGACGAATCGGAGAATGATCCGTCACAGCTGAAACAACTCGAGACAATAGTCGCAGGCCGACTGACTGGAATGCGTCGTGCAGGAGGGATGATTTTTTCTGATCTCCGAGACTATTCGGGTGAAATTCAGATTCAGTTCAAATCCGACCACCTAGATGATTTCGAGCAGTTGAGTCTCGTTGCGGCTGGTGACTTTCTCGAAATATCAGGCGTGTTGTTCCGAACAAAGCGGGGAGAAGTGACTATTGGTTGTAACAGCTGGCGCGTCAT
>CAZSFJ010000225.1:0-1684 GCA_964606125.1 uncultured Dehalococcoidaceae bacterium | reverse complement strand
ATATTCCAAGACGGTTCGACGAGGTCAGTGCTGACGATCTAGTCCGGACTGCCTCGAACTACCTCGTCCCCGAAAACAGAACGATCATTAGACTCGAAGCTGGAGTTTCTCCATGAGTGGTGCGTTGCTTCCTCGTCCAGAACTTGGTGATATTCGTCCTTTCGAGGCAAATCCGAGAGAAATAAATAAGTTAGACAATGGGATGGAAGTATCTTCTTTCGCGCTCGGTCGGGCACCACTCGTCTTCCTTCGGTTGAATATTCGAAATCACCGAGTCTTTAACCGAGAATCGATTTGGCTTGAACGATTCTCAGCCCAATATTTAAACGAGGGCGGTGCGGGTTCCTATGATGCTGATTCACTTGCTCGCAAATTCTCCTCGATTGGCGGTCAATTACATATTTCTGCCGATGAGGCAGCTACAACTTTTTCCACGACAGTGCCTTCTGAGAATCTTTCAGTAGCCTTGAACTTACTCGGACTTGCGGTGAAAGAACCAACATTCCCTGAGCATGAGGCAAAAAGGATACGCGATAATCTCCTCCGAGAGCTGGAACTGTCTCTGGATCAACCTCAGGTGGCGGCTGCACAGGGATTCCGTAATTTGGTTTACGGTGATGATCACCATTTCGGTAATCTCTTGCCTCAGAGGGAATATCTTCAGGAATTCGGTCGTGGAGATGCTCTGAATTATTGGTCAGAGCAACAGGCAGCAGACCGAGCACATATCTATGTTTCAGGCCAGTTCGACCGAGAAGTATTGATAAATGAAGTTGAGAGCAATTTCTCAAACTGGAAAGTTGGTGGGGTAGCATTAGGTGATCTGGATCCAGCTGTTTGGAACCACAAAACACGACTGTTCAATCGAGATCAAGCGGAGCAGTCTACTATCTATATCGGACTCCCTGTCATTTCCGCTGGTGAGTCTGATTGGATTGCTCTGGAAGTATTGAATGCTTTGTTGGGGGGCTCATTTCATTCTCGGATAACTCTGAATATCAGAGAAGATAAGGGATACACATACTCCCCAAGATCGGCTCTACTGACTCAACCAAATGATGGGATCTGGCTGCAAATGGCTGACGTGACCACAGACGTAACGGCAGCGGCCATTAAGGAAATCTTATTTGAAGTAAGTCGGATACGTACTGACCCGCCTGAATTAGATGAGCTCCAGGATATAAAACAATATATGGCCGGTTCGTTTATTCGGCAGATGTCAGAACCACTGTCACGCATGGGTCATTTCGTCTTTTCAGATCTACACGGAATATCGGATGACGAAGACGATCATTACATTGAACAGGTGATGGATCTCCAGCCAGAAGATATTCGACGTACCGCAGAGACCTATCTCGATCCCTCACGATTTAGCGTATCTATTGCCGGAGACATTGATCGTATTAAGGATTCATTGTCTTCG
Source organism: uncultured Dehalococcoidaceae bacterium (assembly GCA_964606125.1). GTDB lineage: Bacteria > Chloroflexota > Dehalococcoidia > UBA2979 > UBA2979 > UBA2979. The sequence goes on along the minus strand of CAZSFJ010000225.1, from coordinate 261 downwards.
GTGGAGGGTTTAAGCCCCTTTGAGACGGCTACGTGATCAAGTTGTTTTGACAAGCACTTTTGAGAGCAGACGACAAATCAGAGCATTAACGCAATTACTTCGGCAACTGTTTCTTCCCGTATACGGACCTACCTTTTTACTGTCAGCTGGCCAAGGGGCGGTGATGCCGATACTTCCTCTTGCTGCCCAGGATCTTGGTGCATCGATCGCTTTGGCTGGGATAATCGCTGCTCTTAGGGGATTAGGTAATTATATTTTTGA
>CAZSFJ010000224.1:718-1745 GCA_964606125.1 uncultured Dehalococcoidaceae bacterium | reverse complement strand
CACATATCTCGCTCTTTATCCCTTATAGGACGTGACGCTCCGGAAATGTCTATCTCGCCTGTACAGAACTTCGTGAATCCGCCCCCTGTCCCTGAAACCCCCACGGTCACTCTCGTATCTGGGTGCGCCCGTTGGAATTCTTCCGCCACTGCCTCAGTGACCGGATATACCGTCGAGGAACCATCGATCACTATACTCCCGGAAAGTTTGTTTGCATTTTCACCACTAGAGCCTCCGGCTATTCCGGAGCTGCCACTCCCACAAGCAACGATCAATCCAAGGGCTACTGATAGGCTAATTGTTAACAAAATTCGCGATTTGACCGGATTCAAATTTATGTCCCCTTTACTTAGTATTTCACGAACACCTGACTGCGATCTAATCCTAAAAAATCATTCAAACTCACTGTAGTACATTTATTAATAAGGATGGAGGACTTGCACTAAACGCTATAAATTCAATATGCTGCCAGTCCGTGAGGTTTATAACGTATGGCCCGTGATGAATTCCACAAGCAACTTTCGGAGCTACTAAACAAGGTTTTGGTAATGAGTTCGCTCGTCGATAGGGCGCTGGATAAAGGAATGCAAAGCCTTGTGGAGAGAGACGCGGAACTAGCTCAAACGGTCATAGAAGGTGACGCGGTCATAGATGAACTGAATTACGAGGTACAAGACGAAGTTCTTAAGTTACTTGCTCTTGAAGCCCCTCTTGCAAAGGATCTGCGGGTGATAGTGTCTGTCTCGTCAGTAATGATTGACCTTGAACGAATGGGCGACCATGCTGAGGGCATCGCCAGACTTACTGTTGTCATGCAAGACGAGCCTCTTGTTAAGCCACTCATTGATCTTCCAATTATGGCGACCAAAGCCCGGGACATGATGCGCGACGCGGTGGAGGCTTTCGTTGATGCAGACCCAGAAAAAGCATATGCAGTAAACGCCGCTGATGATGAAGTGGACGACCTCTATGATCGGGTCTACGAGGAATTGATTGGCATTATGGTTGATGACCCTACAACGATCTT
>CAZSFJ010000224.1:0-708 GCA_964606125.1 uncultured Dehalococcoidaceae bacterium | reverse complement strand
CAGCTACGCACCTGCAATGGGTGTCCCATAACATTGAGAGAATCGCTGACAGAGCCACCAACATCGCCGAGCGAGCCGTTTACTCGGCCACTGGCGTGTATCCTCGTAATATGGACGTGTCTAATTACTAAACCATGAGTGCCCAACACTAGAATTTTACTTCGTGAGGCTCACTTTCCATGTCTTTCCGTCGTCTATTTCGTCTACTTGCATGATTCCCTGACCAACCATCTTGGCTATATGGGAACGCACCTGACCGTGCGCTGCTCTCCGGAGACCTTTTTGGATTTCTGGATAGAGTGCCCGGCGAATCTGCTGATCAGTGTCATATCCCTTATCGATGATGTCGATAATCTGACGGTCACGCACCTCCCTATGATCGAGGAGTTCCTGAACCTTCGCCGCAGTGGCTGTCACCGTCGGGCCATGACCGGGTGCAAATAATTTTGCCTCTAGCTCGCGCATTCGCTTGAGTGATTCGATGTAATCGCCCATGTTCCCTGATGGCGGTGGCCCGATTGCACTGGTCCCTACACCAAGAATGTTGTCCCCCGTGAATAGCTGCATTGTCTCTTCTACGAGATAGCAGTTATGCCCTGCAGTATGCCCAGGAGTGTGTACTGCCCGAACCGTGAGTCCACCAACTTTGAAGGTATCTCCATCCTCCATCGTCACGTCTATCGGGGTCTCAAATGCCTCGTTCTTCCC
>CAZSFJ010000223.1:0-1750 GCA_964606125.1 uncultured Dehalococcoidaceae bacterium | reverse complement strand
CCAAAAAGGTGCCCGTAATCTCCATCTAGTAGATCTAGATGGGGCCAAGCAAGGATATCCTGTGAACACAGATATCGTTGGGAAGATCTGTTCTTCCAATACTGTGAACATCCAGATAGGTGGAGGTCTGAGATCTGAATTGGCAGTGCAAGAGGTATTAGATATAGGGGTTCAGCGGTTCATCATCGGTACTTCAGCTATCCGTGACGAAAAATTGCTGCGAGATCTCAGTGACCGCTACGGAGATCGACTTATAGTATCGATCGACGCTAGAGGTGAACTGCTCGCTACGTCAGGGTGGGTAGAGGAGACTGACATACGTTTATTCCCTTTCCTTAAACACTTAGGAGAAAATGGAGTCAGTAATATTATTTACACTGATATCGAAAGAGATGGTCGATCCACAGGCCCCAATATTGATATGTGTGAACGGATATTGTCGAACACGGAAATTAATCTGAACGTTGCAGGTGGGATTTCAAGTATCGACGATGTTTTGCGTCTGAAAGAAATTGGTGCGCATGGAGCGATAATTGGTCGTGCTATCTACACGTCTGACATTGATCTTACAGAGGCAATTCGGATAGGTGATGAGGGGTGACATTGTGCTGACACGGCGAATCATCCCTTGTTTTGACGTGGATCAGGGCAGGGTGGTGAAAGGAATTTCATTTGTTAACCTTCGCGACGCGGGAGATCCGGTAGAGCTCGCTGCCAAATATCAATTTGATGGAGCTGATGAACTTGTATTTCTAGACATAACTGCGTCGTCTGATGACCGAGCAAGTACCTTCGATCTCATTTCTCGAACCGCAGAACAGATTTTCATCCCGTTAACAGTGGGCGGAGGTGTTCGCTCGTCTGAGGACGTCAGGCGAATGCTTGAATCAGGGGCCGATAAGGTCTCTTTGAATACAGCGGCTGTGCAAAACCCGAAACTTATAGAAGATTCAGCCAAAGGATTTGGGTCTCAATGCACTGTGCTTGCTATCGACGCAAAGAGAACAGATTCTGACACGTGGGAAATTTTCACTCATGGTGGTCGGAACCCAACTGGGATTGACGCAATTGAGTGGAGTCGCGAGGTAACAGAAAGAGGAGCAGGGGAGCTACTCGTTACATCAATGGATACAGACGGACACGAGGATGGTTATGACATAGAATTGCTTAGAGCTATCCGTGATGAGGTTTCAGTTCCAATCATTGCATCAGGTGGAGCGGGTGCGCCGTCACATCTGTTAGATGCTCTGGTGATCGGAGGAGCTGACGCGGTATTGGCTGCATCTATTTTTCATTTTGGGACGTACTCGATAGGGGAAGTTAAGGAATACTTGACTAATCACGACGTACCAGTGCGTCCGTTATAGTGATTGACTAGAATCGATCATTTGTGAAAGGCAAGCCGTGTATGGAAGAATCAGCATCGTTGTTTAACCCAAGTGAGCTCACATATGACGACCGAGGGCTTATCCCTGCTGTTCTCCAACAAAAGGGAGATGGCAAAGTCATAATGTTGGGTTATATGAACGAGGAAACACTGAACGAGACAATTCGAATTGGCCAAGCAGTGTTTTGGTCTCGTTCGCGTCAGGAAATATGGCACAAAGGAGCGACATCAGGAGACTACGTCAACGTCCATTCGATTTCTACAGACTGTGATCGCGATGTTGTACTACTGGAGGTTTCCCTCGAAGGTTCTGGGATTTGTCACACCGGTTCATACTCTTGTTTTGTGACAGAAGAAGGTGAC
>CAZSFJ010000222.1:0-1768 GCA_964606125.1 uncultured Dehalococcoidaceae bacterium | reverse complement strand
CGACCGGGTGATCCGTTCCGAGTTTCCCAGATACTTGCAAGTGTGGCGGAGGACCTCGGAGATGTTGACTTAATTTTATGCGGTCGGCAGGGGTCTGATTATGACCAAGGAGCTGTTCCTGCCATACTGTCCGAGGATCTCGGACTGCCTTTCATTACCATGGCGGCTAAAGTGAAGTTAGATGAAGCAACAGGTTCACTGCATGTCGAGGTTGTGACTCCAGACGGACCGGAAACACTAGAATGTGATTTGCCGGCGGTGGTTGCCGTCAGTAATGAAATTGGTCAGCCACGTTATCCAAGTAGCCGGCGAATGATTCAGGCCCGCCGCAACCCTCCTACTGTGTTTCAGGCGAGCGAATTACTACAGGAGCCAACGACAGGAAAGATGAGTATCAAGCTCCTCACAGTCCCATTAGTGCAAGGCAACTGCGAGATAATTGAAGGCGGTGACCCGAAAGAGAAGGCATCACAGCTACTCCAGATCCTTCGCGAGCGAGGTGCTATAAATGGCTGATCCTATTCTTGTGCTGGCACATATTGACGAGACTTTGGAAATTGATATCGGCACCAAAGAAGCTCTGGGTTTTGCGCTCAATGTATCCAAACAAACGGGTAGCACTGTGGAATGCGGACTCATTGGTACGGATAACGCATCGGCTGTTGATGCCGTTACAGTACTCGGTGCCACTAAGGTCTATACGGTCGAAGATTCTTCGCTCGCTCGGTTTTCTGGTGACAATGTAGTCTCAGCCGCTTCCCGCATAGTTTCCAGCTCAGGGGCAGGTCTCGTACTACTTGGAAGACATCCATCGACACTCGAATTCGTACCTCGATTGTCGAAACGCGTCGGGGGTAGCTGTGTCATGAACGTTACAGGAATTGCAGCCATAGATGCTCAATATACAGAAGTTGAGGCCGCTGTTTACGGTGGGGCAGCTAGAGCACTGTATCAGGTTGATTCTGGTCTACCGGTGGTTCTTGGTCTGAGACCTGCTGCTGCTGAAGCCCCAGAGCCTCTATCGGACAGTTCTTCTGACGTGGTACCACTCAGTCTTGAACCTACAGCTGAGCGAGTGCGGGTTATCACGGCGGCAACCGCTGATAGAGGACCACGTTTGGAAGATGCAGAGATAGTCGTATCAGGCGGTCGAGGCTTACAAAATGCCGAGAATTTTGGTCTGGTACGGGAGTTGGCGAGTCTTCTTAACGGCCTGCCTGGGGCTTCTCGTGCAATTGTCGATGAATACTGGGCCCCACCCACTGAGCAAATTGGATTAACAGGTACCACCGTTGCTCCCGCGTTGTACTTAGCAGCTGGTATTTCAGGAGCAAGTCAGCACATGGCGGGATGTTCTAATGCCCGTTTGATCGTAGCAATCAATTCCGACCCCGAAGCTCCTATATTCAAATATGCTGACGTAGGCATCGTGGATGATTGCCTCGCTGTTCTCCCTGAACTCATTCAGCTTCTGCGCTAGAATTCAGTGATCCATAAACTGTAAACCTAAAAGGCGCTAATTTTCCGTGAGCTCTGATATCCAACTGGAATCCCCGAGACCATACCGGCCAGCTGGTGGTTCTGTTATCGAGATGCATGCCCATAGCTCAGATAAATCACTCGATAGTGGCGTGAGTGTGGAGAAACTCGTAGAACAGGCAGCTGCCAGAGGACTAGATGGCATCTGCCTAACTGAGCACAACGCACTATGGCCTGAAGAAGACACTCGGCGACTTAGCGAAATCTTCGAGATTGACGTGCTTCCTGC
>CAZSFJ010000221.1:0-1801 GCA_964606125.1 uncultured Dehalococcoidaceae bacterium | reverse complement strand
GCCTACTCCGAATTGTTTGAGAGAGCTGACTTTGTGTCTAACCACGCTCCATATAACGAGACTACACACCATATGATTTCTTCCCCACAGTTTGCTGCGATGAAAAATTCGGCTCTTTTTATCAATACAGGGCGGGGGGGGGGGCACGACGAAGACGCTCTTATAAATGCGCTGCAAAATGGTGAGATAGCTGGAGCTGGACTTGATGTTTTTGAAATCGAGCCGATTGAAAGAGAAAATCCTCTGTTAACAATGTCCAACGTGATTGTTACTCCTCATGTGGCCTCGGCTAGTTCTCGAATGATGCCTGAAGCCAGAAGAAAACTTGGACGTGAAATTGCGTCTGCGCTTCTCGGCGACTGGCCAAGAAGCGCAGTAAATCCAGATGTACTGAGAAATTCTGGACTTAGAAGATGGCAGCCGATGCCTATGGGGCGAGGCCCGAATCGCTAAAGGTGCTGCAAACTAGTTTTACTGAAGATTCAGTTAGTCACGTCCAGAATTTCCAAGGCGATTTCACCCCTGGGTGCTTGAAATTTGGCTAGGTCCCCAGGTGCCAGGTCGAACAATGCCTCACCCATCGGTGATTCGATCGATATATGAGTGGGAGGATTAGCCTCGACATGGGATACTAGTGTGATCTCCCGTTCCTTGCCGTTTGCATCCTTTATTCGGATTCTTGAACCCAGACCAGTCCGACCATCAGTTCTATTATCCTGAATGACTGCATTATGAATTTGTGCCTCTAGGTCTCTGATAGCGGACTGTAGTTTGGACATTTCTTCCCGGGCAGCATGGAGAGGAGCGTTTTCGCTAAAGTCACCATCAGCTCGAGTTCTGTTCAACTCTTGCGATAATGCCGGTACCTGGGCATTGAGCTCGACGAGTTGTTGTTGCATTTTTTGGAGGTCTTCTTCTGTTACTAATACGGCTTCCGAGTTATTTGCATCTGCCATTTTCATAAGCCTTTCGTTGAGGTTTTTACCAACAAATTACTAATATTGAATATTTCGAATAACGATTATGTTCTAGAGTGTGGTTCACGAGGATACACGATGAGTAATTCAATTGTCTCACAGGAGCTCACCCGCGGAGTACCCACAAAATATTTGACTCCGAAATTACTGGCGGCTTTCGAAGCCTATTTATCAAAGCTGATGGGATTGAACACCACTGCTGGGTTTACGTCACTGACAGATCCTAGTGTGATTGTACAACGCCATTTCGTTGAACCAATCGGTCTTTTGCATCTTTTACTAGAGAGGGAGCACATTACTGCTGATTCCTTATGCGATGTTGCTGACATTGGCACTGGGGGAGGGTTTCCGTCGGTTCCTATGGCACTAGTACACGGCGGTATGAAATTGAACTTAATTGAGTCCAGTAAAAGGAAAGCAGATTCACTCCGCCAGATATTAGAAACGCTGGGACAGTTTGGACTTCTAAGCGAGCCAAGCGTGTTTAGTGACAGAGTGGAAACCATCGGCAGATTCGCTGAATGTCGCGGTGTGCATGACGTAGTCGTATCCAGGGCCGTCGCCCGAGTTAACGTAATGATCGAATATGCACTGCCACTTCTCAAATTAGATGGGATATTGGCACTTGTTAAAGGTTCTCGGAGCGATCAAGAAATTCAAGACGCTCAGAATGCTTTGCAAGTGGTGGGCGGTGAGTTACTTGGAAAGCTCGAGTTGCCATTCACAGGAAGCGTAGCAAGACAGTATGTCATCTTGATACAAAAGAAGAGAGATACTGATGATCGCTACCCTCGTAGGCCTGGAATACCTATCAAGCGTCCGTT
>CAZSFJ010000220.1:0-1802 GCA_964606125.1 uncultured Dehalococcoidaceae bacterium | reverse complement strand
ATTTCCTCTTCACTAACTTCAGTATCACCATACTCTGATCCGTCAAATAGTTTGGTAAACCGCTGTAGGGCTTGATCGCCTCCGCTCTTGATCTCTGAAATTATTCGACCGACATGAGAAGACGGAGAAATATCCTCTGTTCTGTCTGGCCAAGTATTATTCAGGCTCGTTTGCACCGCGCTGCTAATGGATGCGTCAAGTCCTATTTCACGTCGGATGAGACGATTCGCCTCAACAGAACCATCTTCTAAAATCCGTAAGAGCATAGAAGTATTTATTTCAGCCATGAACTCACCTCAAGTATTCCAGCAGCCTATCTCGAATGACTATTCTCGCTTCTGCTAGAAACTCCGCCATTTCCTCCAGGGAAACGTACTGATAGGCTTCTTCTAACAATCGTTCCGGATTTTTTTCTAAGTCTGACATGACTTCGCCGCCAAGTTCAACGTTTTCTATATGTCGGCCCAGCATCTTTGCAAAGCGAGAATAATCTGGTGGTTGTGAAGAGATGTCAATCGACACGTCAAGCCATTCAACCAGTGATTCCTGTTCAATAAATGGGAGATTAGGGAGTGAAAACGACGTCCTGAGTGACTCAGTCACGCTCGCCATCGCACTCTGGTTCGTTCGGTCTACTCTATCAACTTCATACTGCATCACTCTATCGAGAAGATTCGCGCGCGGTCGGCCAATCACTTCCGCAACAGGAGCAAAAATTGGGCGATACACTTCAGATATAAAAAGCTCATCTAGCACTAGGTGAGTTATATATCCTAGGATAAATGCGACGTAGTCTTGCTCGCTGTCGGAACGAAATTCGAGATCCGGATATTCTCTGAACATCCTCCCTACAGAGTCCTGAACTCCGTATTCGGCAAGGTCGAAAAAATGAGTCACCGCTCGATCATTTCTAGTAATAACCCTCACATCAGGAGCAGTTGCACCCAAGAAATAAGCCCCCCGAGCTCTATCGATCTCATGACAATCGAGCATTTCGGCGATAGCATAGGCGCTGTATAGATGGCTACCTAATTGCGGCACTCTCAGAAGCCTCACTTCCCATTCTCATTTAAAATTTATCCAATATCGAATTAATCATCGTCTGCTGTCGGTCTGGGTATCCGCCCTTACGACCAATAATACAATTAGTTGACCAGATCATTACGTCAATCATTGATAGATTGTTCGCCGCAAGAGTGGCCCCAGTTTCCGTTCCTTCGATCAGTATTTCCGCATCTTCAGGAACGAAACCTTCCGATGCACCAGATATAGGTATTACCGAATATCTTCCCAGTCTGTTGGTTCGGGCATATTTGTCGGCAAGTGCTGCATATTCTGACGTCACGCGTATGACCCGATCAGGGTCATCACGACGCCATTCAGTAATCGCCTGATCCATTGAATCAACATCTAGCTCGTTCGAAATGACGGCACCAAGTTTGTATTCAGAACGTCCGAGATCGACTAGTTCTTCAACGGGTGCCTCAGGGTAGAGTGACAGGAAGTTTTCTAACCAATCTCTCCCAGTCATCGCCAGATCAAACAACCCCATCGCCACAGCCCGGGGCATATCTTGAGGACGAAATACCTTAACAGAGATACCAGAATCTGATGAACTAGGGCGCCTTACTGCAAGTGTCTCGTCATAGCCATCGAAAAAGATTCCTGCATCAGCCAATGCCTTCACTGTATGTCTTTGCGCATGCCCGTCCGGAACGGCAATACGTACCGTATTGTCGGGATCCCGCTGGCGAGTTCGAGCTCTCCTAGGAGTCATCTCCAGCTTTTCCACAGGCTCAGGG
>CAZSFJ010000219.1:567-1817 GCA_964606125.1 uncultured Dehalococcoidaceae bacterium | reverse complement strand
ACGACCGGAAATGACACGGGTCTGCGCGATTTTATTTAGCGGTTTAATCACTGGTGTGGCGGTATCCATCGGTGGACTAATATCTTTTGTCGGACTTGCGTCGCCGCATATTGCTGCTGGTCTAATCCGTCGGGTGGGACCGAGTTTTTATATTGGGTCCATGATCATAGGTATGTTCATCGTCCTGTGTGCTGATACCCTTGCCCGAGTTGTTATCAGTCCGTCAGAGCTACCTGCAGGGATCCTCACGGCAGCAATCGGGGCGCCGATTCTCATATACCTGGTGAGGAGAGAGCTATGACTCCTAGGCCGCCCGTACTTTCCTGTTCAGATGTACGGATTTCATATTTTGATCAGACCGTTGTTGATGGGATTAGCCTCGAGGTGAATCGAGGCGAACTGGTCACGATTATTGGTCAGAACGCGAGTGGGAAGAGCACGCTACTGCGCGCATTTTGCAATTTGAAACCGATTGATGCTGGTGCTGTCTATCTGAATGGAGAATCGATAGAGGTGATTTCCGAACGCGACTTTGCTCGTCAAGTAGCTTTTCTGCCTCAATCGTTATCTGTCCCGATGGGACTAACAGTCGGTGACTTAGTGTTGCGTGGCAGGACCCCTCATTATCCAAAATATGCCATGCGAGGATCCCCGGAAGATCATGCTCAAGTTGACCGTGTGTTAGATCAAGTAGGTCTCGGAGCGAGTAGTGATAGAAACTTAAATTCGCTCTCTGGTGGTGAATTGCAGAGGGTCTGGATAGCCTTTGCCCTCGTTCGAAATCCGGAGGTCCTAATACTTGATGAGCCGACCAGTCACTTAGACGCTCGTTATCAGAAACAATTGATGGAATTACTAGTGGACCTTAAGAAGCAAGATATAGCTATATTGACAGTATTACACGATGTCTCTCTTGCTGTGGCGTTTTCTGATCGACTGATCGGTTTGCATCAAGGAGCGATCGCCTTCGACAGAACTGTTAAGTACGGGAATCTAGTCGAAGATATTTCGCGTGTTTTGGAAATTGATATGGAATCGATACGAGATTCCGAAGGAGATTTTTCTGTCTCTCCAAAGTGGCGATAGTGTGGATGGAATATCGACTGGGCTTGAGTATCTGACGGAGGTGGTCTTGTCTTGATATATTCAAAATCATAGAGTAGATAAAACATTGACTTGGAAATATATCGTCCAAATAGAAGCGGGTGTGTATGTCAAAGAATCGGTCTTCAGGATTTCTCGATGGAGTC
>CAZSFJ010000219.1:0-557 GCA_964606125.1 uncultured Dehalococcoidaceae bacterium | reverse complement strand
CAAAATATTAGATATTTCAGAGGGGATAGCCGCCCCTTTCTGTACAAAATTACTTTCAGACTTAGGCGCTGAAGTTGTCAAGATCGAAAAGCCGACGATAGGTGACCGGTCACGAGCTCTAGGACCATTTCCGGATGGTGAGGAACATTTAGAAAAGAGTCCCTTTTTCTTTTTTCTTAATACCGGAAAGAAGAGTATAGAGATTGATATAGAGAGTTCCGAAGGGCGTGATTACCTGGCAGGACTGGTGCAGGAATTTGATGTCGTGGTCTCAAGTGATACGTCGGAATCCTTGGAGGCTCGGGGACTATCATTCGAACAATTTCATGCATGGAATAAGCGAACTATTCTTACGACAGTGTCAGGTTTTGGTTCGTTCGGACCATATTCTCACTATAGATCCTCACACATCGTATCTTGTGCGGTTGGGGGTTGGGCGGAGTCATGTGGCGTGCCCGACCGTGAGCCACTGCAGGCAGGAGGCAATGTCACAGAAACCCTCACTGGCGCCTACGCCGCTGTGGCAACACTAATTGCGATTTATGGGCGTAATCAGC
>CAZSFJ010000218.1:0-1824 GCA_964606125.1 uncultured Dehalococcoidaceae bacterium | reverse complement strand
CTGATACACTTAACCGAGTTCACTCCCATGGACGCTAGCACACCTATCTCAGGCGCACCCACCACAGTACCTTCACGAAGGACTAAAACTCCATCTTTTATGTCCTCACCAGCCAAACGAATATTAGCTCCCGGCTTGGCTTCCACATCAATTCTCACACTATTTTTTGGATTTTGTTCCCAGTCGCCGGCTAATCTGGACGATTCTCGGGTGTCCCAGTCGTATTCGTCAGTCTCCTCAAAGGGTACGACCGCATTAGCGCCGTCAGGCATTGGAGCGCCAGTCATAATCCGAACGGCCTGCCCGTCAGAGACTGTACCTTCAAATACAGCACCCGCCGGCAAGTAACCGATTACCGTGAGGTGTATAGGTTCCGAGTAACTAGCATTTTTTGTATCTTCCGAGCGAACCGCGTATCCATCCATTCCCGTATTTGGATGAGGGGGAATGTCTAAATCTGAGTAGATATCATCTGCAAGCACCAAGCCTAGACTTTGCTCTAATGAACAATCGACTGTATTCAAAGGCAACATCGTTGAGAGGATCTGAGCTCTCGCCTCTTCAACCGAAATCATGTCTGCTGGAAGAATCGATCTGTCGCCAGTCTTGGTGGCCGAATAAGTTAGTTCACCTTCGGTTGACTGTTGAATGTCTTCTGAGTCCATAGTGATAATTATAGTATCTCGGTCGAAGTGATGATTAAGTCAAAAAAATGGGGTACCCTCCGTAAGAACAAACGTCTCAAATAAAGGAGATCGATATGGGATATAGTGCCAGTTTCAATCCAAGCGGTGGAGCTGCTATCGCTGGCCTTGGGATGACTGAAATGACCAGAGAATATACCTACTCAGCCACCGGACTCGCAGGAATTGCTGTCCGTCAGGCAATCGCAGACGCAGGGTTAGGCAAAGACGATATCGACGGTCTGTTTATAAACGCAGGGGTCACGAACAGCATCTCGACAGGGCTTCAAACTAGTCTAGGTTTCAGAAACCTAAAGCTGCTCAATCATATGAATGCAGCTGGCTCTACAGCGGGACAAATGATCCAATATGCGTCACTCGCAATTCAAGCTGGAATGGCCTCGCATGTTGTCTGTGTATTTGCTGACGATCCACTGAAGCCCGGTACCTCTGCTGGTGCAGCTTATGGCGGCACCGGCCGGCCGGCTACCGGCATGGCTAGCCTACCCGGCGCTTACGGTTTCTTCTCAGGCGCAAATACGTCATATGCCTTGGCAGCCCGGAGACACATGGGTCTTTATGGAACTACTCAGGATCAACTCGGAGCAGTAGCTGTTTCCACTCGAGATTGGGCCACACTCAATCCAGCAGCCATGCAGCGGAATCCTATGACTCTTGATGATTATCACGGTTCAAGATGGATTGTTGAACCTTTCCACCTGTTTGACTGTACCCTCGTGTCTAACGGGGCCGTGGCCGTTGTGGTCACTTCTTCTGAGCGGGCCCGAGAACTGCAGCAACCGCCTGTATACGTCGCCGGTATGGGTCAAGGACATCCAGGAAATCCGAGACAACAGGGTTTTGAAAATGAGGTGAATACCGGAGCACAAATTGCCCGAGATACTGCCTACGGAATGGCCGGAGTCGGTCCTGAGGATATCGATATTCGAGAGCTTTATGATTGCTACACATACACGACGTTAGTAACACTGGAAGATTACGGATTTTGTGAGAAAGGTGAAGGTGGCGCATTTGTTGAAGACGGGAAGCTCGGACCAGGTGGATCCCATCCTACAAATACGGGTGGCGGGCAACTCTCTGGATACTACATGTGGGGTATGACCCCGGTATCGGAAGCAGT
>CAZSFJ010000217.1:0-1827 GCA_964606125.1 uncultured Dehalococcoidaceae bacterium | reverse complement strand
GAACTTCTTTTTCCTGTACGACTTCGATATCGATCGGATAACAAGTGATTCGTCTCATTCCGAGGGTCTTCTCATAAGGGTAACCTGCCCGAAGTAAAACTTCATAATCTGAACCTGCAGCTGTTTCAGTAGTCATTATCAGCCCCCTTCGTGAGATCTAAATCAATGTTTTTGCGTACGGGTTAATTTGCTCATAGGTACCACCGACAATCGGTACAGCATCGAGTCCCAGCCACTGTTCTAGAATGCTGCTATAGATTGACCGGTAATCGATAGTATGACGCAAATCCTCACCATATATCCAATCCTTAGGGTCTATTGATGGATATTCTGCATACAGTCCACCTGAGACATGATCGCCAATGATGTATGCCCCACCACCGGTTCCGTGATCAGTTCCAGAACCATTATCGAGAACCCGTCGTCCAAACTCAGTGAACACTAAAACAGTCACCTCGTCCGAAGCGTTGTGGTTTCGCAAATCCGTCATAAAATCAGAAAGAGCTTCGGTAAGCTCACTCAGGAGCCGGGGATGATTCTCATTTTCCAGAGAATGGTAATCATACCCACCATGCTGCGTATAAAAAACTCTCGTCCCTAAACCAGCCGTGTGTACTCGGACAACATCTCGCAGTGCTTGCGCGATTGGATTCTTTGCATATTCGACCGTGCTCGTATATTGGGACGGTACGTCAGCGAGCATATCTGCTCCCTTGAGTATCTCTCTCCCTGTCTGAGCTAGATAATCATTTACGAGTCCATTGCCTACCGCCGGACTATACATTCTCTTGAAAATATCAAGATTTGCAGCTCGCTCTTCTTCACGTTCAACCTTGGTCATAAGACCAAACTCGTCGAGATTACCAACTGATGTAGCTGTCACACCTGGAGCTGCTAGTGCTCTCGGCAAGCCACGACCAAATGACACCGCAGTTAATGGATTCTCTGAATTAGGATCGAATTCTCTGGTTACCTTACCCAGCCAGCCCTCTGTAGCAACCTTCTCAGGCTCACAGGTATGCATGATATCCATGGCTCTGAAATGCGAGCGACTCGCATTTTCATATCCAATTCCCTGAATGACTGCGACATTCCCAGCATCATATAGTTCAGACAACCCTCTAGCCGATGGGTGCCAAGCCAGTTGATCATCGATCTTAATGGTTGTCTCGGCAGGTACCGAAACGGTAGGTCTCCAATCATATAACCGACCATCCTGATAAGGGATGAGCGTGTTCATGAAATCTAGTCCTCCAGTCAGCTGGACAACTACGAGAACAGGATCTTTTGCTTTCGTGGTCATATATACACTCCTACTAAGTTCTTACACACTTCCTGAAATTACGCGAATTGGTATTCTGGCGCCGAAACAATTAGCTGTAATAGGCGACTGATCTTCTCCGAGCTCTCTTTTCTGGCATCATCATCGTCGAACGTAAGTGAGACAATCTGAGTCGCTAATTCGAGGAGCGCTTCATGTGTGTCACTACTCACTGACAAATTCCCCGTCAGTTCCAAGCAGCTATTGACAAGTGCTCCAGGCGTTCGAACGTCACTCATCTCAATTCGAGAGATGATACTTCGAATACCGGGTTGATCAATATCTGATACTTGATTCACTGCGAAATTGACTCGTTCAGTCAAGGTTCCTGAATCGAGCCATTCCTTGCCAGTGTGCCAGCCTACAACGGTGGGTGGATTCATCAGCGATTGCCCCATAACCGTGGTAGCTGTATTGAGACCAGCAATAGTTGGTTCCGGCACCTCAGGAGTACCTGACAATACAATCGCCCCAGCAACAAACTCACTCGGGCTCTTTATTTTGCG
>CAZSFJ010000216.1:0-1839 GCA_964606125.1 uncultured Dehalococcoidaceae bacterium | reverse complement strand
TTAACCTACATGACACAAAGATCTAAACTTGATGCGTTCTTGGCAGAGAAAGCGCAGGAATCTGGTGCGGTATTCCGGGACAGTGAGTTGGTTCAGGATATAAGGGCTCTGGCTGGAGATGGTTTTTCTGTGACTACGAAGTCTGGCACGAGGATTCTGTCAAAAGTTGTATTAGGTGCTGACGGAGCAAATGGGATTACAGCAAACCGACTTGGCTACGATAGGCATTTAGGAGGTGCAATAGCACTCGAAGGGAATATTTATTTTCCTGAGGGTGTTCCAGAACGATTTGCTCACACGGTTGTTCTTAATTTTGGATATCTTACAGATGGGTACGGCTGGATTTTTCCAAAAAAAGATCACATCAATATAGGCGTGGGTGCTAATCGTGATAGTGGTGGTAAGAGACTAAGTGCAGCCCTCACAAGATTGGCAGAAATATATGGGGTCGATTTACGGAAAATAGAAAATCTTCGTGGTCACCATCTTCCAATGCGTCAGAGTTCCGCAGCTTTAACGCGGGGAGGTTCGGCCTTACTCGGTGATGCGGCGGGTTTAGTTGATCCACTGTCTGGTGAAGGTATTTTTGCTGCTCTTAGCTCCGGAATGGCTATCGCACCGGTAGTAGGGCAGTATCTGACTGGTCAGTCATCTTCCCTCGGGTCCTATGCTAGCAAGCTAGAAAAAGACTTGATTCCCGAAATAGAAACATCACATGCCTTGATGGAAATACTACACGCTTATCCACGCCCATTTATATGGATGCTCCAGCATTTGGATCTTTTCTGGACCGGGGCGATTGATTTGATTCGTGGTGATTCCACCTACATAGACTTGACTGCTAGGTTTGGTGCGGTTGGCAGGAAACTTCTTACTCCTACTGCGATGGCGGGATCATTTATCTCCCGATGGCGCAGGAACCATCTTAGTTGACTTGACTCTTCCGCAAGATTACCGGAGACTACGGGATACTATGAACACGATGTATTCAGACACCAGGTTAATAACAGTGTGCACACACTTGTCGGTGGCCGTCGTGGTAAACGTGTCCTAGGGTGGCCTTCTGGCCGCCCGACCGCTCGCGTGTCGAGCCATGTTGCGAAAATCTTGCAAATCAAGTTTACGCTTTACCTAATTAAGTTAATAATTAAAGTTTAGGAACGTTATCTATCAAGATGCCTTGAGAATATCGATGAAATAGTCTTTTGGCTTTTCTTAAACAGCAAAAAGAAAGAAAGCAAATATGTCAAAAATAAGTGGTGCCGACATTGTTTTAAGATGCTTGCAGGAGCTCGGAGTGGATACGTTATTCGGCTATCCCGGGGGGGTAGTTCTGCCTCTTTATGATCGGTTTCCACACTACCCTGATATAAATCATATTTTAGTGCGTCACGAGCAGGCAGCCGGACACGCAGCGGATGGATATGCCCGTGCCTCGGGGAAACTTGGTGTTGCATTGGCTACGTCAGGTCCAGGAGCCACAAATCTTGTGACTGCTATTACGAATGCCCACATGGATTCGGTACCCACACTGTTTATTACCGGAAATGTCACTCGTTCACTGTTGGGGAAAGACGGCTTTCAAGAAGCTGATATAACTGGTATTACAATGCCCACGGTTAAGCACAATTATTTGGTTATGCGACCCGATGATCTTGCGTATGCATTTAAAGAGGCAGCATATATTGCTACAACAGGTAGGCCGGGTGCGGTGCATATTGATATCCCGAAAGACGTATTCATTGAAGAGGCTGAATTCAGCTGGCCCGAGACGATAAATGTTCGAGGATATAATCCACCCTCAACCGCTGAGCAGGATTCAATACAGCAAGCCGGTTT
>CAZSFJ010000215.1:0-1860 GCA_964606125.1 uncultured Dehalococcoidaceae bacterium | reverse complement strand
TGCGAGGATACGCTTCCTCCGAGGAGGTTCTGATGACGCCGATGTGAAACGTAGTGACGCTCTACTTGGAAACGCTGAAATTGATGCTGCAGAACTGGCAGAGGCTCACTATGTTTTGGGTTGCAGAACAGCCCTGCAAGGTGAATGGCAAATCTCCTTGGATCATTTCCTCGCTGCGATTAAATTAGATCGGTCAGTCAGAGATGATGGTGGCCGATTGGGCGCACTGGACATCTTCAATGTACTTGGACAGGAACATGAAATAACAAGAGAATACCAACGAAAACTGTCGTCTCTGCTGTTCTAGAATCGGAGTATGGAAATTATCTCTGGACCGGCAATATCAGTGCGTGGACTGAAAAAATCCTATGGGGATGTTGCAGCTGTCTACGATATAAGTTTCGACGTGATGCCGGGTGAAGTATTCGCACTGCTGGGACCAAACGGTGCTGGCAAAACAACCACCATAGAAATTCTTGAAGGGTATCAACAAGCCACGAGTGGCGAAGTATCAGTACTGGGATTTAATCCTACTAACCGAATGCCAGAATTTCGGGAGCGAGTGGGTATCGTACTTCAGCAGACTGGCGCAAACACCTACCTTACTGTTCGGGAAACTCTTGACTTGTTTGGTTCGTACTATCAGGACTCTCGGAGCACGGATGAAGTACTTGAGCTTGTCGGTTTACAGGATCAATCAGCCGCTGTTGTAAAGAGAATTTCAGGTGGTCAGAAGAGACGACTGGACGTCGGTATAGCTCTGGTTGGTCAACCAGATATTCTCTTTTTGGACGAACCAACCACCGGATTTGACCCGCAGGCGAGGCGCGCCTCTTGGGAAATGATTCACAACTTAACAAATCTAGGTTGCACTGTCATGCTAACCACGCATTATATGGAGGAAGCCGAATTTCTAGCCTCATCGATTGGCATAATGGTTTCTGGAGAAATTGCTCTTATTGGGTCCAAGCAAAATCTACAAAGCAAATCTCAAGGCTCTCGCATTTCTTTTAATGCCACTCCGCAATTCAATGAAATGCTTCAGACCGATTTTAAATTCTCTTTGACTTTGGGACCGGATGGCTTTTCTACAATGGAAAGTACAGATGCGGCAAATGACCTGTATCAACTCACTACTCTTGCGAAGCAGCAATCCGTCAATCTGACAAATTTACAGGTGAAAACACGTACGTTGGAAGATATCTATATAGAAACTGTGGAAAATTATTCGAAGACTGGCAGGCCCGCATGAGTCGTTTGTGGATGCAATTCAAGTTCGATAATAAATCCTTTTGGAGGAATCCAGCCGCGGCAGTATTTACCTTCGTATTCCCATTGGTTTTCCTCTTCGTTTTTACAACAATTTTTGGTGACGATGAGATCACGACACCCAGTGGGAAATCAGCGGATATGGCGACATTTTACATTCCGTCGATACTTGCTCTGTCTATTGTGAATGTAAGTTACACCAGCCTCGCCATGCAGATGACAATCCTTCGCGATGGCGGATTCCTTAAGCAGGTGTATGGGACTCCGCTCCCCGTTAGATTATTTATCATGTCGAAGGTTCTACATTTGGTGTTTATCGGCTTGATACTTATTACGATAGTTTTGGCTTTCGGGCGAATTATTTATGACGTACAGTTACCAACCAACACGCTGCCAGCAGCGACGATAAGTGCCATCCTAGGAATAGTGACATTCTCGGCTCTAGGACTTGCGATGACGTCATTCATCCCAAACTCCGATGCGGCTCCGGCCATAGTAAATGCATCTATACTTCCACTTCTATTTATTTCTGATATTTTTATTCCTCTCCATGAGGCGCCGGATTGGCTATCTTTTATTGGATCGCTCTTT
>CAZSFJ010000214.1:0-1870 GCA_964606125.1 uncultured Dehalococcoidaceae bacterium | reverse complement strand
AAGCCGCAAGAGATTACGGCCTACATGTTCTCGTAGCTTGGATAGATTCCGAGAACATAGCATCAATTAATCTGCATAAAAAAATGGGCTTTAGTACAGTAGGGATTGAGCCAGAGACAGGTCATAAGTTTGGTAGCTGGCGATCAAATCAAGAAATGGCGTTCGTTCTAGAGCAAGAAGGAGATGATGAGTAGTAAAGATTGTGAGATGGGCACACGATCAAATGAGGGTATTGACGGCTCCAAATCTGGTTTAGCTAGCATATCTATGCGGGAATTAATCCGTCTTGATAGGACGGTACTTTTCTCAATTCTTCCTATCCCTTTTATCTCCTATGCAGTGGATCGGGATGAACGTCTCGGGATTATCGTGGCTGTTATTTCCGGTATTTACGTATTGTTTCTTACTCGAAATAGAGTTCGGCTACGTTGGTTATTGTTTCTGTTTGGCGCCCTGTTTTTTGGTGGCGCCACCCTCGGACTTATCACGGGTAGCGCGAAACTGTTTTTTGCCACAGATCCGGCTGAGGATTTCCTTACAGCAACAGCGATGTTTATTTCCATTTATATCAATCGTCCGCTTGCTGGGCTGCTCATGTATGAAATGTTCCCGGCTGTTCGAGGAAAAATTGAATCCGAAACCCGCTATCTTAAGCAAGTTACGGCTGTGGTCGGTTGTGTCAATCTCACAACTGGATTATTTCGCACATTCCTCCTACTGAGTTCGGTTCCTGTGGAATACTTTGTTTTGATATCCAGACCGATTGCTTTCACCGGTTCCGGACTTACAGTGCTGATTTCTCTGTGGTTATTGAAGCGACGCTCTCAGCAACTCCGCAGAAATGGAAGTTAGTTCATAACCCAACCCTAGGGCACTTGTCCGTAAGAGGGCATGCTTCGCATGCTGGATTGCGCGCGTGGCATGTCCGTCTTCCATGTTGGATAAGGTCCATATGGTAGGCGTATATGTCTTTTGGAGGAACGCTCTCTTCGAGCTCAACGTGTGCTTTTTCTGCCGTCATATTCGCTGGAATCAAGCCAAGTCGCTTAGATACTCTCTCTACGTGAGTGTCTACTGGCAGTACGGGTCTGCCAAGCGCGAAGAGTAAAACGCAGGCAGCAGTCTTCGGGCCAACTCCTGGAAGTGACACGAGCCAGTCACGTGCCTCAGTGAGGGGCATGAATTCAAGAAATGATAAGTCGAAACTATCGTTCCGATGGGCTATCTCTCTGAGGATATAAGTTATGCGTTTGGATTTTGTTGGAGCAAGCCCACCGGGTCTAATTGCTTCCTCTAGTTCGGCTACGTCTGAGGATAATATCAACTCCCATGATGGGAATTTCTCAAGTAGTCTATGCATCGCTTCTCCTGAGTTATGGTCGGAGGTATGTTGCGAGAGCACAGTAAGAATTAGCTCGAACATCGGATCTCTAGACACTTGCTGAGGCGGGCGAGCATAAGCTTCATCTAGAATTTCAATTATTTCATTGGGTTTCCACGTTTTTTTTGGTTTCACTTAAGGTTTCGCCTTTACACTAGACCCATGTGGTACAAATCTTAGCGGATAAGTAATTATGGGAATTCTTTAGGTGACAAAAAGAGATCAAATACGTTTGACGGAACTTGCAGAATGCGGAGGCTGAGGAGCGAAACTCGGTCTCGAACCGCTGCTGCAGGTGCTGCAGCCCATTCATGATATGTTTCAGGACTCAGATGATGCGAATATGCTCGTTGGCCTGCGAGAATCTGATGATGCGGCCGTTTATGAAGTAGCTGATGGTATGTCAGTCATTCAGACTGTCGACTTTTTTCCTCCGATAGTCGACGATCCATGGACATATGGAGCTATATCCGCGGCGAATGCAATGTC
>CAZSFJ010000213.1:0-1901 GCA_964606125.1 uncultured Dehalococcoidaceae bacterium | reverse complement strand
AATTAACGTGTATCCGGTTCCGGACGGCGATACAGGAACAAACATGTTACTCACATTGCGTCAGGCGATTGGAGCCACAGGAGAACCAACTCCTGGGCACATGGGAGATATGCTCGCAAAACTTTCTCGCGGTGCCCTGTTAGGGGCCAGAGGTAATTCAGGGGTTATTCTTTCTCAAATGATTGCTGGTCTTGCCTCCGGTCTTGTGGACGCCAGGGAATCGGTGACGATTGAAGAGTTCGCAGCTGGTTTGCAAAGTGCATCTGATAATGCGTATAGAGTGATATCAGAGCCGGTTGAAGGCACGATGCTTACAGTGATGCGTGAGTCAGCCGCCGCAGGAATTGGACTTAGCGGAAAGGCTGAATTTCTCGAAACCATAGTTACTGAGGCATTTGATTCTGTTGATCGAACACCCAATTTGTTGTCTACGCTGGCCGAAGCAGGTGTAGTTGATTCGGGCGGTATGGGTGTTGCTGTTATTCTTCAAGGATTGAAATTTTCACTTCTTGGTGAAAACCTCCCCGACTCACCAGTTGTCGGCGACGACATCAAAGTAGAGATGAGCGGTGTCGAGCATGAAGGATATGGCTATTGCACGGAGTTCGTAGTTCTTGCTGATATCGAGAAAGACGTCTTTGAAAAACAATTATCAAGTCTCGGCGGAGAGTCAATATTAGTTGTTGGTGAACCGGGGGCTATACGGGTGCATGTGCATATGGAAGATCCTGGACCTGCGCTGACTGCTGCAGTTGGATATGGAGAAACTGTTTCCATCAAAATCGATAATATGCAAATTCAGCATGATGCCTGGGCTGAAGAGGCTTCAGGCCCGAATAATTTAAGTGAGAAGAAAGATTTACCTGCCATTGGACTGGTCTCGGTTGCCCGGGGAGACGGACTTGTCACAAGTTTCCGTGAACTCGGAGCTGGTCTCGTGCTGAACGGAGGAGACACTGGCAAGGCATCGGCTGGTGAACTGTTGGAGTCGGCACCAGCCGTGGGCCGGGACCATGTCATATTACTCCCTAACGATAAAGATGTAGTGCTGGCGGCTGAGCAAGCTGCAGCGGAAAGTGAAAACTTTCTCCGGGTAGTCCCTAGCAGATCTGTGGTGCAGGGCCTTGCAGCGGCTCTAGCTTATTTACCTGAAGGCGATGTAGATGAAATCGTTTCAACTATGACTGAATCGTTAGGTAGTGTGCAATCAATCGAGGTCTCGACTTCCGTTCGTGATACATCCGTCAATGGGATAAAAATCAGAAATGGAGATGGCATAGGATTTCTTGATGGGAAACTTGTGTCTTCGCAGCAGACCGTTATAGAAACATTTATTCAAACGCTTAAATTGGCGGATGCACAGGATGGAGAAATTCTGACAATTTACACTGGTAAAGATATGACGGAGGATGATCTCGAAAGCATGGAGTCTGACCTGCGACATACCTTTTCTGAGCTTGAATTAGATATAGTGGATGGTGGACAACCACTTTATCCAATTGTGGCTAGCCTTGAATAGCTAGGTTTCACTAGACAGATGATAGTTAGGGAGAATGATTATGACGTTGCGAATACTTACTGATACCGCGAGCGATATTCCAGATTCGACGGCGGAAGAATTGGGCATCGGACTGATAGAGTTGAATATCCATTTTGGCGACGAGATGTTGAAAGATAGGCGTGATATTGACACTCGTCACCTGTCGAGTTTTGGGAAGGATACCAATCGTTGATTGATGATGGTGCGGATGAAATTCTATTTGTATCTATCCACGGGAGTCTTTCTGGTACGTTGGATTCGGCGAAGCAGGCAATTGAATTGGTGTCAGGGGCACGAATCGATACAGTGGACACGCACCGAGTATCTTTCGCACAGGGGGTCGCCGCAGTCAGAGCAGCTG
>CAZSFJ010000212.1:0-1902 GCA_964606125.1 uncultured Dehalococcoidaceae bacterium | reverse complement strand
ACAATGAGATTATCAAGTGTCAGCAAGGGATCCTCTGAGTCGATCGGCTCTTGCTCTGTCACATCCAATCCAGCGGCTGAGATCTGTCCGGCGGTTAGAGCGTCATACAATGCCTCCGGATCCACTAACGGACCTCTAGCACAGTTAATAAGAATTGCAGAATCTTTCATCGACTTGAATTGGTCATAACTAAACATGTGGTGTGTCTCGTCTGTAGCAGGAGCATGGATTGTTATGAAATCCGATAATCGAAGGAGTTCATCGAGATCTACAAGTTCTACGCCATGAAGATCCGCAGTTGTCTGATCAACATATGGGTCATAAGCAATAACTCGAAACGGACCAAAACCACGTATTCTCGAGGCAAATCCCTTGCCAATATTTCCGAATCCAACAATGCCAACTGTGCTACCAGCTATACGCTTTGGTATAGGTATGAATTGGCGAGCAGTGCTCCATTTGCCAGCCTTCACAGCCGTATCAAATTCACGAATCAAACGAGTTAGGGCAAGTAACTGCGCCATAGCGTGGTCAGCGACCTCAGACGTGTTTACTCCCGGCGTATTACAAGCCAAGATACCCAGCCGTGTTGCAGCATCAAGGTCAATCGAGTCGACACCGACTCCCATTCGACTGAGTACCTTAATTTTGGGGCATGCTTCGAGGACATCGGAATCAGTGAGTGGAAGTGTTCCGATCAAAGCACCATCCATGTCACTTAGTAACTCTATATAGTGTTCTCTCGTAGTGGTGGCTGTGACCAGTTCCTCCGTCAATTCGATACCTGCGTTATCAAACATACTCGTATCCGCGAGTGGACGTCCGCCATTAAACACTTTCAAAGCCATACTTTTCACCTCATCAATAAAGATCTTCATTCACTATCTCAGGCATTGTATCTGGGTAATCGCCAAACGGCTGACGCAATTTATGACTGGGTGAAATTCAGATTATTACATGCCTCACACACGTCCTCAGGTACCAAGCCCATATTCATAAGTAGTGCAAACATCCTGCAGCCGGCACAGAATCCCACTATCGATTCGGCGGCAGCGAACACAGCGAGAACGATATACAGAATTCTCGATATATCAGATTGCTCAGTAAGTATGAATATCAGGGCCAGCCCCGAAACCATCAAACCTACCGCCTGGGCGAAACGCTTCGGAGGACCGGCCACCGGCTTATCTCGTTTAATAATCAAAGGTACAACTAATTTAGTCGCAATTTGCCCAATTGGGCTTAGAGTGGGGCCAGCGAGTACCCGAGCCAAAAATCCGTAGAATAAGAACACAGCAACAGGTAGTGACATCGTGAACGCAAGCAAAATGGATAACAGCAGGACACAACCGGCCACTACACGTGCAGCATACTCGTTTACCGGATGAGGAAAAGAAAATATCGACCCAAACATGCAATCAACCTCTAATACATTACTTAGTTAGGTAATTATATCAAGTTTATCAGTCGAGGCATCAGATAAAAATTATTCGCGAACACTGTGGCCCAAAACTAAACCTGGGAAATACGGCTACCCTAAACAGAATAGATATCCCGAGGTGAACAAATGAGTACGAACACAGCAACCATTGATCATGTTGTTATAAATGTCCGCAGTGAGATGGACACGGCGGTTGAAGTATTCCGGAACTTAGGATTCACCATGACCCCAAGGGGGTTTCATACCCTCGGATCAATCAACCATCTTGCCATTTTCGACAATAACTATCTTGAATTACTTGGTGTTCCTAATGACCAGAGTTCTTCCAGGTCAGACCTACGAGAATCGGTATCTGGTATCAATGGACTCGTTCTGAAAACTAATAATGCTGACGAGACATTTGAACACTTTAAAGCCATAGGTGTTGAATACTGGCAGGAAAATAACTGTAAAAAGGTAAA
>CAZSFJ010000211.1:0-1913 GCA_964606125.1 uncultured Dehalococcoidaceae bacterium | reverse complement strand
ATCGTCATAGAGAGGCCGCAAGATATCAGCGAAATGGTACACGTCAGACTGCACTAAATGCTGGAATGTCTCTATAGAACACCAAGACTCCTGGTCAGGTTTCTGGGTTAGTTCTGGAGCGCCGCAGCCATTCAATAAATCGAGGAAAGGTTTTCGGGCGGCAGCGAGTATTGATTTGTATTTCTCGAGCTCCATGTTGTCCCCGACTCTATCTGCAGACTATGACACTTTAGGCGTGTGCTCTATATTTTACTGTACGCTCAATGAGTGCAGTTAGATGCATTCAGCGTCGCTGTAATTTGGATGTTGTATGTCTTTGGCACCCTCACCCGAACGCTATCACGGCCTGGACGCTCTGAGAGGGATTGCCATGCTGTTGGGTATAGTCCTCCATGCGGCAATACCCTATTACCCAGATTTGGAGATGTGGCCGAAAGACAGAAATTCGTCTGAGATCATTGGACTGATCTTCGATTTCATCCACATGTGGAGAATGCCAGTGTTCTTTATGCTGGCTGGATTTTTTGCCAATCTGATTATTAGTCGCAAATCATGGCAGGCTTGGTGGCTAAACAGGTGGCTGCGTGTTGCCCTTCCGATGATTATCTTTTTCCCGTTGATCGGTTCATCACTGCCCTGGATTTTCGAATATGGCTGGAGTGGGGATATCCGTTTTTTCTACTCGAACAAGGGCCAGCCCCATCATCTGTGGTTCCTCTGGCACTTGATGATATTTGTGGTGCTCACGATGGTCTTGAGCGGGCCAGCGGTGGCTTTGAGAGGACTGTCCGAGGTAATTGATGAGACTCGAATTGAGTTTATTAAAACGAGTGTCGTATGGATTAAGGATTTGGCCGCGGGTATATTTTTCAGGCCATCGGTTCCTATCAGTTTTATTATTCTTTCTCTGATTATTAGTATTTCTACCTGGGGTGAATTGGTCGAAAACCCAGTAGCCAGTGGACTATATTTTGTACTCGGCTATGGCTTATATACGAACAATAGACTGCTTTCGACAATAATTTCTCATTGGGCCACGTATGTACTGACGGGCTTGCTGTTGTTTTTTGGCTATTGTGTATTGGTTCTGACAGATCTCACTCCTGGCTACGACGGGTCCGATTTGGACGGTTTGCGGGAACTAGCGAAATACGGGATCAGAATTTGCTGCGCCACGATATTTTCCTTTGGTTTCATCGGACTGGCGGAAAGCAAATTTGGTATCCCTAACAGTATGTTGCGGTTTGTATCAGATGGTTCCTATTGGATGTATCTGATACATCTTCCGATCGTGACCTTTATTACCTTTTCGATGTTTGATTGGGCTATACCGGTCTTGGCAAAATTCGTAATGGCGGTGGTTTCCACAAGCATTATTTGCCTAATAACTTATAAGTGCCTGGTCAGGCATTCTCCGATAGGTCTCTTACTTAATGGCAAACGCTACCCGTGGAAAGCGGATGAACAGAGCTAGAACAGACAGCTGTATGAGCCTTTCCAAACTACTTGATATGATCAAGAGGACTTTATCAGTGCTTACAGCGAGAGAAAGGTAATAGCCACCATGAACGCATCGAGTGCAAATCTTCTGAATTCCCTTTCGTTGATGATTATGGGCATCTGGGGGTATTTCGCCGTCTCCTCTGCCACTGCTTTAATACCAGTGGCATTTGGGATAGTACTTTTTATTTGTTATCTAATATCGAACAGGAAGCCAGATTTAAATAAGTTGGTCTCGCATGTGGCGATTCTTCTGACCTTGGTTATTTTGTTGGCCCTTATAGGCATGCGTTTACCGACATCGATCGGTTCTGGTGGCGCCGGTTTAGCTCGGGTGCTTGTGATGATAGTGACCTCAGCTTTAGCCATGATATTTTTTGTTAAAAGTTTTATTGACGCTCGAAGAAGCTAGC
>CAZSFJ010000210.1:0-1953 GCA_964606125.1 uncultured Dehalococcoidaceae bacterium | reverse complement strand
GGGCAAAAAGTCGTCACGAAATTACTGGAAATAGCCGATATTGTCATTCACAACTATCGACCTGGGGTCCCAGAAAAATTAAAAATCAGTTACGAGGACGCAATTAAAGTAAATCCCAAAATAATATATGTCACGATGAACGGATATGGACGTAATGGTCCAAGTGCCCACCGACCCTCCACGCATCCGATTCCAGGTGCTGGCATAGGCGGAGCCTATTACCAAGTAGGGACCTTGCAGGAAAGCACCGATGACCTCGAAAAATTACGAGAAGGAGCCCGGCAACTATATAGGGCAAATGAAGTGAATCCGGATCCTAATACAACAGCTGTCATCACCACTGCAGCCTCGATCGGCCTATATCATAGGCAGAAGACAGGGATGGGACAGGAAATACTCGTCGACATGATGGGTGCGAATGCGTACGCTAATTCGGATGATTTTATCTGGTACGAAGACAAACCAGAGCGCCCAGATTTAGGGGACACATTGCTGGGTCCGGACGCAACATACCGCTTGTATGAATGCAGCGAAGGATGGGTATTTCTTGGCCTATTTCTTGAAAAGGAATGGATACAATTCTGCAACGCCATCGAATCACCTGAACTTGCATCTGATCGGAGATTTCGAACGAGACAAGATCGACTGCAAAACAGAGACCAATTAGAAAACTTACTATCCTCCTTGTTTATTGGTGACACAGCCAATAACTGGGAGCAGCTGCTTGCCACAATTGGACTAGGATGCGTGAGAGCCGATGGGCCTCTACCTGGTGAATTTTGGTTTAAAGATGAACACGTCAAAGTAAATGAATATACCGCTCCAGTAGTACATGGGGAACACGGACAATACACCCGCCATGGCTCCGTTGTTCGAATGAGGCGAACCCCTAACGTACTGGAGGCTGCACCTATGGCAGGCGAACAAACGGACTCTATTCTTTCTGAGCTCGGGTATGAGCCACCTGAAATCACTGTCCTCCGAGAAAATGGCACTGTTTGGAGTGAAGCTGCGGTATATAGAGATTCTTAGTTCACCCTGAAACAACATATACTGTTTATCAATTCAGAGATTAATCGGGGAGTGAAATATGCTTTGGGAACTGCGACAATACCATATTCGAGATGGTAAAAAACAGGAGTGGGTAGAACTCATGGAAAGAGAAATCATCCCATTTCAAGTTTCGAAAGGGATGGTAATCCTTGGTTCATTCACGGGCGAAGAAGACGAGCATATATACATATGGCTCCGAAGATTCGAAAATGAGTCAGAGCGAGAGCGTTTGTACCAAGAAGTTTATGAAAGTGACCATTGGAAAAACAATATCGGGCCTAAAATACCTGATTTGATGGATCGAGAAAAAATTAGCGTCACACGACTGGAACCAACTGGCTTATCACCGATGCAGTAAACTCCGCTAGCGGCGAGTAATATTGGCCCCAAGAGCAGTCAGACTGCCGGCTAAGTCTTCGTATCCTCGATCCAGGTGGTGGATATCTTCGACGACCGTGGCACCTTCGGCACATAGCGCGGCTACCACAACTGCCGCCCCAGCCCGTATGTCCAGGGCATTGACTTTAGCTCCAAGTAGACGTGATGGCCCCTCAACCACCACTGAAGTGCTACTTCCAAGCGTGATTTGAGCCCCCATCTTGCGGAGTTCACTCACGTACAGCGTACGATTGTCATATACCCGCTCATGCACAAAGGATACCCCCGGGATTTGCGTGAGAGCGGAAGCCATCGGTGGATGGAGATCCGTTGCAAATCCCGGATATGGTACAGCCTGAACCGAAATCGGTTGCAGAGTCCTCTCACACGAAACGTGAATCGCTTCATCTTCAAGGAAAGCTGATCTGTCATAGTGGACCGATACTCCAATTTCCTCGAGTTTTGAAAGCAGGCTGTCCAGATGGGCAGGCACAGCATTAGTCACCCGCACCGCACCTCGTG
>CAZSFJ010000209.1:0-1981 GCA_964606125.1 uncultured Dehalococcoidaceae bacterium | reverse complement strand
CAATACCTAGGTAGACATATCTTTCTTTTTCCCTACTCAAATTCAGCCCCAACCTTGGTTTTCTGATTCAATCGACTCTTCGGAGATTTCGCCATATTTTTTGATATGGAAGGCCCGGACGGCTGGATCGTTATTCTCAAGCGACACTAGGACGTAATAGGTCTCTGGAAACATTGGCTCATTGTCGGTTTCTCCTGGGGGGAAAAATGCCATACGAACATCGGTTGGTGAGGGGTAGGCAGCCGAGGCAACATGAGAGTGATAAATTGCAAAGAGATCTAAATTTTCGGAGTCTCTTTGCTGCTCCAGTCTCATCATCTCCAGAGGCGACATTTCATACCGATAAGGAGACGCGGCTATGTTGGTCACCCGATGGACGGTCATTTGCCCGTCAGAGCGCCCAGTAAGAATCATTCCACACGCTTCGTTTGGTAGATCATCCCTAGCGTGGTCAACCATGGCTTGCAAAATTTCGTTCGGGATACTGACCATATATAAAGTTTCCTTATCGGTCAAAGTTCGGACTGTGTTACCACCACAGTTTTTCACCTACGGTTTCGCGAATTTCGTCATAGTCTCGTGACCAAAGGCCAGTGGATAAGTATTTCCAGCCTCCGTCCGCTAGAAGGCAGACTATTTTTGCCTTAGAGTTGCCTGGCGCATCTTCGTCCGAACTTGCCGTTTTTTCCGCTGCTCTTTGAGCCGCGCGTATAACAGCTCCTGCAGATATTCCGGCAAAGATGCCAGTTTTCTGAGTTAGCTCTCTTGTTGTTCTGAAAGAAGTTTCCGAGTCTACTACTATTCTTCCATCGAGTACTGACTCGTCAAAAACCGGAGGAATATATCCGTCTTCCAGTGCCCGTAAACCTTGAACCAGATCTCCTGGGTGAGGGGCTGCGGCGATTACCCTAATGTCGGGGTTGTGCTCTTTCAGGCTTCGACCGACCCCAGTAAGTGTGCCACCAGTCCCTAGCCCTGACACAAACATACTTATATCCGGCATATCATGAATTATTTCGGGGCCGGTAGTCTCGTAATGGGCTAATGGATTATTTTCGTTTTCATACTGAAAAGGCATGAACCATTCTGGATTATCTTGTGCCAACTGTTCAGCCATTTGCACGGCGCCATTAGAGCCGAGGTCGCCCGGGGAGAATATAATTTCGGCGCCAAATGCCTCGAGAAGCTGGATTCGTTCCTCGGAGACGGCATCAGGCATAATTACCTTGACAGGATATCCGCGTAGTGTGCCAATTAGCGCGATTGCAATTCCAGTGTTTCCCGAGCTGGGCTCTAGGATTGTTTGGCCAGGCTGCAGCGATCCGTCTTGCTCTGCCCGGTTAATCATATACTTTGCAATGCGATCTTTTGCTGATCCAGTAGGATTTTCCCCCTCGAGCTTGGCCCAAATCTCAACATTCTCGTTAGGGGAAAGGATAGATATATCTACAAGAGGTGTATCACCAACGCGTTCTAGTATGCCGCTGAATTTCATTTTTGAGAGGTTACTCCCCTCCGGCGAGGGCTGGCAATATCGACACCGTGTCATCATCTGTCAATTCTGTATTAAGCCCATCGAGATACCGAATATCTTCGTCGTTCAAGTAGATATTTACGAAGCGACGTAATTGGCCGTCCTCCTCTAAAATCTGGTCAGTGAACCCTGGATAACTCTCATTGATATTCTCAATGAGACTCTTAACGGAGTCACCAGCGCTCTCGAAGCTCCGTTGGCCACCAACTAGCTTTTCTATTACGGATGTTACATTCACCGTTACTGCCAAGGTTATGTGCCTTTCTTTTGCGTAATACTAAGTTAACTTTATTGGTAATTAGGCACTAGGCATTTCGAGTGGTGGAGAACCACAGAACACGTCATAGTCGATTAATTCTGTTACTGTCGGACTGTCTCCGCAGAGCGGACAGTTTGGATCACGCCTAAGCTTCATTGTTCTAAATTCCATAGTTAAGGCGTCTACAA
>CAZSFJ010000208.1:0-2031 GCA_964606125.1 uncultured Dehalococcoidaceae bacterium | reverse complement strand
CCCGAAAATTACTTTAGGGAAAGCGTCACCAATAGAATGGGCGTCTTCCTGATCAACGACCGGTTGAGCTCCTAAAAACTTGCGTTTAAAACTACTAAACTGATTACGAATTGGCACTAGATTAAGTTCCTTCTGCATAATCATAATAAATGCGTATACGCTAACTAAATTAAAAAATTCAATAGAAGAAAGCAAATACTATCGTGCCAAGTACAACCAACCAAGACCCGGCATCTGGCAAGCGACAAATAGCAATCATTGCGGGCGGAGTAGGCGCCGCACGATTTATAGACGGGATGCAACAAATCCATCCGGCAGACTCAATAAGCGTCATATGCAATGTCGGCGACGATCTCACATGGAACGGTCTGAAAGTCTGCCCGGATATCGATACTGTAATTTACACACTCGCCGGAATCGAAGGAGAGCTCGGATGGGGTATACAGGATGATTTCACCTCTATGCTTGACGAGCTCACAACTCTTGGTGATGAAGCCTGGTTCAGAATAGGAAACCGTGATCTTGCTACGCATCTGATCAGGAATCGAATACTTCAGAACGGCGGCACACTGAGTGAAGCAACTCAGGAACTTTGTCGTCGTCGCAATGTCAGCGTAAATGTTCGTCCAGTGACTGACCATAATCATCCAACGATGATCCGAACTACAGAGGGTATTCTGACCTTCCAAGAATATTTCGTAGCGCGCCAGAGTGAACCAGTAATAACCAACATCGAGTTCCCAAACAAAGAATCTGCGCTCCCTGCCCCGGGGATTCTAGATCTGATCAGCACAGCTGAGAGCATTTACATCGCTCCGAGCAATCCTTTTGTATCCATCGAGCCAATACTGCAAATAGCCGGAGTGAGAGACGCTCTGATTCAGTCCGAGGCTCGTAAAATAGCAATAAGCCCCATTATTGGAGGCAAAGCAATTAAAGGTCCGGCTGCCAAGATGCTATATGAGATGGGACATGATGTTTCGGCGGTTGGAGTGGCAAAGATATACGCACCCTTCATAGATCTATTCGTGTACGACACTATTGACAAGGACTTAGAACCTTTAATGGACTCATTAGCGATATCAACTGCCCACTGTGACACGTTAATGAAAGATAGACTCGGTAGAAAACAGGTTGCGGTCAACGTAACTACGCTTCTGAATGAAGTACAAACGAACTAGCAGAATACTTCCACTATGAGTAATGCCACAGCAGTTATTATTGCCATTCAGGCACCTGAGAAAGCCAAATCTAGATTGGCCAATTCACTCATCCCATACCACAGGCGCACACTGGTGACAGCGATGCTCAATGATTTCCTCGAGGCACTCAGATCCGTGCACTCCGGCCCGTTAATAATCGTCACTGATTCTGATAATTATCAAACTGTTGCCTCACAGACCGAAGCGATTATTGTCGAAGACTCTGGTTCAGGATTTAATCAGGCTGCAATAGCAGGGATAGAATTTGCAGCGAAACATACGGAAGTCGATTCTATCTTGATTTTCCCTGGAGACATCCCTCAGGCAAAATCAAAGGACCTATCGGATTTGATTGCATCTCTACAAGCATCACCGGAAAGTATGATCACTCTGGTCGCGTCCCAGGATGGTGGCACTACTGGGTTAGGTCTTCATATCCCAACCAACTATAAAACTCAGTTCGGCCCGGAATCGGCGTCAAAACATCGAGAGCAAGCAACGCTCTTGCAGATGGGTATCAACGAGATGATATTGCCGTCGTTGGAAATAGATATCGATACCATCGCTGACCTTGAACAGGTAAAAAATATAGTTGGAAAACATACTGTGGGTGCACTTGAGACAATCCAATTCGAGAAACATTTAACTGAGCGTCGGTCTTTTCGGGGACTGCAAGGGCCTCCCCTGACGCAGGAGGAGATTGAATCACTAATTCGCCTAGGATTAAAGGCTCCGGCTCCACATCATTCGACTCCTTGGCGGTTTGTGGTAGTTGGGTCAGAAAGCCGTCCAATTCTTGCTGGCGAAATGGGAGCTAAATGGAAACAGG
>CAZSFJ010000207.1:265-2054 GCA_964606125.1 uncultured Dehalococcoidaceae bacterium | reverse complement strand
AATGCGTTGCTTGGTAGGAATGCACTTGCTAGAGAAGCTTTTTACAACGATGCCAAACAGGCGCTCAAACAACAAGCACGGATGGGAATGTCCCAGGTGGATATAGCTCTTTGGGATCTTGCTGGTAAATTCCACGAGGCTCCAATATATCAGTTGCTTGGGGAATACCGTACGAAGTTGCCCGCGTATGCAAGCACGATGGTTGGTGATGATCAGCCTTGCTGAGCAATGCCTCGACATGGGTTATCCGGCGTACAAGATTCATTGGTGGCGAGAAAGTTCACTTCGTCGCAGAATCAAATTACTTGAGGAAGTGGCAAAAAGAGTGGGCGACAAAATGGACCTAATGCTAGATCCAGCGAGTAGTTTATTGACTTGGGGTGACGCTTTGCAGGTGGGTAAAGCCTGCGATGAGTATGGGTACTATTGGCTTGAGGATCCGTATCGGGACGGTGGGGTATCTGCCTTCGGGCATAAAAAGTTACGCGAGCTGATTAAGACACCACTTTTACAAACTGAACACATTCGTGGCCTCGAGCAGCACGTAGATTTCGTCATAGCCGGAGGGACTGATTTTTTGCGAATCGATCCTGATTACGATGGCGGTATTACAGGAGTCATGAAGATCGCACACGCTGCGGAAGGCTTTGGGCTGGATGCCGAACCTCACTCACCGGGACCATCACGGCGACATGTGATGGCTGCAGTTCGGAACTGTAATTACTATGAGATGGGTCTGATTCATCCTCGTGTGAAGCGTTCAGCTCCACCTGTGTTTCTGGATTACGAGGATGAGATAGATACAATCGATAGTGAGGGATGCGTTGAGCCACCGACTGGGCATGGTCTCGGGGTTACCTTAGATTGGGAATTTATAAAGGCAAATAAACTGGGGTCTAAAATTTATGAATGAGCCTGTGATTCGATAATCTGTTTGGTCAGTTGAAGATGTCCTAAATGTATGGCCGTGTGATCCACTGTGTGTAGTAGAGCGTCTCCTATCGTTAGAGGCTCTTCCTCCCGCCAACCGTTGTTATTAAGCTCATCATTCGAAATCTCCATGACTCTTTCTTTAAGCAGAGGCATCCACGAATTCTTGTATGCGACGAGGTCTTCGACGCTACCAACCGCCAGAAATTCTGAATCCCTATCTCTGTCTATTCTGTGCCCTGTACCAAAAAATAGTCCCCACTGCTCAATACTTCCTAATACATGACGGCCGAGTACAAATGGAGTGTTTACTTCAGGGATACCGACGTCTTGATTGAGTAGCTCTGTCGGGATGTTCCCAAGAGTACTCAGGAGCTCTGTTACGAGCCCGTCGGTCATGGAAATCAGGCGTGATGCCTCATTTTCTGCAGTCATACTCTTGCTTGTGACTATCCTCGCGGAAGGCCAAGGCCTCGTGTAGCCACGATATTTCTTTGAATTTCGGATGTCCCTCCGCCGATAGTGGACGAAACACTCGTGACGTAGGATTGCCCGATCGTCCCTCCCATCGGTGCGCGTGGTTCCTGCGGTCGTAGTTGGCTGTGCAATCCGATCATCTTGCTCGATGTTCGTGCGATTCTTTGATTCAATTCCGAGCTGAACAGTTTCGCGGCCGAAGCCTCATAATTAGCGATTATTCCGTTCGTCTGCATATGGACAATTCGATAGGCAAGATTAGTTCCGATCTCAATTTCGGTCATGCGATCGGCATACTCTAAACGAACATCCGGATTCTGTTCGATTCTTACCGGATTTTCATTCGCGTAGGCGATGTGTTCTTCTACCGTTCTTCTGCTTC
>CAZSFJ010000207.1:0-234 GCA_964606125.1 uncultured Dehalococcoidaceae bacterium | reverse complement strand
ATACTCGACCGTTCGAAATCTAGTGCTACGGCGAGGTGGTACCAGCCACGATCCTGCTCGCCAACGAGATTTTGTTTAGGAACTCGGACATCTTCGAAGAAGACCTCGTTGAAGCCGTGTTCATCACCCATATTGATTAGTGGCCGGACCGTAATGCCGGGTGTTTTTAGGTCCAACAGAAACATAGAAATCCCTCGATGTTTCGGTGCGTCCGGATCCGTCCGTGCTGCTAGC
>CAZSFJ010000206.1:0-2074 GCA_964606125.1 uncultured Dehalococcoidaceae bacterium | reverse complement strand
CCATCACCGCATGGGACATGAGTTGTTGGCTGGCACGAACATGATAATTATCGATATGCAGATTCTGTTCCGCTGCGATCTCCCAGGCCTCATTCAAAGCATCTGGAAATGGGGTCTCGGTCACGGTCTCATGCTGAGGCTTACTTGCGATTACACCAAGTCGAGCCTGTAACTCTAAGTATGACTCAAGATTACTCGTGGTCTCTCCCTTCCGTGGAGTTAGAAAAGCCAACGGAGAGGAAAAACCTGATCGCGAAACGAACAACGCCAACTCGGAAAAGTCCTTATCCGACATGGCTTTCAGTTGATCAGCAAGCAGAAGAAAAATTTCCTTAGACGTTACCGCATCGTCTAAAGCACGATGACTCCTCCCCGTATCTACATTAAGAACACCCGCAAGAGCCCTTAGATTAAGTTTCTCCGCGGTAGGAAGTACCAGAGCACCTAATTCCCAAGTGTCAAAATACAGGTCTGATATCGATAATCCCTGGGCTCGCAAGAAGGAAATATCAAAGGTCACATTGTGCCCAACGAGCGGAACGGAACCCAGGAATATCTGCAGATCTTCTCGAATATCATCAAATGTAGGAGCTGATCGCAATTCTTCGTTCGTGATCCCCGTTAGGTCCGATATAAAATCTGAGATCTGACGATTCGGATTAACTAGAGTGGAAAATATTTCTTCATTCCCAAATTGATCAAATTTCACAGCACCGACTTCAATAATGAGCTCTGTGCCGGCATTAAGCCCCGTAGTCTCTAAATCAACCGCAACTAATTGATCGAAATTAAATCTAGTATCCGACATTAGTATGGTCTTCCCGAGTCTACCGATAAAGGATACCGCCTAATAGTTGGACTCGTCATAGGGTGGATTGAAACAAGAAAATTTATTCGCCGAGTCCTGCTGCACAGCAGTAAACTCTCCAGCGTGCAGAGCCTCCAGCAGTTGATCCTGTGATTCGATCGATTCCTTAAATCCAGTTGCAAAATAGCCAAGCCCACTATTCGAATGAGCGTCAGAGCCTCCAGTGCCGGAAACTCCCAAAATTCTAGCAACCTCAGCCGCGAATTCGTTTTCCCTCGGAGTATTAGCACCATTAGCGATTTCAAGGGTATGAGCTATCTTAAATACCGGCATATTCGCTGCGGCTTCCTCTGGATTCATTTCGAAACTTTCACCTGTGCGCATAGCAGTCACTGGATCAAATAGTCGTCTAAAAGGATGAGCACTTATGAGATAGCCGCCTACTTTATCTAATTCTTCTCGCAATTTTTCGGCACGCCTAATCCCAGGAAGGTACTCACGAAGACCGATAGCAATCATGTGTCCCAAATCCGTTGTGACTTCCATTCCAAAATTAAAGAAAAAATCTGGATA
The DNA here is from genome assembly GCA_964606125.1 of uncultured Dehalococcoidaceae bacterium. Lineage (GTDB taxonomy): Bacteria > Chloroflexota > Dehalococcoidia > UBA2979 > UBA2979 > UBA2979. The sequence continues at coordinate 693 of CAZSFJ010000206.1, read as the reverse complement.
TTCAGCACGAAGAGCCTCCTGCTGATGACGTTCCAGCACTTTGTCATGTTCTGCGAGATTCGCACCAGTAAGCCCGACCATCTTTCCCGTCGTCACAAGCTCTTCTTTAGACAACATAGAGTCAGAGGAATCGGGATTAGTATGCACATGGAGCTCGATTACAGCCGGCCAGTCTGGGACGTCACCGTGCTCTATCGTGGTCAAATTAATCACTGATATATTTGCCTAACCTCGAGTTTGGCATTCTGCCATTCCGTCAGCATAAAGTGCATTTAGCAAACGGGCTAGATACTAAGCAGCCCCCCACAAGTGGATCAGACTGGAAATTGATAGAGTCATTACCGCGAGCACCAAGCATGTTGAAACCATCGCCAGAAAGGCCAAGGACAGATTCCTCCTCAATGATGTAAGTAGACCTGTAGCCACAACAAAGAACAGCATAAATACAGAGTAATTAACACTCATGTATCCGTACTGATGGATGAGCACGGATGCGCCTATACCAATCAGGGAATTGCAGAAAACAAATATATTCGCTGCCGCAACAAATTTCACAACAGCAGAAACTTCGCTCGTTAACATTGGGATCGAATGCCGCCGTATGAAATAAAGGGATAGAAACGCCAATAATATGGCAAGACCAAATCCTGAGACCCATCCTGCAAGAATTGCCCCTAGAAGGTCATTGTCAAC
>CAZSFJ010000205.1:0-2108 GCA_964606125.1 uncultured Dehalococcoidaceae bacterium | reverse complement strand
AAGCCGAGAGGCTGGATCAAATGTAGTTCGGCACCGACATTTGCTGACAGCCGGATAATGTTGCCGGTATTGCCTGGAATAAGAGGTTCGAACAATACGATATGTAGCATTCTTTAGAATTCTTGTAGCGTCTTGAATATACTTGCCTGAGTCAGTAGGTGCATGTTACAACCGAGTGAGATTAGATATATCTATCGAATAAGACAGGCTGGCCGATGAAGTTCTTTTCAACTCTAAGATCTGTTCTGCGATTCCGAAAATTTGAAACTGACCCTGTTGCTCGTCGCCTTCAGAGTGTGGCTAGTGTTTCTGATTTACGAAATATCTCGAAGCGCAGGCTGCCCGGAGGGGTTTTTGACTACATTGATGGAGCTGCGGAAGACGAGGTTACGCTTAGGCGTAATAGTGAGGCGTATAACGCAGTCGAATTTAAGCCACGGGTATTCCGAGACGTAAGTAACATATCGGTAGCCTCGTCACTACTAGGTAAGCCGCTGTCGTTTCCTCTTGTATTGGCTCCAACCGGTTTCGGGCGTATCGCTCACTCGCAGGGGGAACTCGCTGTGGCGCGTGCTGCAGAGCGTGCGAATATCCCCTACACATTGTCTACTTTGGGGACCCGGTCGATCGAAGACATTGCCGAAGTTTCGAGTGGCAGGAAGTGGTTTCAAGTCTACGTTTGGCGTGATCGTGAATTGGTCAAGGAAATGCTTGAGCGAGCAAGTGCGTCGGACTACGAGGCAATTGCTATAACGGTTGATACTGCTGTCTTGGGAAGACGAGAGCGTGACGTGAGGCAGGGCTTTACGTTGCCGCCGAAAATAGGACTAGGAACCATATGGGATGGGATACTACATCCAGGTTGGACCTGGGACTTTGTGAACGCTGAGCCAATATCATTTGCAAATGTCCGTGGAAAGTCAGTTGGTGATGGCTCAGATCCGGTTTCACTTGCTGGTTATATTAATTCCCAATTTGATCCAAGTCTTTCGTGGTCAGATATTGAATGGTTTAGGTCTATTTGGAAAGGCCCGATTGTCATCAAAGGGATTCAAACAGTGGAGGACGCCCGTATTGCCTCCGAAATGGATCTCGAAGCAATAGCGCTATCCAACCATGGAGGCCGGCAGCTCGATGGGGCGCCGGCGCCATTTGAGCTGCTGGAATCAGTGGCACAGTCTGTGGGTGGTGAAATCGAGATCATATGCGATGGGGGGGTACGAAGGGGTAGCGATATCGCGAAGGCTATATCGCTAGGAGCAGATGCGTGCATGGCTGGTCGTGCGTATCTCTATGGTTTGGGTGCTGCGGGCGAAAAAGGGGTAGATTTTGTCCTAGAGCATCTCAAAGAAGGACTCGTTCGAACTATGGCCCTAGCCGGGGCTGCATCACTGGAGGATCTTTCAGGGGATCTTGTTCGTGTTAGGGACAAGTAGTTAGGTCGGAATTTGGTCCCCACCACAAACAACGAATTCAATGTCTCTTAAGGCACTGAGTTTGTCTGTCGGATCTGAGCTCAGTGCAACGAGGTCAGCTCGCAAGCCAGGCTCAATGCGACCGCGGTCTGGCAAGCCGAGAAGCTCCGCGCTTCGATTTGTGGAAAGCTGCAGTACTTCCACCGGCTTAAGTCCACTTAGATTCTGCATAATCTCTAAGGAATAGCTGAGGTTCTCATGAGGAGTGTGTGGGATTCCGCAGTCTGTGGACATCAACATACGAGCGCCACTCTCAATCAAGTCCTGAGTAAGGGTTGCTCTTTTTTTGTACTGTTGGGTATTCTCCTGTCCCCATAGAGATCCGAAGATAGTAGGTGAGACAATCGTGCCAGTTTCGGCAATTTCCTGAATTACCTCGGGTACAGGTTCGCTACCATCAGGTGTCTGAAAGGAGCAATGCTCAAGCATGTCAACTCCCCCAGCGAGCGCATGTCTAATTCCTTCTACGCCATGGGCATGAGCCGTAACGCGTACTCCAAGCCTATGTGCCTCTTCGACGATTGCTCGCATTTCTGACTGAGTATATTGTGCTCGTTCAACATTCGTTCCTGGTGTCATATTGCCACCCGAGGCCATCACTTTTATCCAATCAACGCCTGACCGCACCCGTTC
>CAZSFJ010000204.1:0-2114 GCA_964606125.1 uncultured Dehalococcoidaceae bacterium | reverse complement strand
ATGGCCCTGCGACTGACTCTTATCTGAGTATCCCGAAAATTATTGACGCGGCGAAAGAAACTGGTGCTGACGCGATCCATCCAGGATATGGATTCTTATCTGAGAACGCTGAATTCGTCGAGGCATGCGACGCTGCCGGAATCAAATTCATTGGCCCTACGGCCGATTCCATGAGAAATCTTGGAGACAAAGTGTCTGCTCGACAAATAATGGAACAAGCTGGAGTGCCAATTGTCCCCGGTGCTAATGATATTGATCCAGATGATTTTGCATCTGCTGAGCGAGAAGCGGCGCGTGTGGGGTTCCCACTGCTGGTAAAGGCATCGGCTGGCGGCGGTGGCCGCGGAATCAGACTGGTGGAAACACCCGACCAGCTCGAAGATTCGATGCGACTAGCGTCTTCCGAGGCTTCCAGTTCATTTGGAAACGCCACAATATTTTTAGAACGATTTGTATCCCCTGCCCGCCACATTGAAGTGCAAATAATTGCTGATTCACACGGCAACGTCTCGGCCTTTGGTGAGAGGGAATGTTCGGTACAAAGACGAAATCAAAAAGTCCTTGAAGAGGCCCCCTCAATAGCTGTCACACCTGAAATTCGCCAGAAGTTATGTGACGCAGCTATCTCAGCTGCTAAAGGAAGTGGTTATCAAAATGCAGGAACAGTTGAGTTCCTCATGGATTCAGAAGGTGAGTTTTATTTCTTAGAAGTAAATGCACGACTTCAGGTTGAACATCCTGTTACCGAGCTTATCTTCGGTGGCGTTGATCTTGTAGCTCTTCAGATAGCCGTGGCCGGTGGAGCCTCGGTTACAGATGGCTTGATCGACAGCGGGCCAATCGGCTGGGCAATTGAGTGCAGAATCAATGGAGAAGACCCTTACGAAAATTTCCGCCCGTCCCTTGGTTTAATAGATCATGTTGAATATCCTGTCGGACCAGGAGTACGCTTCGATTCAATGCTCTTTTCGGGCTTGGACGTGCCGATATTCTATGACTCACTCTTAGGTAAATTAATAGTGTGGGCCGAAACTCGTGAGCTGGCGATAGAACGAATGAAACGAGCATTAAGAGAGTTGTTGATATCGGGCCCTCAAACAAATATCCCGTTTCATCTAGCACTTATGGATAATGAAGATTTCAGATCTGGAAATATCCATACGAATTGGCTCGAACAAAGTTTCGTAATGCCTGAAAACAGCCTGAGTGTTCGAGAGCTACACATGGCACTGGCAGCAGCAGCGATATCGTCCTCACTGACAGCAAATACCGGTTCCGGTACGCAAACACAAAGTAAAAAAGTCTCGAAATGGACTTCCGCTGGCCGCGGCAACTCCATGGAAGGGCTACCAATTTCGACTGGAGAGTCAGGATGGCTTCGAGGTACCCGCTAACAATAGACGGAGTAAATTACTCGGTAGAAATCGATCAGCTCGATACTGGTTTCTCTGTCTCCATTGATGGAGGTGATACCTTTTTGGTAGATGTTGCATTATCCGGGGTCCCAGGACTGATGTCTTTAATCGAATCCAATGGCAACTGGCAAGGATATGTGGAGTCCGCATCGGACGGTTGGCGAATTACTGCCAATAATAAAACTCTGAGTGTTCAGAATAGTCAGGCGGCACGAAAACAACGAGGAAGCTCAGTAACGGAAGATCCTCCTGGCAAGGTAACAGCGCCACTAGCAGGGGTTTTGACCGAAATTCGTGTGAAGGTGGGCGACATGGTGGCTGAAGGCCAAACCGTGGCTGTAATTGAAGCGATGAAGATGCAAAATGAAATCAAAGTGCCATCTGCGGGTAAAATCACTGTCATCCACGTGGAGGCCGGTGGCCGAGCCGAGAAATCTGATCTCATAGTTGAATATGAAGTGTCAGATTAAAATCCTCGCTTAAATCAAAGCCCGATGCTAGACTATCTTCCTGTCATATATTGAAGTCGCACCAGAGCCTAGCAACAAAGGTTAAAGTGCGCTAGCCGCTAGGAGGAATAGCATAGCGAAAGAATTGCGCATCAATGAAGAAATTCGGGCCGCTGAAGTGCGGGTCGTAAGAGACGAGGAGCAGCTCGGGGTTATGCCCGTTGGGCAAGCCCAGGATCTTGCAGATAAC
>CAZSFJ010000203.1:0-2120 GCA_964606125.1 uncultured Dehalococcoidaceae bacterium | reverse complement strand
AATCTTTGAGATTACTTAGTAGTCCATTCAGCCCTCCCTCATGGAATTGGCCTCGCAGGAAGTATCCAGGTATGGTGGCGTTTGCTGAATAGGGATAGCACTCGAGAGTAATGTCGGCCCCTGATTGTTTTGCTCTATCAATAGGCGCCATAAGTTCAGCGACGTCGCCGGCAGAATTAGGTCTCGTCATAAAGTGCGATATGTGAACTTTTCCTCCTGTTCTAAGTGCTATCGTCATAGCTTCATCGATTCCTGATCCTTCAGGGGCACGATCGTCATTGTGATTTCGAACATGTGTGACGTAGACAGAGTTGTTGGTCGCAAGCACATCCGTCAAAGCGGTAAGTTCATCGGTCGTGCTGTAGGACTGCGGATAATAGGAAAGTCCTGTAGAGAGTCCAACAGCACCTTCTTTCAGACCGGTGTACACGAGTTCTTGCGCCGCTTTGAGATGATCACCGACTAAAGGCGCATCAGTGAAACCCAAGACACTTAGTCGGACTGGCCCGTGAGGCACGAGCACTGCGATATTTGGGCCGGTTTTGCCGTCATAATGGGAGCGGAGTTCTTTGATACTGCTCATATCCAAATCCAATGGAGGATCACCTAGGATGCCCGCCAGATATTTTGCATGTTCTTCATATTTATCTGCACTCAATGGCGCCCATCCCATCCCATCTTGGGTGAGGATTTCAGTGGTAACTCCTTGAGCGATACTGTGAACACCTTGTGGAACATGTAACAGAACCCCATCAGCGTGGGAGTGAGTATCGATGAATCCGGGTAGGGTAGTGAGACCTGATCCATCTAATTTACGCTTTGCGGCAATGCCAGATAGATCTCCGATTTCTGTTATCCGATCAGAACTGATTCCGATATCACCCTGATATGGCGTATTGCCAGAGCCATCAACAATCGTTGTATCTGAAATTTTGATATCAAACATTCTATTTCCTCTCGATTTTCCGGTTACAACATCGATTAAGGTATGAGGAAGTCTAAGGGTAAGGGTCGTCTATCCGCATGCTCAGTTTTGCAAATATATCAATTAACTAGAAGGAGGCACCGAATGGAACCCTACGATCATGAGCTAGAACACTCAAGCGATATTGTTGCGGCACCGGGGCCTGAGCAGGAGGCACTAAAAGCCATCAATTCTTATATCAGTGCTTTTAACCGGAGAGATCTGCGGGCGATGAATGCGGCCTTCCATTTTCCTCATGTTCGGATAGCAAGCGGGAGCATACATGTGCTTGAAGAAGACCGATTCAACGATGATGATTTCTTTACCACGTTTATAGACCGCACTGGTTGGGACTACAGTCTTTGGGACTATCGCCATGCGGTACAAAGCAAGGAGGATAAGGTACATTTTGCAGTTCAATTTACTCGATACACGAGCGACGGTGCCGTGATTGGTCACTATCCGTCACTATGGATTGTTGCCCTTATCGATGGGAGGTGGGGAGTTCAGGCGAGATCAAGTTTTGCTCCATAGACGCCCTAAATAATGGATTGAGTGGCGACAATGGGATTCAAAAGAATATTACATATATTGACTAGCGCTGAGTCAGCGGGCTACTAGGTGCCTCGTATTTCAAGGAGCGTGTCAAATTGGTGGAGTCGAATTGATATTTGGTCAGCGCTTTCCCGGATCTCGATGCCGCTTGTGGATGTCCGGAGAAAGTCTGTTAGCTTCGATAGGTTTTCGCATGTGAATACGAGAGCGCCAAACATTGAATCCCGATCCCCAAGTTCCGAAGCAAGTGTCCCTGTTCTGTTTCTGTACTGCTCGTCTGATAAAACCGATAACCGACAGTTTCCTAAATCGAGATACCGTGAATTATCGGACTCCTGACCAGCGGTTCCTCCTAGTAAATCGTGATAGGCCTCAAAGGCTGACTCGGGATCTATGTCCACCACAACCATCTCATACACAGAAGACATCGTATTTTCGTGTTGCAGCCATTCAGGGCGCCATACCAGATCTGGTGTGGCATGCTCGCAGTAGTACACTCGGCCGGCTGGGAATGCATCGTCGCGGGCAGTGACGGTTCGGAACTTAGCATGCTGAGTGATACCGTCGATGTCCACTGGCCTGCTGAAAGTTTTGGGCGGCT
>CAZSFJ010000202.1:0-2132 GCA_964606125.1 uncultured Dehalococcoidaceae bacterium | reverse complement strand
ATCCGAGGCGAATCAGAAATATCCAATCAGGGATACCCTCCTAAGTGGGTGAGCCTTTCTCCTGACGCAATCGAGGCGAATCCCAAAGCAGTTAAAGCCATCTCTGACGCAGATCTGATCCTTATCGGACCGGGTAGTTTGTATACTTCCATCATTCCAAACATTCTCGTACCTGGAATCAGTGAAGCAATCCAGGCTAGCTCTGCCCCTAGAATTTTTGTAGTTAATGTAGCGACCCAGTATGGAGAAACCAACGGGTATTCTGCTGCTCGTCATTACGAAGTATTACGTTCACATGCTGGTTGCGAAGAATTGGCAACAGTAGTACTTGCAAATAGCGATTTAAGCTCAGAATCATTCCCGGCCGAATGGCGCTCACAACCCGTTCTAGCTGATGTAGAGGCGGACTATGGCTCTGCCAAATTGATCACGAGTAATCTTGTTGACGAAACTAAACGTTATCGACACGATGGCGCGAAAGTAATGAAGTCGGCAATGGAAATTTTCTTGCGGAACCAATAGTCACTGTGAGAGATCAGGGTGTTTAGGTACCGAGGACGCTACCAATAAAGTGTTGCATGCCGTTTGCGAAATCCTCGGCGGCCATCATTTTTTTGCCTTCAAGTTGAACATCTAGCAACTGAACAGGCAAACCACCAGTAGCCACTGCAATTGCTCCGGTCCGTGTTCGGTAGACTAAGCCAGGAGAGTGGGAATCAACGTTTTCATTGTCGATTTTGTTAGAACGGTGCAGTCGGAGCCGCTTCTGATTAAAAAACGTGTAGGCCGTCGGCCATGGAGAATACGCTCGAACCATTCTTTCGATAACGCTTCCGTCATGGTTCCAATCGATCTCGGCATCTGTGGCTTGCACTTTTGGGGCGTAGGTTGCGTTGGGTTCGTGTTGCTGTGTGGCGACTAGGTCACCGTTCAGCCACTTAGCAAGATTTTCCTTTAGTAATTGTGTGCCGATATCCGAAAGTTTATCTGACAATGACCCAGTAGTGTCTTCAGCCTGAATATCAACACTTGATTGAGCCAGTATGGGGCCAGCATCTAACTCGAATTGTATCTCCATTAAGGTTACACCGGTTGCAGAGTCGCCAGTTAAAATCGCCTCACTGATTGGGGAGGCTCCTCTATGTCTGGGAAGTAGTGAGGCATGAATATTGATAAGTTTATAGCCGAAGTAATCGCAAAGGTTTCGCGGAAAAATATGTCCTGCAGCCACCACAATTCCTCGGTCTATCCCCGCTTTTGCCAATTCAGTAATGAATGAGTCATCGATCTGATGAGGTTGCGCTATATTAGTGATTCCGAGCTCAAGAGCAGTAGCTTTGACAGGATTGAATATGACTCGTTGCCCGCGTCCAGATTGGCGATCGGGTTGAGTGACGACCATTTTGACGTCAACTAATTCCGATTCCACAAGAGCCACTAATGGCAATACAGAGAATTCTGGTGTCCCAAAAAAGGCGATAGGCACGGGCGAAATCGAGGACATATGCTTAATCTAGGGTCCGTTCAATTCGGTTAGCCTGCGGCAACGCTCCAAGCCGAAATTACAAGGAAGATGACTACACTAACAATGGTCAGGCGGTGCAGGGATCGTGCGACCCCACGCCTCGTTCGAAATGAATAGTCTTGTCCACCTAGAGCAGCTCCGAAACCAGTACCCCTGACTTGCATGAGCACCAATACAACTAAGACTACGCCGATGATGATTTGGGCGATCGCGAGTATGTTTTTCAAATCCATAATCAAATACTAAAGGATTCCTCTGAGAGTGGGTAGGCTCAACGTCACGACTAAGTTGAATCAAGAATTTCTTTGAGGAGTTCTCTTACTGTATTTGCATCCGCAGTTCCCTTGGTGGCTCGCATGACTTGACCCAACAGGAACCCGATGGCAGATTCTTTACCTCCGACATAATCCTCTACGGCTTTTGGATTCTGATCTATGACCTCTTTGGCAACTGACCTTATTGCATCGAGGTCAGTTGTTTTCCGCAGTCCGAGTTTGTCGACTAAAGCTTCTGGGTCATCACCACTTCCAAACATTTCGGCGAGGATATCTCGTGCCGCATTCTGCGTTATGTCTTTCTCTTCAACTAGTTTCACTAACCTAGAAAT
>CAZSFJ010000201.1:1553-2146 GCA_964606125.1 uncultured Dehalococcoidaceae bacterium | reverse complement strand
CGCCATTGACTTAGTGAGTGATATAACTCCGCCCTTTGCTGTCGGATAAGGAAAATTTTTATTTCCACGAAGAGCAGTTCCGGACGAAGTCGTTACCAAAACACCACCATCACCCTGCTGAATCATCTGTTTCGCCGCTGCTCTGCAAGTGTAAAAAGTAGACTTGAGATTAGTACTTAGTTCTCCGTCAAACGCCCAATCCGGATATTCCCAAAACTCGGCTTGTGTCCCACCACCGATTCCGGCATTTGCGAACATCACGTCCAGTCGACCATATTCTGCGACACATCCAGCAATCAGGCTGTCCACTTGCTCTGATTGCGTTGCATCAAAGGCAATACTCATGGCGTCTCCGCCACCAGATACTATCTCCTCCACTACGGAGTCAAGCTGTTTTTGAGTCCGTGATGCGACCACAATTTTGGCTCCAGCCTCGGACAAAGCCTTCGCCATTCCTCTACCTAACCCTCGGCCACCACCAGTCACACAAATTACTTTGTCCTTTAAATTAAATTTTTCAAGTACCATAACATTTCCCCAATGATTCCTATGGTAACGGTGCACTAGCTAAAGAAAGCTTAGGATAACTGTAT
>CAZSFJ010000201.1:0-1543 GCA_964606125.1 uncultured Dehalococcoidaceae bacterium | reverse complement strand
TGGAACAGCTAGTCGATAGACCCGAAGAAATGTCGCAATGGCTCAGATGTTTATTCCCTGATATCCAGCCCGCAATGTACGACCAAGATGGTTGTTGGATAGCATTTATGATGACACGTGAAACCGAACATAATCCGCCATTTGCTTGGATGGCTCGGGCATTTGATGCTGTGTATCAGAATGGAGGACTGCCAGAACTGCAACATCGTATGTTTCAAACTCATGGTAGTTTCAGCTGCGGTGGCGATTATTCGAAAGATGAGGCAATTCAAGTCCTAATCAGTGAGACCTGCGCGATGGCTTGGTGTATGAAAGCGTTTGGTATGGATACACTCCCCACGCCGCACAAACAGATCGACCGACAGAAAGAGTATGGTAACTGGATCGTTTCTAAAATAGAAAACTTTGATTTCGGTATCCATGTTATACGTCTGAAACCAGTGCGGACCCTGCAGGAAATTTGGCAACAAGTGATCGATGCAGTTGAACAAACGAAACTCACTAAACCAGAGGGCATCAGTTCTACATACCTTTATCTGGATATTTGGCACGATGGTCCCGGATATGCATATGGCGTCGGATACAATATCGATGTTACGCAACCTATCATTGATGCGCTTGCGATGTATGCGGGTGAGTCGGGCCTGCGTTATATCCTGACCCGACCATTTCAATGGGGTAATCCAATAACTGAATGGCTATAGGCTACAACTATGCAATCTGTTACTAACGTCGATATCGCCTCAGCTTTCCTACTCGGCATTTTGCAGGCAATCACGGAATTCCTCCCTATCTCTTCATCAGGACACCTCGTGATTGCCCAAGACATTCTTGATTCCTCGCTCGACTCACTCTTATTTGATGTCAGTCTTCACGTCGGGACTGGACTAGCGGTAGCCGTCTACTTCAGAAAACGTATTGCGACATTGGTCGTCGCAAGTGCAAGATATCTTGTTGGATCAAGCACTGAACCTACAGGCCACCAACAAGCCACAATTATTCTAATTGCGACAGTACCAGCTGCTGTAGCTGGATTCTTCCTTCACGAAATTATTGAAACATACACTAGAGAACCGTGGCTGATTGTCCTTACGCTCACGGTTGGAGGAATCTTCCTCTGGAAAAGTGACAGTAACCAGGAAATAACATCGGAGATCAATCGATTACGTATACGTGATGCGATTTCTATTGGATTAGCGCAAGCAATTGCGCTTGTTCCAGGATTCTCACGCTCAGCAATGACGATCGGCGCGGCAAGACTACTAGGAGTCTCACGAAGAGATTCGGCAGAGTTGTCATTTCTATTGGCCTTACCTATCATTTTCGGAGCAGGCCTATTTACGATTATCGGTACCGATTCGAGGGATAATGACGGTACTCTTGCCAATTTCGCAGTCGGAATTCTAACTTCCTTCGCTTGTGGGCTTCTAGTGATTAAATATCTTATTAGATACCTCGAAAATCATTCACTGCAAATGTTTGTCTGGTACAGATTCGCCCTGGCCGCTGTTATCACCGTAGTGTTATTACTCCCTTAAACCTA
>CAZSFJ010000200.1:0-2162 GCA_964606125.1 uncultured Dehalococcoidaceae bacterium | reverse complement strand
GATCTATCATTGCTTATCGACTCATTATATTTTTTGAGGTTGGTAAAGGGGGGGGATTCATATGGCAAAGCAGATGGCCTATTTTGAAGGCGAGTTTGTGCCTATTGAGGAAGCCTCTCTGAATGTAATGACCCATGCATTTAATTACGGTACTGCTGTTTTTGAGGGTATTCGTGGTAATTGGAATTCGACACACGAAGAACTTTATCTGTTTAAGGTACAAGAGCACATTGAGCGTCTCGTCCAGAGTGCCCGAATTATCAGAATGAACGGCAAATACGACGTACAAGAAATCTCTCGGCTTGTGGTTGAATTGGCCGAACGATGTGATTATCGCGAAGATATTTATATTCGGCCTATGGTCTACAAATCTGGTCTTGATATTGGACCGGCTATTCACTCAGTCGAAGATAAGCTATTACTTTATGTCAGGCCGCTTGGTGACTACCTTGACCCCGAGGCCGGTGCCACAGTGATGACTTCCTCTTGGCGCAGAGTCGACGATACTTCGATCCCGGCGAGGGCTAAGGTTTCAGGATTGTATGTTAACAATGGTTTGGCGACGAGTGAAGCGAAACAGAATGGCATGACGGAAGCAATTATGCTCAACCAGGATGGTCATGTTTCTGAAGGTGCAGGTGAAAACCTGGTAATGATCCGAAACGGCGTTTTAATCACTCCTCCACCCAGTGATAATATTCTGGAAGGTATTACCCTTGATACAGCATTATTTCTTGCTCAGGAAGAACTGGGATTAACCGTCGAACGAAGGACGATCGATCGGTCAGAACTATATATTGCTGAAGAGCTATTTATGACTGGGACTGCAGCGCATGTAACGCCAGTCACTGAGGTCGATCGAGTTGAGGTAGGAGATGGTAAGCCAGGGCCGATATCTCGTGAGTTACAGAAATTATTTTTCAATGCGATAACGGGAGAGCTCGACAAATATCATGGCTGGTTAGATTCTGTATATAAGAAGTAGTTTTTCCTGGCATGAATGATTTTTCAACTTTACGACTATCCTGGTCAAGAATTGTTCTTGTATACGCGGCATTGAGCCTAGTAATCGTAGCGTTCGCGCTGTGTTTATTTCTATACGCATCCTCGCAGGAGTTAAGCACGCTCAGGACTGCCTGTCATACATTTAGCGGATTAGCCCTAGTGTTAATTCCAGTCCTTACCTACCAGGCCTACATTTTCCATACAATGAATTTTGAAGTATTTGAAGATGCTCTTAGGTTGAAACTAGGCCTTATCACACATGTAATTCCGCTACATCTGATTGAGAAAGTGGGGGTGAGAACTTTCTCCACAAGTTTCACAGCGAATCCGCTGTCAATGTTTGGTTTTTATAACGTAGAGGGAAAATCAGCTAGTAGTCCCTCCACTGTGGACCAAAAAAACATCTATATTTTTTCCTGTTCAGGTGTGGGAAGAGATTTGTTCTATGTGGAGACAAATGAGTGTGTTTTTGGATTAGATGTCACGGACGAGGTAGATTTTTCTGCTTCTTTAGGGGAATATGGGTCTAGCATGAGCCGTCAACAAGGTCGTGGACTGACTATAGAGCGTTCATACCACCACATAGTTAATTTTTTCACTGATTATATTTGGTGGTATTTGGTGGCGTTGAGTGTTCTTCTTACTGGTCTTATGTGGATATTTGTTGGATTGAGAGTGGATTCAATTCCAGTGTATCTAGAGGGAGCATTTCCCTTGAGCAGTCCCGAACCTCGTTTTATCGAATTGTGGGATAGCAGACTCCTCTTTCAGATTCCAGAAATGATCAGTTGGTTCGTGGTATCCAGTGTCTGCCTAGGCTTCCTTTGCCATTTCGGTAACAATCTGGTAGGTAGGGGACTCGTGATAATAGCAAATATCTGGCCGCTACTAGGAATCTTTTTGACGGAATCAGCTATTCGGATCTATTCTTAATCACTCAGTCATGACTGTATATCTATACAGGTATAACCTTGATTTATGGGGAATATAGAGACAGAAGTACTTGTTGTCGGAGCCGGTCCTGCGGGTAGCATCGCGGCTCATCAAATCGCTAGTTCTGGCTTTGAAGTTACCTTACTGGATAGGGCTAAGTTTCCGCGTGACAAACCTTGCGGGGGTGGAGTCACTGTTCGGTGTGAGTCACTTCTTCCATTCTC
>CAZSFJ010000199.1:0-2166 GCA_964606125.1 uncultured Dehalococcoidaceae bacterium | reverse complement strand
GTACGGGGAATACGGACATTGCCGTATCTATCAAGAGACTGGGATGCTCATAAACACACTGAATTTTGCGGAAGACGTCGGACACGGCATTTGTATTCAGGTCAGTCAGGGAGCTGATACTGATAGCTACGGAGCCTCGGCCGGTTCACTACTCGGTGCTTACTTCGGACCGGGCCATCTCGATAGCTCCTGGATAGAACCTTTTAACGATGATATTCATTCAGGTATGGCGTGGTTCTTCGAGCGGTCGCTCTCTGCACTCGCCGCCAGGATGGGTGAATTACCCAGACAGATCATGCCTGAACTTCTAAAAAAGAACTGAACGAGGTCAGCTCGCGATCGGCTGGTGTGATTTCAAAAACCTGCGGGCGTGTTTAACTACTTCCTCTATGTGCTCTTCCGAATCCTTCCAGGGATAAATCGTCAATTCAGAGTTCGGAGCAAGGTCAGCCACTTCCATAGCGGTGGCATATGGATGAGCCGGCACATTATCTGGCGCTATCAACATCGGGGTCTGGACTGAACCTACAAAGTCTCTCGACACGGTAAATACGAAATCTGCACGGTCGGTATACATGCTCGTCAAAAATTCATGGATTTCTTCCATATCTATATCAGAACGCTTTTCACAGAGAGGAGGTCCCCATCCCTTAATGTTGTTTTGATAGAACAGATCTGGATATTCGGGGCTGTAACCACTCGGCTGCATGAGTGCAGCAGCTACGATGCGTTCCGGCGCCAACCGAATTAAATTATGAATCATTGGGCCCCCAATACAGAAACCCAACACAAGGAATTTCTCTATGCCAAGATGATCCATGAGCCCTAGCTGATCATGGGAAAAACCATCCCATGGATGCTCAACATCCAAAGGGCCCGTTGATCCTCCGAGCGGGGCGTTCCGAAGATCTGAACTAATACAACGAAAATCATCTCTATATGTCCCCATTGGGTTAAACGGCACAGCGGTGTCGAGCGCTGCCATGGTCGAATTGAGTCCGCCACCAGGAATAATTAAAAGTGGAAATCCAGAACCAACTTCTTCATAGGCTATCCGCACTGAATCTCGCTCGTAAAATGGCATACTGTTATCGTCCCCAAAGCTGCAACTAGAACTGTCGGAATGGCAGCATAACAGTTGCAGCAAGAAAATTAACCATCAGAGGGAATTGTGTTTTATGAGTCAACTCTTTCAACCGCTCAAAATCGGCCAAGAGACAATGAAAAACCGCTTCATGCTGGCACCGCTTACAAACTGCCAAAGCAACGACGACGGAACATTGTCAGACGAGGAATTCAAGTGGCTGACAATGAGAGCTGAAGGTGGTTTTGGGCTGACAATGACCTGCGCAGCACATGTCCAGGCAGTGGGACGAGGCTTTCCTGGTCAGCTCGGTATCTTCGACGATAACCAGTTAGATGGATTGACCAGACTAGCCTCGGCGATAAAGTCACATGACAGCATCGCTGTCGCTCAGCTTCATCACGCGGGCATGCGAAGTCCACATGATTTGATCGAGGGGCAACCTGTCTCCGCATCTGATGACGAAGAAACTGGTTCACGAGCGCTCTCGACCGATGAGGTAAAACAAGTGATTGTAGACTTCATTTCAGCTGCTGTCCGGGCGGAGCGTGCCGGCTTCGATGGTGTCGAACTGCACGGTGCACACGGATATCTTATTTGTCAATTCCTCAGTAATGAGATCAATCACCGGACAGATGAATACGGGGGGACACTCGATAACAGGGCTCGTGTTCTCATTGAAATCATCGACGGAATTCGCGAAAACTGTGCCCCTGAGTTTCTTGTTGGTCTAAGACTCTCCCCTGAACGTTTCGGCATGGATCTCACAGAAATCAAAACTCTTTCTGAACAAATCATGTTGAGTGGGAATATTGATTTTCTCGATATTTCACTGTGGGACTCATTCAAAGAGCCCAACGAAGAAGCGTTCAAGGGAACGTCACTCCTCTCACATTTTGCTAATTTAGATCGAGGCGACGTCAAGCTAGGCGTCGCTGGAAAAATTAGCACTCCTTCCGACGCAGAGGAAATTATGTCTCAGGGTGTTGACTGGATAATGCTTGGAAGGAGCGCTATAGTGCATCATAATTTCCCAAAACTTTATGAGGCTGATTCGAAGTTTTCTCCAGTACAAGCTCCTG
>CAZSFJ010000198.1:0-2177 GCA_964606125.1 uncultured Dehalococcoidaceae bacterium | reverse complement strand
CAGCGATTAGAAAAATGGCACTGAAGAATATGAATATCCCGTCATAGTGTTGATAGTGGTCGTACCAAATTCCAACTAATACGGGTCCAATTGCATTCATTCCTAATTGGATCGGTTGCATGGAGCCGCGGATTTTTCCGACATGGAGGCGACCAAAATAATCAGCATGGATAACTTGCATGAAGGTCACATGGGAACCGAACGCTATACCATTCGTCACCGCATAGATTAGACCTGTAGTAATAGTGTCGCTGCGCCCGAGTAGTTGGATGGTGACCGACATCAAGAGGAGTGACAAGATCATCGTTTTCCGCATCGTTATTCTTTGAGCGATGAATCCTCCCACGATGGCCCCGACAGCACCTGTAGCAGCCCACGTGAGCATCACCAAACCGGTTTCTTTGGCGTTGAGGCCGTTCTCAACTAGACATTGGATTTGATGGAAGTTGATGGCGCCACTCGTCATCATAGTGAGGCTCAGTGCAGTGCCAACCAGCCAATACGATCGCATCCTTAGCGCCGCGCGGAGTGTGATCGCAAGTTGTTCTGCTAAGGTATCCGTTTGTGAACGTATTGATTCATTCGTGGGCCGCCCCTCTAAGTTGTGCGACTTCTTATGGACACCGTCAGGGAGTAGACCGACATCCTCAGGGCGGCGCCTAGTGAAAATTACCGCAGGAAGAAAAGAGAGACCTAAGAGCACACATAGAATAAACCACGCTTGTTCCCATGATCCGGTAATGTCGATGGTTAGAAGCACTATCGGTGGCAGCGTTGCCATGCCTACCCGTTGTCCGAGTCCGACGATACTAGCCGCAAAGGCTCGTTTCTGTATAAACCAGTTCGCGATCGTAACGTACGAGCCCGGTTGCATTCCAGACATGGCGAGGGCACGTCCAAGACCGTATAGGAGCACGAGCTGCCATAGGCTTGAAATAAAGGTAAGTCCTAGACACGCGAGCAACATTCCGACGCCAGCGATGAAAATTATCCATCTTGCGCCCCACTTATCTATCAGTGCTCCGGAAAGCGGTGAGACGATTCCACCGACAAGAGAGCCGAGAGCAATCGCTAACGGTACTTCTGCGCGGGACCAACCAAACTCAGTTTCAAGTGAACTCGTGAACGCTCCAAGTACAGGATTGAAAAATGTGACCGACGCGAACGACGTGCCGACAGCGGTTCCCAATATGATCCAGCCATAGTGGAATGGAGCAGACTGTTTTTCAGCAGCGGACATGTCTTGAGGCTTCGAGGTTTGTCTTCTGAATCTTCATATAATGAGCCAGTGTATGTACATCTCTCGGTGAGTGCATTGAATAGGTCCCGAAATTTCCGTCACGAATTGTCTGTTCGGGTTAGAATGCTTCTCAGAGCTCAAATAGAGGATGTACTATGAAGAGGCGAGTGCAAAGTGCGTTTGGAGTCTTATGTGCTGCGGTGCTAGGGGCAGTTTTGGGCAAGTTACTCAGAGAGTCGTACTTGAAGCCTGAGACTGGTGAAAACGCAAATCCTCCAAACGCCGCCGCAAGCCTAAGCATTCCTGACTTGGTTCCAGGTCTAATCGCTGCAGGTAAAAACAGGGAAGCCCCTTGGGTGTGGTTCCGCGTGCCGACCTGGGCTGTGGCTTTCACGATTAATTTTTTGTACGCCATGGCAGGGGGAGACTTGGACGAGGTTCGGAAGTCAGTGACCGGTGCGGTGAAGAGCCAGACCGGAATCGATATTGAAGGCGTTCTGTCAGCAATGGAGTCATTGAACGCCGAGAGTGACCTGTGGTAGTGAGTGCCACACAATTAGTGATAACATTCCCTTTGATTTCATTAATTTCGTCTAGAGGAATGCTGTGACTGAAACTCTATTGTTGCTGACGGCCTATTTTCTTGGCTCGATTCCTACCTCATATCTAGTTGTACAAATATTTCATGGCAGAGATATTCGTCAAGTGGGCACCACTAATCCGGGCATGATGAATGTTTGGGATAATATAGGATTGTGGTCTGCCTTACTTGTAGGCATAGGCGACATTGGTAAAGGCTCGCTTGCGATCGGCCTAGGCATATTGCTTGGCGCAGATCCTTATGTTTTGGGTGCTGTGGCTCTCACGGTTGTCCTTGGACATGATTTTTCAGTGTTTCTTAAATATTTTGTTGATCTTTTCAGTGAGTGTTGTCTTT
>CAZSFJ010000197.1:0-2193 GCA_964606125.1 uncultured Dehalococcoidaceae bacterium | reverse complement strand
TGCGAGATCGGGCACGGGTGGATTGATCGTACTAGAAAGAGATACTGGCCTCGATGATGTGATTGAGGTAGGTATTTCCGTCAATGCACCGGTTACTGGGGAATTACTAGAGACTCTGTTCTATCCGGGCTCTCCGATGCACGATGGAGCGGTAGTGATTCGGGGCGGGAGGATTTTGGCAGCGGGCTGTACTCTCCCTCTTTCCAGTCGGGTCATGGCCAGTCGCTTCGGTACACGCCACCGTGCAGGACTGGGAGTCACGGAGAGCACCGACGCAGTTGTACTGGTTATATCCGAGGAACGCGGCGAAATATCATTAGCTGCTAATGGTCGTCTCGTGAGTCCCGTAAATGAGCGACAGTTGCGGATACAGCTTGAAACATTATTTGAGGTCGATCTGGACCGAGGTACGACTGTCGAGGAGCGGACCGTTAAATCAGATTTAAATGAGGCACTTTGATGAGAGACCGATTTGATCTTGATCAGGAAATTAATCGCGATGAGGCATTGGAACTAGCTAGAAAATTCTGGAGCAGATTATATAACGCAGGGAAATCATCACCAAGTCTATTGATAATCTCAATATTCCTGAGTTTGTCGCTTTGGGTTTTTGTTACTGACACAGAAAACACTCGCGAAATTGATAGTGTTCCTGGATTCGTCCCAGTTGTCCCAGTGAGTATTGCCTCAAATCTTGCGATCGCTAATGTTCCACCAACACTGAAAATTTTTGTAGCTGCAACTACAGATCGGTGGGAAACCCTCACCTCGGCTGATTTCCAGGCACGGCTGAATCTCAATGACTACCCGGAGGGGGAGCATCTGATCGATATTGCCCCACATATTGAATTTGCTGATAAAAGATCAGTCCGTTTGGTCGAAGTCACTCCGTCGCAAATAACAATAATTTTGGAACCTCGAATCACAAAGACCTTCCCCGTGGAATATCAGATATATGGGTCGCTCGTGGCGGGCCTGCAAATGGGTCAAGTTCAATTTGCTCAACAAGACACTACAGTGACTGGTCCTAAGTCCCTTGTGGAGAAAATTGATTCAGTGGCAATGGATTTAGACCTGAACGATCTTGCTGGTACTTCAAAACGCACCCTGGCCCTACATGCATATGACAGTTCGGGCGGAGAGATAGGCGGCGTGCGGCTGAATCCGCCGTCGATGGAAGTTGATATTGAGATACTGGAGACGCAAATCGTAAAGAAAGTCCCGATAGTGCCATCAGTGAAAGGGAATCCTGCGCAAGGATTCACTATTGCGGGCGTTCAAATTTTCCCTGCCAACGTGGAGATTGCTGGCGAGAGAAATTTAATTGGCAGCGTAGAGAGCATATACACAAATGAGATACAGTTAGCAAATATCAGCCAGGATATTTCTCGGAAAATTGGTTTGCAGATTCCTGCCAATATAGAAATAGAGGGCAATCAATTTGTAGATGTTGAGATATCAGTGATTTCGATTCAAGGTCAAATCGAGATGACATTTCCAGTTGCAATCGAGGGACTTGGACCTCAGCTGGAGCTGAGCCAAATCCCAGTTCTGTCGATAAAACTGTCAGGACCAGTTAATCAGCTTAATCAAGTATGGGCTGTTGGAGCGCTAGCTAAAATCGAACTGACTGGTTTGGAAGTCGGAGTCCATACGGTGCAACTTGTTTTTGATATTCCTGAAGGGATTATCGTTCTAACCGAACTTGAACCCAATGTGGATGTCGAGCTAATTGCCACAGAGTGAGATTGGTTTTAAACAATATGAGCGATTTAGACCTTTCATCGGATGAGCAGTATCCACTGGTAGCCATTGTCGGGAGACCGAATGTCGGTAAGTCAGCTCTTTTCAATAGGCTCACCAAATCAAACACCTCGCTTGTCGAGGATCTTGCTGGTACTACTCGCGATAGAATCTACCGGGCACTTGAGTGGAGAGGTCGGACATTACGTCTGGTTGATACTGGCGGGATTTCAACGCCACGAACAGAGGGAGATCCGTTTGCGGGTCTGATTTCCGATGCGGTTACCGGCCTGATAGACCAGGCAATGGTGGTTCTTTTTGTAGTAGACGCAAGTACCGGACTGAATCCAGCGGATAGTGAAATCGCTGACAGACTCAGGCATCGCAAAGACTCTGTAATTTTGGTAATGAATAAAGCCGAGAAAAAATCATCCGAATATTCCGAAGGTG
>CAZSFJ010000196.1:0-2200 GCA_964606125.1 uncultured Dehalococcoidaceae bacterium | reverse complement strand
CAATGTGAAATCCACCATGGCGGTAATTCACTGAACAATGTTGCGAATCTGCACGTAACGATGGCAATACCAAATTGCGAATTTTATGAGGTATTCCCTTGTACGGGGGCCAATCAGTTTGGTCTAGTCGAGGATATTACGGTAGACTCGCATGGCCTAGTGTACGCACCGACCGGGCCAGGACTCGGGTATGAAATTGATTGGGAGTTAATTCATCGGGAACGGATCGGTGTCGCTGAATAGTCTTCAGTCCGAACATAGCTTAAACAAGGGAAGCGTGACTTCATCAGATAACTGGACTAAGTGTAATTCGACCCTCGACCCTATCTCTATATTCTCTGGATCACCATTAACTAGATTGGACGTAATCCTCGGGCCTTCGTCCAATTGAACTATGACTGTCAGAAACGGAGTGTGTCCTTTGAGGGCCGGATGGATCGGTTGCTGGGTGACAACATACGAGAAAATGGAGCCGGTACCCTGAGCATCCACCCACTCAAAATTGAATTGCTGGCAACACATTGAAACGGGAGGATAATTTTTTATTCCGCAATCAATACAGGTTTGCAGCAACAATTTGCCATCTGACAAACCTTGCCAAAACATAAGACTATCCTCATCCGGTACTGGAAGAGGAAGGTTCTCAGGCCGCTCCCATTCTTTATCAGGCGTTATTCCCCTCTCTCAAAAATTACGGCGCCGGTTCCAATCCCAGTGTCAACGAATGAAAATTGTGCGTCATTCACTTGTGCAGTCGATTCCCCTCTAGCCTGCCGTACACTCTCTATTAGCTGATTCATACACTGCATATATGCTTCAGACAAGTGCCCACCGGAGGTATTCACGGGAAGACTTCCACCATCCCATGAAATTTCTTTGGCTGAAACAAAGTCACCGCCTTCACCTCGGCGGACGAACCCATAATCCTCCAATGCAAACAATACGAACGGAGCAAAATGATCGTAGATCTGTGCCACCGAAATATCACTTGGAGTAATCTTTGCTCGTTCCCAGAGGTTAGGAGCAAGGCCGACGGCAGCAGTATCTATGAAATTCCTCACGCTATAACCCGACTGCGCAGCAGCTCGGATCATTGCCACGGGACCGTCTCTTTCTCGAGCCCTCTCGACAGAAGTCAGCACCAAAGCTCCTCCACCGTCTGTTTCAAGGCAACAATCGAAAAGATGAAACGGATCCACAATTACTCTTGATTCTTGGTGCTGCTCAATTGACAAGGTTTTTTCAAAGAAGGTTGCTCGTGGATTTCTATTGGCATGTTCTCGTTCACATACAGCAACCATCCCAAAATCACGAGACGATACACCGGTTTCATGCATTCGCCGCCGGGTAGTCATAGCTAGTCCGTGTTGAGGAGTGAGCATCCCGAAAGGTTCAGTGAAAGCGGCAGAGCCCCGACCCGACCGACCAGTCACATCTCCTCTACCATAGCGCCTACCTGAGCGCCCATTTACTCCTCTATAGATCACAACCACATTCGCTAGACCGGCATGTATAGCCGCGGCAGCATTAGCCACTAGCGCTGCCCCAACGTTCCCAGCCTGATTAATCTCTCCAAACCAGGAGAGATTAGATAGTCCGAGGTTAGCAGCCACGGTCGCCTCGCTAGAAGTATCAACAGACCAACGAAGTAACCCATCTACTTCGTCGTGCCTAATCCCAGCATCTTCGAGAGCGGCGGTAATGGCCTGCAGTGACAAAACTAATTCAGATCGTCCGGATTCAGTGGAATAGTCTGTTTCACCAACACCTACCACTGCAACACTATTCATAAATGACATTCAGCACCACCCATGTATTCGGAAGGTATATCAATGCAGGGCGACAATGTAACGGACGAATTACAGAATTTGTATACCACTAAATAACCTCGCGATCTCTTAGACTAGTGATCTCGTCCCAGTCATACCCTAGCTGCAACAGTATTGTCTCGGTATCAAAACCTAGTCGCGGACCTCCGCCTTGGATCTTCGGTGGAGTCTCACTCATTCGCACAGGTGGTCCGGGGACTCTCATCTCCCCGAGAGTATCAGATATGATCTCCTGCAAGTAACCGTTATCCCACATCTGCGCCTGTAATTCCAGATCTTCATAACTCATTACCAGTGAATTAGGCACATCAGCATTGGTAAGTTGTTCGATCCAATATTCAGATGTCTCGGTCAAAAATTGTTGTTCCAGT
>CAZSFJ010000195.1:1917-2206 GCA_964606125.1 uncultured Dehalococcoidaceae bacterium | reverse complement strand
CCAAAGGATGCATCGCAACAGAGGCAAGTTGAACAAAAAATTTCGGACCAGCAAACGCATCTTGGTTTTCCGGATGATCTCTGATCACGTGACATACATCTTGACACATATAACACTCAATGCATTTATGAAATTCTTGCACTCTCTCAATATCTATCTGTGCCATCCGACGAACATCACCCTCGGTTGGTTCTTCTAGATCAACAAATGGTATGGTTTTGGCCTTGTCGTAGTTATATTTCACATCCGTAACAAGATCTTTGATCAGCGGGAATGCTTTAAGAGGAGC
>CAZSFJ010000195.1:0-1907 GCA_964606125.1 uncultured Dehalococcoidaceae bacterium | reverse complement strand
ACTTCTTCCCCTTCGTCGAACTCATCCATACGAGTCATACACTGTAAGCGAGGATGGCCATTGATCTCGGCCGAGCATGAACCACACTTCCCAGCCTTGCAGTTCCATCGTACTGCTAAATCACCTGCCTGTTCGGCCTGAATTTTATGAATTACATCGAGAACGACCATACCGTCCTCAAGACTGACTTCATATTTTTCGTACTGTCCGTCATCGTCACCGCGCCAAACAGAAAAATTTGCAGTAGTCATTATCTAATGCCCTTCAATTAGTCCTCGAAAAGTTCCTTGAGATCATTTGGCATTTCAGCAAGAGGTTGCCGCTGAATGACAATCTCACCGGACTCATCATATTTAGCCATAACGTTTACTTTCCCAAATTCCTCTGACGCTGTGGGGAAATCATCCCTCGTATGTCCGCCGCGAGACTCTTCACGTTCGAGTGCTGCTAGCGTGGTTGTTTCAGCCATTGACAGTAGATGTTCGAGATCAAGAGCAGTGTGCCACCCAGGGTTGTATGCGGACCCACCCGGCGCTGATACTCCGCGAGCGCGTTCTTTTAGGGTACGGACCGTGTTCAATGCTGATTGCATATCTGCTTGATTTCTGATTATTCCAACCTGAGCTTGCATGAGCTCTCTAAGTTCACTTTGGATTGTGTAAGGATTCTCATTTCCGTCGGACTCCAGAGGAGCAGTGATCCGTTCCGTAGCTTCCTTTGATTGAGCTTGGTCAAGATTAACGAATTCTCTAGCCAGAGCATGTTCCGCCGCATAGAAACCTGCGCGCTGTCCAAAGACCAGAAGGTCTGATAATGAATTTCCGCCAAGTCTATTCGAGCCATGCAGGCCAGCAGCGACTTCACCAGCAGCATACAGCCCATCGACTGTTGTCGCACAAGTCTCAGCATCCACCTTGACCCCTCCCATGACGTAATGTGCCGTAGGTCCTACTTCCATCGGATCTTTCGTTATATCTACTCCGGCGAGCTCCATGAACTGGTGGTACATCGACGGAAGTCTTCGCTTGATATAGTCGCTGTCACGCCTACTGGCGATATCTAAATATACTCCACCAGACGGACTCCCGCGGCCAGCTTTCACCTCTGCATGAATTGCTCTGGCCACCTCGTCTCTAGGCAAAAGATCAGGTGTCCTGCGAGCATTCACTTTGTCGGTGTACCAAAGATCAGCTTCCTCTTCGGAATCAGCAGTCTCAGACGCGAACATATCAGGGATGTAGTTAAACATAAAACGTTCACCATCCGAGTTCCTCAATGTCCCACCGTCTCCCCTAACTCCTTCAGTGACCAAAATTCCTTTCACGGATGCAGGGGCTACCATACCAGTCGGATGGAATTGCACAAATTCCATGTCAATCATCTCAGCTCCGGCTTTCATTGCTAATGAGTGGCCGTCACCAGTGCCTTCCCATGAATTTGAAGTAACTGACCAAATTCTACCGAGTCCACCGGTAGCCATCACAATCGATTTCGCTCGGAATTGAACCAATTCGCCGTTTTCTCGCCAATAACCTACAGCACCGCTAACAGATCCATCTTGCACAGTCACATGATTAATAGTGCACTCCGCAAAAACTGCAATATCGCCCGCCACTGAGCGTTGCTGCAAGATTCTAATCATTTCTAAGCCGGTCCGGTCCCCAACATGGGCAAGTCGGGCGTACCTATGCCCGCCAAAATCACGCTGGAGTATCTTGCCATCCGGGGTTCGGTCGAATAGAGCACCCCAGGCTTCTAGCTCGATCACTCTCTCAGGAGCTTCTTGCGCATGTATCTGTGCCATACGCCAGTTGTTCAACATCTTTCCGCCGCGCATGGTGTCTCTAAAATGAACTTTCCAATTATCCTGCGCCCAAACATTTCCCATATCGGCTGCCATACCGCCT
>CAZSFJ010000194.1:0-2215 GCA_964606125.1 uncultured Dehalococcoidaceae bacterium | reverse complement strand
ACGTGACCTTAATTTCGTGGTAGTGCTTGAGCTCACTGTAGATGAGCATTCGCTAGAACTATTTAGTGATTCGGCCAGCCATGTACGTTTTGTGGTGCACGGCTTAGGGCCGGTAATTACGGGAATGTGGAGCGCTGATTTCGCCACCAACTCCCCTGATCCATTGGGAAATATGAGTCAGTTCGGTCCCAAATACCTGACTGTTATTGCGATCAAATCTGAAGCCCGACTTTTCGAATGGCAAATTGACCAGTGGGGTGAATCCCTCACAGATTTTGCAGGACGAGGAAATATGGTGATAGGTCCAACGATAGAGGAGCGGGATTTACACAGAAGCGCCGGACTACTATTTTCCGAGAATCCGACCGACATGATCTTGTTGCAAGGTACTGTATTTCAGGACTTGGAAACCTTGGTAAACGCGGTGGATTGTGTCGAGGTGGACCTACTCTAGGATTGTCATAATTGTCACACCGTTATCCCATCGTAATACTCGATTCGGGGCAACTTTCTCAACCCATGCGGACCGCGTGGCTCTCCCACTTCGGATGAGTACTCGCCATACATCGTATGTCTTCGATCCGATTATTAATGACTCTTCCTGGGGCACAGTAACCACATGGCGTTGTTGCTTCACATTGAGTGAGTCGACTGTCATATAGCTTGTTTTCAATCCTATTTCAAAAGGCAGGGCACGCCACAGCCACAGTCCGCTCGAGTTAGCATAGATGTTTTCTTCTCTGGCTAGAGGGATTCGCTCATCTTGATTCTGATCGAGCTCATCAGTTCGTACAAAATAGTTCCGGAGTTGGCCTCGTTTGTCCTCAGAGGCCTCGATCGACCAATGGTAATCAAGGCTCTCAATATTTCTCTCGCTGTCTCCTCTAACAACTCGTAGGCCTCGGACTGGTGTTAGATCCATACTCAATAATTGGGTTTCGATGGTGTCTGTCGGTTCAGCATCCGTAGCTCTGTAATATTTCTCTAGCAATATCAGAAGACCGTCGGTACTAATCGTGGTGCTTAATACACCGCGACCGATAACTTCATCGGCATCGTTCGAAATTTCATATTGCAGGGTCTCATTTCGAGCCACCGCTTGTGGTACCGGTTGGAATTTAACCTCCGGATTTTCTACCGAATTGCTATCTCGGCAGGAAGCAACAAGTAAGACTAGTGGAAAAATCAGGGTCATCACCCGTACAAGCAATGTATTGGAAATTTTAATGTCTCCCTGTAAAATCAGCCAAAACTTCTGCAGTTCTACGTGCTGCTTCTTTCACTTGAACACGATCTACTCCCAAGTGGCAGGCCATTCGAATACGCTGTTCTGATGTACCTGAGCAACGGACACCTCTATCTGCAAGTGCCAAACGGAAGTCGTGGCCT
This sequence comes from uncultured Dehalococcoidaceae bacterium, assembly GCA_964606125.1. Lineage (GTDB taxonomy): Bacteria > Chloroflexota > Dehalococcoidia > UBA2979 > UBA2979 > UBA2979. Next base: position 826 of record CAZSFJ010000194.1, on the reverse strand, counting down.
TTTATATCAGTGTCCAATTCGAAAAACACCAAATTAGTATCGCAACCAGCAGGATCCATAGTTACCCCACCAAGTTGGCTGAGCTCGTTGTAAAGCCATTGTGCGTTCGCATGATCCTCACTAATTCGCTGTACGTGATGCTCAAGCGCGTATCTAGCTGCCTCAGCGACTATTCCACTCTGTCGCATAGCACCGCCGACAAGTCGTCTATTGAACCGTGCTTCCTCTATGAAGTCATTTGATCCACACAAAACTGAACCCACAGGGGCACCTAAACCCTTAGAAAAACAGAATGACACTGAGTCCGCATCCTCGACAAGATCAGCAACGGATAATTCCAGGGCTACTGACGCATTAACGATTCGGGCACCGTCAACATGAATCGCCACACCGTGCTCTCGCGCAACGCTTGCTAATGCTCTGATTTCACTCTTGGGAATTGCAGAACCACCACAACGGTTGTGCGTATTTTCAAGACAAAGAACCGCAGTTTTTGGCCACTCAGGTCTTAAGGCACTCTTGAGCTCTTCCAAGTTGATTCTGCCCTTAAAGTCGTTAGTGACCGTACGGACTGACAAGCCACCAAGAACAAAAGCACCCATGCCTTCATGGTTATTAATATGCGACTCACTACCTGCGATTACCTCATCTCCTCGTCCACAATGGGTTAACAATGCAACTAGGTTCGCCATAGTACCTGACGGTACGAAAAGAGCGGCTTCTTTACCTGTGAACTCAGCCGCGGCAATCTCGAGCTGATTGACTGAGGGGTCCTCACGGGAATGATCATCTCCAACGGCCGCAACTGAGATTGCCTCGCGCATAG
>CAZSFJ010000193.1:0-2217 GCA_964606125.1 uncultured Dehalococcoidaceae bacterium | reverse complement strand
CGATTTCTCGAGACTGCGAAGCGGCAAGCGTCGTAATTTCTTCTTTGATCGTGTGATGCCAATCAAATACCGTTCCGCCGACGTCCCATGCCAGTGCTTTTACATCACCAAGATTAAAATTCGACATCTCTTATGTCCTTTCGCGTTTTTTGCAGTATATCTAGAACTTTAAGTGCAGCTCCTGATTCACATAGCAGAGATAGCTGCGTCTATCCTCTCGAGTACGTCTTTCTGATCAAGTTCTTTAGTTGTTTGGTAGTAGGGGTGCCCCAGCGCTGCCATGGTTTGCGCTCTCTCTACCGTCGCTTCGATAAGTCGATCAGCAGCCACAATCTCATCAAGATATCCGGGTTCGATCGCCTGGTCTATGGGATAAATTTCCGAGCTAAGCATGGCCCTATACCAGTGTGCCTTTGGGATGCGGGTTTTTGCGATCTCTAAAATTGGCAGTGGGACGGTCATATTATTCATCACCTCATTGGCACCAATTCTGTAGTCTCCACTTAGTCCGATACGATAGTCCGCACAAAGAAGTAAAAACGCACCTAGCGCAATGCTGTGACCTGTGCACGCTATCAAAACAGGGCGAGGAAAACTAAAGATTCTTCGAAGTAATTTGAAACCGGCGGTCCTCATTTTCAAACCTTCGGCAGCATCTCCTCCGTTTATCACGTTTAGATCAAACCCGCCCGACATGACTCCGGCTTTACCGGCAATCACAAGTGAACCGCTATCAGTAGGTACCTCATCCAAAAGCTCATTCAGTCGGCTACTCATCGCGTAGGAGAACACATTTGCTTTACCGTCGTCCATCGTGATGATGGATACATCACCTTGTTTTTCCAGAGTTGCAATTGGCTCGGGCATATTCACCTCATAGTTTTCAGTCAAGGCTTATTCACGCGCCATTTCAGTTTTCCCGACGCCTTCATAATCCAGTTCTTGATCGTCCTCTAAATCTACAGTGACCTTGGTTAACTTTCCACTGAAGTTGAAGGGAGCTTTATATAGTCCGACAGGGCTTCCTCGATCAAATCCAATATCTAATCCAGACCAAGAAACCATCAAGAAAAACATACGTTCGGTCTTGATGGCTCCCACTAGAGCTCCGTCCACCACCAAAGTAGCCTCGCCTTTGACGGAAGTTACGTTTTGTTGGTCATATATTCTGCTATCCGGATTTGCAGTCTCAATATGCCTTTGCATATGAAATACGATCTCATGCTTTCCAGCGGGGATTGGAGCGTTGCTTTTGACTATTTCGTGACTCCCGCCAATATTTAAATCATGGCAAATGAACCCATTTTCAAAGTAGAGAGAGTAGCCTCCCGTAGCGTCACCGTGAGCGATGAGCACACCGTTATCCGAATCCGAAGGAAGTTTTAGGCTGGCAGTTATGGTGTAACTTCTACTTCGCAGATCGGGTGCAACATCTGTTGGTAAATGTCCCATTCCGGGCCAGAATGTGTAATTCGTTCTGTCGCCATGATATCGTTCAGCATTCTCCGCGAATCGAGGGCCAAACCGGTCATCTAGAGGAAGCACTTGATTGGATTCAGCTTCTGCCCACCAGAGCTCCTTCAAGCTCGCAAGACGTGTGGATTCGGATTGCGACAGGTCTAATAATTCGTTGAAGTCGTGACGAAGATCATACAGTTCCCAAGTGTCATCTTCGAATGCAGTACCCGGCTCGTGGTAGGCCACCGCTTTCCAATTCTCATGCACTATTCCTCGATGTCCGAACATTTCAAAATATTGCGTGTTTTTTCCGGTCGCTACCTCAGGATTATTCACTGTGGCGGCAAAACTAATACCTGTGGTATCTGGTTGTTCTATTTCGAGGTCCACAAGGTCGAATATCGTGGGAGCTAAGTCACTCACATGACAAAATTGGTGCCTGATGCCGCTTTGGGTGATTTTCTTGGGCCAAGAAATAATGAGTGGATCACGGATACCACCACCGTGTGTATTCTGCTTGTACCGTTTCAATGGTGTATTCGATGCCATTGCCCAACCCCAAGGGAAGTTACTGTGGGAATTCGGACCACCAATTTCGGCAATATTTTCGAGTTTCTCCGAAATTGATTCCCGCCTGCCATTGAAGGGCCCCATGGCATTTACGAATCCATTGGGGCCGCCTTCTTGACTTGCCCCGTTATCAGATAGCACTAGGACCAAGGTATTCTCCAAAATATCTGCTTGTTTCAAAAAATCGAG
>CAZSFJ010000192.1:0-2243 GCA_964606125.1 uncultured Dehalococcoidaceae bacterium | reverse complement strand
GAAAAAATCTCGCATAGAGGAGATGCATCACGGCATGCTCTGCGCCCCCGGTGTATTGATCCACCGTTGGCCAATGTTTGTTTGCTTCGGTTCCGACTGGGGCTTCGTGATTATTTGGGTCTGTGTATCGATAGACATACCAGGAAGAACACATAAAGGTATCCATCGTGTCAGTTTCACGCTCGGCGGAATTACCACATTGGGGGCACCGCACATTTACGAACTCTTCAGATAGTCTCAACGGACTTTGTCCAGTTGGAAGAAACTCTACGTCTTTCGGGAGAGTTACAGGTAAATCACTCTCTGGGACCGGTACCACGCCACATTGCTCACAATGGATCATCGGAATTGGCGCACCCCAGTATCTTTGTCTTGAAATTAGCCAGTCTCGTATGCGGTACTGTGTTTTCTTGGCTCCTATACCTTGTTCTGCCAGGTGGTCGGTAACTATGCCAACGGCTACTTTCGATGAAGTACCCGAAAAGGCACCGGAATTGACCAATAACCCTTCTCCAACAAACGCTTCATCTAATTCTTTCTGATCCCATTCAGGGGGTGCAATAACTACCGTTATGGGTAGGTCGTACTTTTTAGCGAAAGCGAAGTCGCGTTCATCGTGAGCAGGGACCGCCATGATTGCTCCCGTCCCGTAGCTCGCGAGCACGTAATCAGCAATCCAGATAGGCACTCTTTCTTGATTCAATGGATTGACACAATATGCACCAGTGAATACGCCTGTTTTCTCCCGCACGGTAGATTGCCGTTCGATTTCTGTGGCTTTACTGGCTTGATCCTGGTAGGCGCGGACAGCAGTCCGATATTCATCTGTTGTTACTTTCTCCACAAGTGGATGTTCCGGTGCCAGAACCATAAATGTGACTCCAAACAAAGTATCTGGACGAGTTGTATAGACAGTGAGTTCCGTCTCATCTCGCTCAGCACCTAAATCAAATTGCACCTCTGCACCTTCAGATTTACCAATCCAATTTTCCTGCATTCTCAGAACAGACTGAGGCCAGTTCATGTCTGAGAAATCGAGCAATTCGTCAGCATAATCCGTAATTTTAAATAACCATTGTGGCATCAACCGTTGTGACACAGTGCTATCACAGCGCTCACAAACACCATCACCCACGACTTGCTCGTTGGCGAGCGTCGTTTGGCAGTTTGGACACCAATTGGCTAGGGCTTCGCTCCGATAAGCGAGATTATTTTTGTACAATTGTAAGAACCACCACTGAGTCCATTTATAATATGTTGGGTCAGAACTATTGATCTCCCGCGACCAATCAAACATGGCACCCATTCGCCTTAGCTGGTCTTTCATACGTTCAATGTTTGATGTCGTCCAGTCCTGCGGATGTACACCTCTTTGGATCGCTGCATTTTCTGCAGGTAGTCCGAAGGCGTCAAATCCCATTGGAAAAAGGACGTTATAACCGTTCATTCTGTAAAACCGCGCCAACATATCTGAGGGGGCCATTGCCCACCAATGACCGATGTGGAGATCACCTGACGGATAGGGGAGCATTGTCACATGGTACCGATTACGTTTTCCGTCGATGTGGTCGGGTGTCTCATAGAGAGCTTGATCCTGCCAGTATTTTTGCCATTTTGGCTCTATTTCACTAGGAGAATATTGAGGTAAATTTGTCCGCGAAGGCTGAGAACCACTTGGTGTGTCAGAATTAGAATCCATGGTTTTGCATCTCTTGTTCGGTGACCTGTTGTCCGTCAATCTCTTGGCTCCTGATACAGTACAACTGTATCCCGTATAGAGAAAGTTTACTCGCGGAAGGATCAACAGCGTTGCTGGATTTAAGATTAGGAGCCCGAAATTGCTTAATGTGTTGCTGGCGTTGATGGGCGGACATCTTTTAGGCCTTATAGTATTGTCATTTTTAATCAAGAAATCGGTATCCGCGGAGCGCAAACAAGGTCTAGCGAAACTGCTGTTGATTTACAGTGCACTTGCGGCTCCACTTGCGCTAGGCATTGTTGTAGTGGCCTAGCGAGGCGACATTATGTTTTTTAGATCTACAGAGTCTGTATGGTCAGCAGCGGTATTACCATCGTTGTCGAGACTTTGAGTATTACTGCCAGCCTCCATTAGAAAGGTAATAGCTTCTTGATGTTCGTTAGCCGCCGCAATATGTAAAGCGGTCAAACCCTCATCGGTGGCCGAATGGATATCAGCTCCTGCATCTACGAACTCTTCAATCATTCTTTCAGGATGCGAAACC
>CAZSFJ010000191.1:0-2261 GCA_964606125.1 uncultured Dehalococcoidaceae bacterium | reverse complement strand
CGTTCTGCCAGTGCCATATGTCGCTGCTCGAGACGTGTGATTATTTTCCCTGTGGCGCCGCTATTGCCAGTGCTTGCGATAGCTGAAAAAATCCGTGCGTGCGAAGCTTCATCGGCTGGTAGCGCTTCTGACTCCGCCACGGAGTCTCCCGCATACATATCTGCAGCATCTGCTTCGAAGGCCTTAAATACAGGGAGGACAAGATCAGGACCAAAGGTTCGTGCTACCCACATCAATAACCTTGCTCGTGTAGATGGCTGCGGGAGTGTTGTATCCGCGTGTAACTTTTCTAATTCTCTTTGCCAGAGGTCTATATGACGCTGTTCCGACTCAGCGAGATGCGAGTAAACCTCTGACAAACCGCGGTCGTCTTCTATTTCCGCAAGCCGCGTGTAGATGTATATTCCGTCAACTTCTTCTGAAAGATATTCTCGATATCGTTTAATGGAATCTTTGTCACTTTTCTCGGTACTCATGAGCTAATTTAGTTTCCGGTGTTGCAGATATTGTCTTGGTTTAGTGTAGTAATGTGAGTCTAATCCATCGATCATTCAAGCAACTTCGTGAGACCATCCTCATCGATTATGGGTGTGCCAAATTTGACAGCCTCGGCGTACTTTTTCCCGCCCCCTGTGCCGGCGAACAGAATAGTTGTGGAAGCGGAGACTGTAGCACTTACTGACGCACCTTCTTGACGTAGGATCCCTTCCAATTCAGATCGTTTCCACTGCAGAAATGTCCCAGTTACCACGACTTTTTGACCGGCAAGTCTGCCGGTGACCTCTTCCACGGGTTCGATGGTATTGATTCCTTGTTTCACGAGTTTATCTAACATTTTGCGATTATCGAAATCGTGAAACCAGTCACTAACACTCTTGGCCGCTACATCACCAAAACCTTTAATTTCCAAGATATCTTGTTCGGTAGCCTCAGCTAGCATGTCTAACGAAGGAAATACAGTAGTTAGGAGTCTGGCATTGGTCTCACCGATATGTCTGATACCCAATCCAACTATCAGTCGATGCAAGGGAAAAGATTTACTAGCTTCCAAACTGTCCTGAACCGTAGTGAACCATTTCTCACGGATACCTGGCAACGGGTCGAAGGATTCAATTTTTGATAGCCAGTATTCTCGTCTACCACTGTTTAGATTGGTTTTTCTCGCATTTTTTCGAAGTGTGTCCAACTTGTCTTTCAGTGCCAAAATTTCGTTTTTATGTTCCTGTAGCTTATAGATATCACTTACATCGTTGATGTACCCACTATGGACTAATAGCGCTGCCCTTTCCTCACCAAATCCCTCAATATCGAGAGCGATCTTGGATGTGTAATGTTCAATCCTGCGCACTAGTTTGGCAATACAGCTTGGATTTGTGCAGTAATGAGCGGCTTCCGATTGGTTCTTAATTACCTGTCCGTTACATTCAGGACAAATTTCGGGCATGACGAACGGGCTAGTATCGTCCGGTCGCAGCGACAGTATGGGACCAAGCACCTGGGGAATGACTTCTCCAGCACGTTGAACGATAACCGTGTCACCTTCGCGAATATCGAGCAGAGCGATGTGGTCCGCATTGTGGAGGGTGGCCATTGAGATATTTGCCCCTCCTACGAAAACTGGTTCCAGTCGAGCATAGGGGGTTAGAACGCCAGTTCTTCCTACTGAGACCTCAATGTTTTGTAGATAAGTACTGGCTTGTTCTGCTTCGAATTTCCATGCAGTCGCCCAGCGTGGATCCCGGCCAGCCACCCCAAGTAGTGCTTGAGCAGCGAGGCTGTTTATTTTTATTACCACTCCGTCAATTTCATATTGCAGGCTACTTCGGGATTGCTCTAATTCTCCGCAATAACTGGCAACGTCCTCCAGGTTGTTAAAAACCTGAATTGAGTTATTGATTGGAAACCCCAATTCTCCCATCCACCGAAGAGTGTCTATGTGCTGATTAAGACCAAGCTCTCCCTGCACCCAGCCAAGCTGGTACACAAAAAGCTGAAGGCCACGCTCGGCTGTTATCCTGGGATCGAGATTCCTAATCGATCCAGCAGCGGTGTTTCTTGGGTTGATGTACAGCGGCTCGTTATTATTTCTTCTCTCGTTGTTGAGTGTCGCGAATTGTTTTTTGCCAATGTACACTTCACCTCGAACTTCGAATCGTTCGGGAATCTGTATGTCAGGGGTAGGATATAGCCGAAGAGGAAGAGCACGAATTGTTCTGAGATTTGCTGTTATGTCCTCTCCTTCCCTACCATTCCCCCGCGTT
>CAZSFJ010000190.1:0-2282 GCA_964606125.1 uncultured Dehalococcoidaceae bacterium | reverse complement strand
CTAATATTCAAAGTGGTAATTTGGTGCTGGGTGAAGTCCATTAAATTGACTATTGGAACTCCTGCAACACCGTTTCAATAATACCAAATGCATCATCCAGTTCTTCTTCGGTAATAGTAAGGGGCGGCATAAGTCGTATCGCATTTGGCCGAACGGGATTTGACAGGAGCCCCTGGCTAATCCCCTTTCCAACTACGTCAGCCGCTATATCATCCCTGAGAATTATTGCCCGGAGGAGACCTTTACCACGCTGACCGATTACCAGCTCTGACCGATCTTCGAGTTCGGCAATTTTCTTATCCATGTATTCCGAACGGGCATTTGCTGTTTCGAGCACGCCTTGATTTAGGATTTGATCTACTACGAAAGCCGAGGCAGCACAAGCTAATACGTTTCCTCCGAATGTAGAACCATGATCCCCTGGTTGAAAAACAGCGGCCTTTTCGTTCGCGAGCACTGCACCGATTGGGACGCCGCCGCCAAGTCCCTTGGCAAGGGTCATAATATCTGGCTTAATTCCATAGTGTTCAAAGGCAAACATCTTTCCTGTACGTCCACATCCAGTCTGAACCTCATCAAGTATCAGTAATATATTTTCTCTGTCGCAGAGTTCCCGTACTTTCTGAAGATAGCTACCATCAGGGACATTAACACCGCCTTCGCCCTGTATTGGTTCTAACAAAATTGCGGCTGTTTGAGCATCAACTTTTTCCTCCAAAGCCTTGAAATCGTTGTAGGCAACGAAATCAAACCCGGGAGTAGGGGGACCGAATGGCTCCCTATAAGCCGGCGTACCAGTCGCGGCTACTGTTGTCATCGTTCTGCCGTGAAAGCTATTTTCAGTGGAGAGTATCGTGTAAGCACCGTCTCTATTTTGTATACCCCACTTGCGGGCAAGTTTTATAGCTCCCTCGTTCGCCTCTGCACCAGAGTTAACGAAGAAAATCTTGTCGAGGCCGCTGGCATTCACGAGCATCTCAGCGAGATTGATCTGAGGCTCCGTATAGTAGAGGTTCGAGACGTGAATAAGCGATTTAGCCTGTTTCGCGATCACCTCTGCTAAACCAGGGTGGCCGTGACCAAGAGCATCCACTGCAATTCCCGCTACACAATCAACGTAAGTCTTACCCTCACTATCCTCCACGCGGGCGCCCTGACCTTTAACAAGAGTCATTGGTGGGCGCCGGAACATATTCATATGCACTTTGGCTTCGCGCTCTGGTATGGATGTCATCAGTATGGACCTTTCTGGGAATCGGCCCGTCGGCCTGAAGTGCTATTCTCCCACTTGCTCAAGAGCCTCTTGCAGGGCGTCTATCAGTTCTCGTAGTTTAGCTATTTCTTTCTCGAGCTGCTCGGTAGAAATTTTTGCATCATTCAGGAGATCGCTGAGATCAAGACCAGCGGCGATAACTGGCTTATCTTGCTGATCTGTGCCACCTGTATCGCCATCCTGGTTTTTTAGGATCTTGCCATCCAAAGAGGATGGACGCTGACCGAGGAGAACTTCAATGGCAAGTGGAAGAGTCTTTTCCATGACGATCTGGTTTCCATTAGCTGCCACGACACGCTGTAGCTGTGGAAGTCTTGATGCCTCAGCTTGCAGATAAATAGGTTCAACGAAAAGGAAAGAAGAACCCACTGGAATCATCAGCAGATTGCCACGGATCACTTCAGAACCGGCCTGATCCCAGAGTGTAAGCTGCTGTGCGATGACTGGATCTTGATCGATGAGACTCTCGATTTGTCCTGGTCCCAACACATTTGAATCGGTAGGGAAGCGGTATGACACTAATTCTCCGTAATGCTCGCCATCTGACCGTCCCGCCAACCAGGCAATTGTGTTTCTTCGGTTAAGTGGAGTAAAGGGCGTCATCAGCACGAACTCGACCTGTTCCTCCACCACTGCATTATTCTCTTTGTCCGGTAGTGTCATTAACACAAAGTATGGCTCGACTGGCTGTTCGGTCCGGTGGAATCGTTCAGTTGGAATATTCCACAGATCTTCAGAGAGGAAAAATACGGTTGGATCGGTGATGTGGTATCTGAGATATAAATCTCTTTGCAGCTTGAATAAGTCAGGCGGATACCGCAAGTGCTCTCGAATTGAAGCCGGCATTTCATCCTGAGAAGTGAATAAATCTGGAAAGATTTTCGCCCAAGAATTTATTATTGGATCAACCTCATCAATGAGATAGAAGGTAATGTCCCCGGTCTGTGCATCGACGGTGGTTACGACAGAATTACGGATGTAGTTTATCGCTCCGTTGCCCCTCGGCTGA
>CAZSFJ010000189.1:0-2295 GCA_964606125.1 uncultured Dehalococcoidaceae bacterium | reverse complement strand
ACTTCTTGCTTCTTTGGTTCTAATATTGTTTTGGGCATCGGAATCCGAGAATAGAAGCATATCTAAGGAATATTCGAGGGGGCGTTTTTTAATTGCCGCGATCGGTATAGTGATGGTCATAACAATCACTGGCACGATTAATTCGCTTGCAGACACTCTTTATTTCTCGGATCAAGTCGTCGTCGAAGAAACACCAATAGCTCAACTTCTTGTTTCAGTCAGAGCTGTGCACCCATTGGTAGCAATTATTGGTGCTTTTTTGATTGTTGGATCGATCTATATGGTCATGGAGGACCCTAAGGTCACATACTCTGGTCTAGGCTTTGGTATTTTTGGTACTCTTTTCCTTCAAATCATCGTGGGCATATTAAATATCGCACTTTTGACTCCCGTCGAGACACAAATAATCCACTTAAGTCTTGCTGACGCTCTCTGGGTTTTGCTTATTTTCTTCTCGCTCTATAACTATTCATCTGAGAAACCCAGGACCACATAACCTACTGCTGGAAATAATTGTTATGCTTGTTTCATGAGGTTAAAGAAAATACTATTCGTTACCGCAGTTATTGCTGGCGCTGGTTATTTGCATATTTCGGGTTCGATTGAGGTAGGTGCTCTTACAAGCCTCTATAGTGACGGCGCGACTGCTCTATATGAGACAGGCGCGCCTCTGTTTTGCTGTGCGACCTAAGTGAACCCCAAATAATGAATAAGAGGGCATATCGGCGGTCGATCGTTAGCTCATAAAATACTCTGGGATTAGAGTGTCTATTAGTGAGCCGTCATCATGTAATCAAATGACCCGTGAATATCGGCCGCGGATTCCCTGAAAGTACGTTCTAGTGGCAAAAAATTTTTTGGATATCGGTGTACCGGATGTGCTGGTCGAGGCCTTAAAACAGCAAGGGATTGAGAGTCCTTTTGCAATCCAGTCCGGTACTATTCCGGATACGCTTGCAAATAGAGATATATGCGGTCGAGCACCCACAGGTTCTGGGAAGACGATAGCCTTCGGAATTCCTCTGGTCATAATGACTCCAAAGGGCTACCCCCATGAACCTCGTTCACTAATACTCGCTCCCACTAGAGAGTTGGCAGAGCAAATTACTGTAGCTCTAAGGCCCTTAGCTCGGAGGATGGGAAAAAGCATTCTATCCATCTATGGTGGCGTGAATATGCGTCGACAGATTGATCGACTCTCCAAGGGAGTTGACATTATTGTTGCTTGTCCTGGAAGACTAAATGATCTGCTAGAGCAGAAAGCTTTGACTTTAGAGAAGGTTAATAGAGTAGTCATCGACGAGGCCGATAGAATGGCTGATATGGGATTTCTGCCGCAGGTCCGGAAGCTCTTAGATCAAACTTCAGAGAAGCGCCAGACGATCTTGTTTTCGGCCACCTTGGACGGTGAAGTGGCAGTTCTTACAAGGGACTACCAGGTTAATCCAGTCAGGCATGAATTTGGATCGGACCAGCCGGATATTCACTCGATGGAGCATAATTTTTGGAGTGTTGACCGCCCAAATCGTATTCCTATCACTGTAAATATTATTGAGCGATATGGACGCACAATTATTTTCACTAGGACAAAGCATGGCGCTGACCGTGCGGTGCGGCAGTTAAAGAAAGTGGGAACTTCAGCCGCAGCTATTCACGGTGATCGCAGTCAGCATCAGCGACGACGAGCACTTACTGAATTCAGTGAAGGAAAAATCCAGGCATTGGTCGCAACAGACGTTGCCGCACGTGGAATTCATGTAGACGGTATAGAGTGTGTCCTTCATTTTGATCCCCCTCAGGATAGTAAAACGTATGTCCATAGATCAGGTCGGACTGCCAGGGCAGGGGCCACAGGAGTGGTTATATGTTTCGTTGATCAGGTCCAACACAAAATAGTGAAACAATTACAGAAAGCTGTCGGTTTGTCTTTGCCAATCACCACGCAGGAAATGAGTGAAGGGCCAACAACGAGCAAGCCTCAGACTGGTTCCGGCAGAAGCCAGCTTGCTGCAAATGCAACTGAGCTAGATAATTCCCCATCGCGTCCCCGAAGACGTACTCGAGCAATCCCAACAAATAGATCCGATCCGAAGTCTCGACGTAACGCATCGAAGAGTGTCGAATCTATTGACTCGGATGAGCGGAGCACGCGAACAAACCAGTCATCAAAGCGACGTTCGTCACAGCCACCACCTACTGGTAGGGCGGGCTACGGGAAACGTCTTAAACGGAAAGCCAAGCCCTCAGCCAAGTCGAAGAAGCGAAGAAATCGTCCGGAAGTAACAGTATTTTCTT
>CAZSFJ010000188.1:0-2305 GCA_964606125.1 uncultured Dehalococcoidaceae bacterium | reverse complement strand
TTTGCGTTCTCTATTGGTCCATCCCTCATTTTTGAGGGGAGAGATACATACGCGTTTCGTCGATTTGGAGGCCGCTGAGCTCGTCCGACTAGCACAAGAACTCACGGACTCAACTCCGTTTCAGAGAGGCGAGCTAAGTGAGCAAGCTGGAGCGTCAATCGACTCTGACGACCCGTTGGCTGTGTTGGAATATGGGATGCAAGCCAGTCGAGGCCAGGATACATCAAATTCCGAAGATCGTAATGGACAGGCTGACCTTCCGGGATCGGTAAAATCACCTCTGCAAGGTACGGTCGTATCAATTGAGGTGTCTGTTGGTCAGGAAGTGCAGGCTGGACAACTCCTCGCAGTGATGGAATCGATGAAAATGCAACATGAGATCCGAGCTCATATGAGTGGTTCGATAAGTGCTATAAACGTGAGTCCTGGAGATACTCTTTGGGAGAATCATGCGCTGATGATTATTGAAGAGCACGAGGTTATGGGGGCTTTGATTGAAGGAGAGAGTTCTGTCGATCTGGATTTCATACGTCCGGATCTCGAAGAAATTTTGACGCGTCGAGCAGCAACACTGGATGCAAACAGAGAAGAGGCAGTATCCAAACGTCATGCTCGACTGCTGAGGACAGTTCAGGAAAATGTTGAAGATTTGTTTGATACGGGAACGTTTTTGGAGTACGGAGCTTTGGTCCTCGCTAACCAGTTCTCACGACGTAGCCTAGACGAGTTAATTGCAAAGACTCCCCGTGACGGAATGATCACCGGTATCGGAAGTGTGAATGGGGATCTATTTCCCGATCCTGAAAGCATGGTCGCGACCATTGCGTATGACTATATGGTGCTGGCAGGTACACAAGGGAATAGAAATCATCAAAAAACGGACCGTATGATTGAGGTCGCTCGAAATTCCAGACTACCTCTTGTCTTATTCGCCGAAGGTGGCGGTGGTCGTCCTGGCGATGACGGTCTTCACGCAGCTGGTGGTAGTTCTACTTTTGCTTCTTTTTCCACTTTGAGTGGACTTGTCCCGATGGTTGGGATCACAACTGGGCGTTGTTTTGCAGGGAATGCTTCGTTGCTTGCCTGTTGTGACGTAATTATTGCCACAGAAGGATCGAATATCGGTATGGGTGGTCCAGCAATGATCGAGGGGGGCGGATTAGGCATTTTTGCCCCTGAGGATATAGGGCCAATGGAAATACAAATACCTAACGGCGTAGTAGATATATCTGTTAAGGATGAGGAAGAAGCTGTCGCAGCAGCTAAGAAATACCTGTCTTACTTTCAAGGACCGATTGATAACTGGGAGGCTCCTGATCAGCGAGAGATGCGACAGATTGTTCCGGAGAACAGGTTGCGTGTATACAACGTTCGGGACGTAATTCATACGCTTGCGGATGTGGATTCGATTCTTGAGATACGTCCTGACTTTGGGATTGGAATGGTCACGGCCTTGGTACGAGTGGAAGGGAAAAGTTTGGGGATTATCGCCAACAATCCTGGCCATCTCGGGGGTGCTATTGACTCAGATGGTGCTGACAAGGCGGCTCGATTTATGCAGCTTTGCGATGCGTTTGATCTTCCGTTACTTACTTTGGTTGATACTCCTGGAATCATGGTCGGCCCAGAAGTAGAAAAGACAGCTTTGGTGCGCCACGCGAACCGTCTGTTCCTGCACGGAGCAAATATTGAGACGACTTTCATGTCAATCATTTTACGGAAAGCCTATGGACTCGGTGCGATAGCTATGACTGGCGGCAATTACCGACAGCCTCAATTTACTGTGTCATGGCCAACCGGGGAATTTGGTGGCATGGGTTTGGAAGGGTCGGTCAAGCTAGGATATCGTGATGAACTTGCCTCGATTGAAGACCCTGTAGAGCGGCTCGAAAAATATGAGGCGATGGTGGCTCGCGCGTATGAGCGTGGCAAAGCATTAAATACCGGCATGAATTTTGGTTTCGATGACACAATTGACCCGTCTGAATCTAGGGCGTGGATTGCCGGAACGCTTAAGGCTGCGAAGTCACCGCCGGTGAGATCAGGAAAGAAACGACCGTTCATCGACGCTTGGTAGACCTGAAAATTAGCTGATCCGCAGATCTAAGGGTGACGCAGTCCTTTGCTTCAGGGCAAAAACAAGATCACTTATTGTTTTGATTTCTGTTGGGAATATGGTTGCTGCCCGTCCAACAGCCTGAACCGAATGGGCGTCGGAACCGCCAATTGCGACGACATCTAATTCTTGTGCCAGTCTCACGTAGTAGCCGTCATCACTGTCTGAATGATCGCCATTGACTGCTTC
>CAZSFJ010000187.1:0-2309 GCA_964606125.1 uncultured Dehalococcoidaceae bacterium | reverse complement strand
AAACAGAAAGCCCTGCCTTCTCCAGTCACTACCACCGCGCGTATTTCAGCGTTATCACGAATACTTAGCAGAATATCTCGAAACAAGATCTTCATCTCATCCGTAAGAGCGTTGAGACGCTCAGGCCGGTTCATTGTAATAACCAACGTGGAATCAAGTATCTCGCTCTTCAGCATTGAGGATGGAGTCTGATTCGAAGCCATATCTAGATTATAGCGAAATCACCTGATCTGGAGCGGCGGGTCCTAAAGCAGCATATAAATCGGGGAAACAGCCCACGGCAACACCTTCGACCACACCACTCGGCTGGGCGTTCCCAGCTTCACCAGTCGCAAGGCCTCTCTGCAGTGCACATTGATCACACATCATTAAGAGCATTCCTTTTTCTTTAGCAATCTTGGCTAAACGTTCGCCTTTCGGGTCACCTTCCCTCAACATAAACGCGTTGTCGTCAAAGAAAAATATTCCAAGCACGTCTACCCCGTGTCGATCTTCCTCTAACTGAGGCAGAATCATATCGCCTACCTTGTAATTGGCAGCATTAGGAGTGTTCAAAATATAAGCAACTTTCACAGCAATCTACCTTTCTTATGAGTTGATTAGTTTCTGCAATGAAGGTATCGGCAACTCGAACAACGTTCAATCTCTTGAACTGCCAATAAAAAACAGACTTGCCACCAATATGACAAAACCGCAGATCAATTTCCCAAAAGCACTCGATGTCCGGATTACAGGTTTTGAGTCCTGGAATTCTTGTCGACCAACAAAGGTCCCTATGAACATCTCTTTGCCATGCGAATAGTGACTGTCAGTGCTTGTGGGGCCAATAAATCGATATGAAATCAGGGCGATGATAAAGGACATCACAGCCGCAACAATCAACAAGTAAAAGATATCTACCATACGCGAACGATATCAGATCAACGAGTATATGAAACGAAAGTTGAATAACCTTCAAGGAGTTGTGGTATCTCTTCGCAACAAACAATTGAGGGGTTGTTAGAGCGCGACAAGTGACTTCGAAAAGTACCGGATAACCGTTCAACTCCTTGAAGGATTTTACGCTGGCTGTAGCCAACATTAAACATAACTTACCCAATCGACAAAATATGATCTGTTAGATACCTAGCACACCAAATAGAATACTCTTTGGCGAGCAACGTCGACCCCGTCTGATGCCGGGTGTAATCGACGCTGCGCTTCTTGAGTCATTCACATTAGCGATATTTTGTGCCTCCCGAATAGTGATAGCACAGTGGAAAGTCTAGAAATCCATTCATACCTACAAACTAGCTTATCCTGCACGGAGTCGACTAATTAAGAAAGTTAAATTCAAGTAAAGGGTTTAAAGATGCGGAACGCTGGCTTGGCTGCCTCACTAGTATGTGTTGCGACAGTGATAGTCGGTTTATTACTTGCCATTGCTGGGAGCGATGACGGATATGTTCCTAATAATTCTCCTAGAGGCATTCCACTTTTTGCATTGACTGCAATACTGATTTTTGGTATCCAGTGGATTCTCTTTGTGCCGGCGTATATTTTTCAAACTGAAAAATTTTTCGACCTGACTGGCGGTGTGACGTACGTCATTACAATGATCTTTACCGTCGCACTAGCAGAACATATGACTTTGGTCGGATGTATATTGGCTCTGATGATCAGCGTTTGGGCGCTCCGGCTCTCGTCATTCCTTTTTTTACGAATTCGGCGCGACGGTTTTGATAAAAGATTCACCACAATCAAACCAAGTATGAGTCGATTCTTCATGACATGGAATCTACAAGGTCTGTGGGTTCTTTCATGCTCGTCGCCTGCTCTTGCCGCAATTTCCGCGGATGGTAGGGACCTTGATATCACTCCGTACGCGGTCATTGGGGCACTGATTTGGGGAATTGGATTCGTCCTCGAGATACTTGCCGACGGCCAGAAAAAAAGATTTCGTGCCGACTCAGCTAACGAGGGTAAATTCATCACTTCAGGACTTTGGGCATGGTCGCGTCATCCCAACTACTTGGGAGAGATCCTTCTGTGGACAGGGATTCTAATCATGGTGATACCAGAACTTATCGGATGGCAATACATAACTGCATTGTCAGTGCCTTACACAATCTTCATGCTGACAAAAGTCTCAGGTATAGGAATGCTAGACGAACACGGTGATGCGAAGTGGGGAAGTGATAAAAAATATATCTGGTATCAAAAAAACACCCCCGCATTAATTCTGCGACCACCCAAATCGATGGAAGATGACCTTTTGTAGTCGACTGATATGGAAACCAATCCTCCAACAGTTTCGCCCTCTAGTTATG
>CAZSFJ010000186.1:0-2315 GCA_964606125.1 uncultured Dehalococcoidaceae bacterium | reverse complement strand
TACGAATTCTGGGCTCACGCTAGGATGGCTATTGAGGCAGGAGTCGAGCCGCATGTCGTCGAGAGTATTAAGAATGGCGAGGAGCCTGTCTTAACGGCAGAAGAACAGACGGTATATACATTTTGTTCACAGGTGATTCATGAACATAGAGCGTCAGATGATGCGTACGAATCCGCGATAGCACTACTTGGCGAACAAGGCGTGATGGAGATCACCACATTGATTGGTTACTACTCAGCTATATCATTCGTCCTAAATGTGTTCGAGATACCGGTCCCCGATGGCGAAATTGCACCATTTCAACGTGATTAAAAATATTTATTTCCCGCTAGACTAAAATGAACTGAAGGAAAAGGGCGAGAACAGATAGAGCGAGGCAAAAATGGCAGAGCCGACTATTGATTGGGATGAGTGGACCGAACAAGCAACCGAATGGCTTTCATCGTACATTCAAGTAGACACAGTTAATCCACCGGGAAACGAAATAATAGCTTGTGACTTTCTAGGGAATATCCTAGAGAGCGAAGGTATCCCTTTCAAACTTTACGACGCTGGTGACAACCGGGTGACATTGGTCGCCACCCTTGAGGGAGATGGCAGCCGCGGTGACTCACTGATACTTCTCAATCATACGGATGTCGTTCCCTTCGAAATAGAAAACTGGACGGTTGATCCTCTGGGCGGCGAAATCAGAGATGGTTTCATATGGGGCCGAGGAGCTCAGGATATGAAGGGCACTGGAATCATTGAACTCGTTTCATTCTTGATTCATAAACGCAACAATCTTCCACTGAAGCGCAATCTCGTCTTTATGGCAGTTGCCGATGAAGAGGCTGGGTCAACTTTTGGAGTGGAATTTCTTGCCCGGGAGCACCCTGAACTTATCAAGTGCGAATATGTGATCAATGAAGGCGGGGGCGGTAGCACCGAAGTACTTGGAGTTGAAAGAGATTCTTTCAACATTGGTGTCTCGGAGAAAGGGCCTCTCTGGCTGAAACTCACAGTGGAAGGTACTCCTGGACACGGCTCAGTCCCCCATAGCGACAATGCTGCGGATCACCTCGTTAAAGCCGTCAATAAAATATTGGATTGGGACAGACCATTTGATATCACGCCAGAAGTACGAAATTATTTTCAAGCTGTACATGAAGCTGGAATTCTGGAAGCCGAACCCACCGACGACGTTCTAAAAGCACTAGCTGCTGATAATCCTCGTATTGACTCTATGACTCGGAACTCCATTGCACTGACAACACTGAGATCAGGAGTAAAGCACAACGTAATTCCGTCAGACGCTGAAGCCACTCTTGACTGTCGTTTGGTACCGGGTTACGACCCTGATGTCTTTGTAGATAGCCTGACAAAAATCATTGACGACCCACGGATTCAAATTGAAAGGGTATTCCAGTCTTCAACCCCAGCCTCACCTATGAATACGGAGCTTTGGGAAATCATGATGCGAGAGGCAAAAAACTTGGTCGAAGATGCACTAATACTGCCTGGTGTCTCAACCGGATTCACTGATTCCAGAGTTTTCAGGAGAGAAGGAATTACCGCATATGGATTCAGTCCGTTCCTCACTGGACCGAGCGAGCAAGGACGAGTTCATGGTCACGACGAACGCCTATCTATCGAAAATTTACATCTAGGCATGCAAATCATGCACGCTACAGTTCGGGGGATTTGCGGCTAATTTTCCATGGGCTAGGATGATCTAGAGGGCAAAATATGGTCAGCTTTGCACTAGCCAAAAGATTATTGTTTTCAGTAATAGCTCTGATGATGATATCCCTTTTGATCTCGTGCGCTGCTGAAAACTCCAAGATCGAAAATGGATCAAGCAGTCAATCCGGCAGCCCACCAGACCAGCAAACAGTGATAGCTTCAGGTAATTATCCGTCCGATGGAGAAGCATTACTAGTTCAACAAAATTTCAAAATGTCCGATAGGAAAATTGACCGCACTGGTGCTTTCATCCCACAGAATGGTCTACCAACTCTGGTATTCAATTCAGCCGTCGGCTGAATGAGCTGTAAACAGGTAAGATCCGTAGTTGACGGGGTACGATACGACACTCAATCACAAATAAATTATGTCATTCTGGACGTGGCCAACAAAGAAGATCAAGAGTTGGCGCAAGAACTAGGAATTTTGCGATTCCCACGAATTTGTACGATTGATGCAGATGGAACCACAGTACTGGAGAGACATGCCGGACCTATAGATGTGGATACTTTGAACCAGATTATTGCTGGGGCAGTTGAACCGAACTCGTAAGCTATTGGTCCCCAGTGAGACACATCATGCACTCGCTC
>CAZSFJ010000185.1:0-2333 GCA_964606125.1 uncultured Dehalococcoidaceae bacterium | reverse complement strand
CAGGGAACACTAGGTTGTATATCTCTGGTGACGGAGCAAATACAGTCTCTGACCGACTCAACGGAGGACTGTTAGAGACTATCGCTCTGGAGGGAGATGCCACTGCCGCATCCAGTTTGAAAATGGCCTATGCAGGTTGGAGCAAGGGATCCGCAGCACTTTTAGCAGGTATTATCACTCTCGCAGAAAGCAATGGGGTTTTCGAGCACTTAGCAAAGGAATGGGATTTATCACAACCGATGCTAAATGCTCGTTCTGATGCGCTTGGTCCATCTGTAGCAAAGGCCTGGAGATTTGCTGGCGAAATGGAGGAAATTGCAAAGACATTCGCGGAAGCGGGCTTGCCCAATGGGTTTCACTTAGCCGCGGCAGAGTTGTACCAACAATTAGAGACCTACAAAGATGACTCCAATGCTCCAGGAGGAAAGAAACTAGCACTGGCACTGCAGGAAATTATCAGCAACAGCCGCAAAAACATGAAATGACTCAGAAAAGACTTGTACTACTGATCGCGCTTGAACAGGAGATTTCTCCAAAACTGGTGCCACCCGACGTCTATCTTAAATACTCGGGAGTTGGCAAGATCAACGCCGCCATTGCAGCTGCTGAAATCCACATGGAACTTGGACCCAAAATTGAAATAGTCAATATCGGTACCTGCGGCTCAGCCAAACATGCCCCGGGGACCATACTGCATTGCAACCAGTTCATACAGATGGATATGGACGCCACGCCGGCTGGTCTCGCGATGGGTGAAACTCCATTTTCTGATCTTCCGTCAGTGCTAAAATTCGGTGATGAGCATACCTCAGCAGTGATATGCGGAAGTGCCGACCGATTCCAGACCGATATCCCTATGAGCGTCGACTGCGTGGAGATGGAGGCATTTGCAATCGCAACCGTTTGTGCAAAATACCAAATTCCTTTTCGGGCAATCAAAGTCGTCTCCGATCAAGGGGGAGAATCCGGTCATAATGTTTGGGTTGAATTCCTGGAGAATAAAATGTCTGGAATTTTTGAGGAAATCAGAGCCACTCTCTGAATTCCAGCAAATACGAAATGACACTACACTACCAATCATAAGGTATGAAATTGGGGTGAAATATGATTACAGTATTTGCAAAATTACAAGCAGCTGAAGGAAAAGAAGAGGAATTCCGTTCAGCAATCGAAACGATGGTAGCAGCGGTAAGCGAACATGAGCCTGACGTAATGAAATACGCATTACATGAAGTAGCAGGATCACCAGGAACGTTCTTTCTACATGAGGTGTATGCCAATGATGACGCCCTCAAAGCACACGGCCAGACTGATCACATGAAGGCATTTGGCCAAACGCTAAAAGGAATATCTGGCGCTCGACCTGAAATTAGCCGAGTAACCGAAATTGTCGATGTCGATCGATAAATCAGCTAAGAATCCTTAATCGGAAGGAGAATCCTTGAAGGAAATTCTTGCGAATGGTGGATTGTATTAGTTGCCTTACGAAGTGAGGTGTGTCTGCCCACCGGTTCACCGGTGTTTGGATTCACGTCAAATCTAGGAAATGAGGAGCTGGATATCATCAGACGAATTCTGTGTCCGGTGCCAAAAATATTGCTGGTAGGATAGAGGTCAAAACGAACCTTCACTGGGACTCCTGGATCCATCAATTTAGGCTCGCTCATACTTTCCCTATAGCGCACACGAAATATACCGTCCGCAATATTCAGCTTGTAACCATCAGACCACTCTGCTGATGGTGGATATTCATCCTGCAACATGACAAAAAGATCCGTGTCAGGAGCATCGGACTCAAGAAATAGCTCCACCTCGAGCGGACCTGTAACCTCCTGAGGTGTCTCAAGTGGCGTAGTCTGGAAAATTACGACGTCGTCACGATCCTCAAGCGGCCCAAATGGCGGCTCGGCTCCAAGAACGGTCGCATCAGTGACCTGATCAGCCCCCCCTTGTATGACTTGTACCCGCATCAATGTTATTGGCGTGGGAACTCTGATCCTGTCAGGAGTGGAAACAATTTCGTTAAGTGAGGATGTATTCGCTGAAATGGTTGGAAGGGGCTGTTCTGGGTTAAATATGAACGAAGTTGACGACTTCAGTTCGGGTGCAGGATGAGGATCCAAAAGTCCATCTTCGTGCAAGTAATAAGGCTGAACGACAATACTCTGTGGAGGCCAATTCGAATCTTCCCTCCAACTTCCGCCGTGGAGTAATTTGCCGGCAGCAGTCTTGTTTCCAGAACCACCACCCATAACGAATGTTCTCACCCGAGCGATGTCTTCAGATGAGCGATATGCTTCCTCGGGCAGCCAATGATCGAACCACGAATTAAC
>CAZSFJ010000184.1:0-2334 GCA_964606125.1 uncultured Dehalococcoidaceae bacterium | reverse complement strand
ACAAGGCAGCTGAGCGCACCTATAAAAAAGTAAAAAATATTAGAAACACTCATGCGGGTTCCTGTGTTTGAGTAAGACATAGCTCGCAGTAGTAGTAAAGGCCTTGTGATTCACCGAGTATGGCATCACCACAATCCTTTCCAGGTTTGTTAGAAAAAGGATTCAGATGGAAAGTTTGTCCGCAGCTATAGCACTGTTGGAAAAATTCAACTGCAGCCTCACTCAAGTCACAGATATAGCAGATTGGGTTCGGGGTAGTCACACATAATCTCCTTCCGCATTTAGTGTACGCAAATCTTATCGTGATGTAACCATACGCTTAACCAAACTACGGGCTTCCTCCTTGGACCCGATCGTTTTTGTAAATTTGGCCCATTTTAGTATTGCCAACATCCGATTTAAGTCAGGCCCAGAAAGTACCCCAAGTTGGTTTAATTCATTGGCACTAAGGAACTCGTCACAATTCAGCCATTCGTTGACTGAGTGGCGTAGGTCGACTAAGCAAATATCCTGTAGTTTTTCGATCAAGTTGTACCATAAATCAGGATACGTTGATAATCGGTCCAGTCTCTCTTGCGTCAGGACGTCGTTGTGTAGATAGAAAATATCTACCGAACCGGAGATCAATTTTCTAGATGCTTTACTTAGTTCGACTTTACTCAAAAATTTCTGGCGATTCCGAGTTGCTTCGTTAAGTGTTAGTAAGACTATCATTTCTTCCAGGTCTAGTTCCTCTACTGACAGTTGCTTGCACGCAGTTAAATGGTTCGTCACGTTTCGTAGCCCAAGTCTTTGCCAGATACCCCATTTGTCTAGTAGTAATAATGTTTCAAACCATGAAGTCGATTGGCTCGTTAGTAATAATTCCGTATGAAGCCGTGCTTGAGTGATGAAAATTGGATCGAGGTTAGTCTCCGAGAGGGAGTTCTCAATTTGTGGGGAAATGCTGTATCCATGAGATGTACAGTACCTCGCAGCGCGGAAAATCCGTGAAGGATCGTCGAGCAGCGAGTCCTCGTGAAGAACTCTGATAACTCTATTGCGTATGTCGACTTTTCCGTTGAGCGGATCTAGAAAGACATCACGGACATCTGTTGTCAGTCCGAGGGCCATGCTGTTGACGGTGAAGTCACGTCTTTCCAGATCGATGTTTATAGAATCAGTAGTTTCTACTTTCGGAAGTTTCCCGGGTTCTAGATAGGTTTCGTGACGCATAGAGTTGATGTCAAATAATCGAACATTTGCGACGCTGATGCTACAGGCAAAAAGAGTTGAATTAAACGACAAATTGATTTCAGCAATGTCTACCCGATTTATTAGTTCGGTCGCCAAGGCCAAAGCATCTCCGTCCGTTGCAAGATCAATATCTGTTGGTACACGATCTTCAAAGTAGTCACGGATGATCCCACCAACGAACCATATTTGCTGTTGTTTTTCTTCGCATATTTCTATAATGATTCCCAGCATTTCCCGCTGGTTGTCTGTAAGTCTTTTGACCAGAGTCGTTACAGTAGGGTCTGATATAGTGAGTTTGTCTTGTTTGTGCATTGTCTGTACATCTGATTAGGCAACTTAGCAGTTATTGACTTTGGTGCTACCTCATTCTTACACTGTTATAAGTGAGTATCTCACAAGAGTCAGGCGGGTGGTTAACTTGAGATAAAGGGGACATATGTCTCAACGATGGGCCACGAAATCAGATGCTGAATTATTGACTTATCTCTCCTCTCTTCAACTTGCGATTGACTATAAATTTGAAGATGAAGATCTTTTGGTTGAGGCAGTGACTCATCCGAGCGCCTCTAACGAGTATCCTGATCGTTTTTCAACTAACAATCAGAGGCTTGAATTTCTAGGTGATGCTGTACTTGATATGTCCATCGCTAGCGAATTATTCTCGATGTTCCCAGACCATCGAGAAGGGGACCTCACCAAATGGCGAACGAATCTTGTGAGAGGGAAAACCCTTGCGATGATCGCACGGAGAATTGAGCTAGGGTCATACCTGATACTAGGTGCGGGAGAAGAAAAGAGTAGTGGTAACGATAAAGATAGCAATCTTTCGGATGCATTCGAAGCACTGATTGGTGCTGTATTCCTGGACTCAGATATCGAGGCTGTGAATAAAATCACTGAGAGATTATTTCATCATGAATTTGCAAAATTGTTTTCACCTGATTCAAAAAACCCGAAGGGTGACCTGCAAGAATTAGCGGCATCTTTGGGTCATCGACCTAAGTACGCGCTAATTGACGAGTCAGGACCTGAGCACGCTCTGGAATATAGAGTTTCGGTGGCGCTATGTATCGAGACTAAGGTGGGCTGGAAGCAAAT
>CAZSFJ010000183.1:0-2343 GCA_964606125.1 uncultured Dehalococcoidaceae bacterium | reverse complement strand
GATGCAGCAGGTGACCAGCCAGCCGGTGCAGCAATAAGAAAAAAGGACGAGACACACAGAATGGCGGAAGCTAATCGGGCATTCGCCCACTATCGTTGGTAAGTTGAGTTTATATCGAGTTAACGCTGAACAATGTTCAGCGTTTTCTTTTTTTGACGCGAATAATTGTATTATTTGTTGGTAATTTAGCGTAAGGGAAGTTTAATAGTGACTACTGCCACCACACCGGTGAAATCCATGGATAACTCTTTGAGCTCAATGCGGAATATTGGGATTATTGCTCATATTGACGCTGGGAAAACTACTGTCACTGAGCGGATCCTCTTTTACACAGGCCGTACCCACAAAATTGGCGAAACTCATGATGGCAATACCACAATGGATTGGATGGAACAGGAGCGGGAGCGAGGCATCACTATCACTTCCGCTGCAACTACAGCAACGTGGGCTGATCATACTATCAACATTATCGACACCCCCGGTCACGTAGACTTCACTGTTGAAGTAGAACGATCGCTTCGAGTGCTTGATGGAGGAGTTGTTTGCTTTGACGGGGTGGCTGGAGTCGAACCGCAGTCTGAAACGGTGTGGCGACAGGCCGACAAGTATAGTGTTCCAAGAATTTGCTTTATCAACAAATTGGATAGGACAGGGGCGAATTTTGAGCGCTGTGTTGAAATGATTCGTGACCGATTAGGTGCAGTGGCACTGCCGTTACAAATACCGATCGGCCTTGAAGATAGTCATGAAGGTGTGGTCGACTTGGTCAGAATGCAAGCGATCTACTTCAAGGGAGACCGTGGGCTTGAAGTTATCGAGGAAGAAATCCCGTCTGAATTGCAAGGGGCAGCTGATACCGCGAGAGAATCACTCATTGAAACTCTTGCTGAGTACGATGAT
This sequence comes from uncultured Dehalococcoidaceae bacterium, assembly GCA_964606125.1. GTDB lineage: Bacteria > Chloroflexota > Dehalococcoidia > UBA2979 > UBA2979 > UBA2979. The sequence goes on along the minus strand of CAZSFJ010000183.1, from coordinate 1,443 downwards.
GCGGTGATGGAGTTGTTTTTGGATGGCGAGGAAATACCCGATGATGTTTTGAATGCTGGTATACGAAATGCGACGATTACTAATCAACTTGCTCCGGTACTGTGTGGCTCAGCTCTTAAAGATAAGGGTGTCCAAGTTTTGTTGGACGCTGTGGTGGCTTATCTCCCGTCTCCGCTGGACGTTCCACCAGTTACTGCAACAGTTGTTGGTTCAGAGGAGACCGTAGAAAGAAAAGCTGACGATAGCGAACCACCTACGGCAATCGCTTTTAAAGTTGTGACAGATCCGTTTGTGGGGAGACTGGTATTTTTCCGTGTCTATAGTGGCGTATTGAGTCAAGGCCAGCAGATATTTAATGCGAATCGAAATAATAGAGAGCGGCTGGGTAGGCTTGTAAAGATGCATGCTGACTCGAGAGAAGACGTTGACGAAGTGAGAGCCGGTGATATTGCTGCTGCTATTGGTTTAAAGGATACTTTCACGGGCGACACTCTGTGTGATCGTGATAACCCTGTTGAACTTGAGAGAATCACGTTCCCGGAACCAGTGATATCTATTGCGGTTGAACCAACTACGGTGAAAGAAAATGAGAAACTATCGGATGCGTTAATCAAGTTACAGGAAGAAGATCCGACTTTCAGAGTGAGGTACAACGAAGAGACCGGCCAGACACTTATCTCTGGAATGGGTGAACTCCATCTTGAGGTTGTGGTTGACAGAGTCAAGCGAGAGTTTGGCGTTATAGCAAATACCGGAGCTCCTAGAGTTTCCTACAGGGAAACGATTACTAAAACGGCTACAGTCGAAGGCAAGTTCATCAGGCAGAGTGGTGGACGCGGCCAATACGGGCACTGTGTACTTGAAATAAGTCCGAGAGAGCCAGGAGAAGGTTTCGAGTTTGAAGATAAAATCGTTGGGGGCTCGATTCCAAGAGAATATATTCCCGCGGTACGCCGTGGGGTTGAATCAGCACTAGTCAGTGGAGTCAAAGCGGGTTATCCAGTTGTTGATGTGCACGTGGCACTTTTGGATGGTTCTTACCACGATGTTGACTCGTCAGAGATCGCTTTTGAAACAGCAGGATCTATAGGTATGAAGGAAGGTTTGCGGAAATGCACTCCTATCCTCTTAGAGCCGATAATGAAGATGGAAGTCGTAACCCCGGATGAGTATTTCGGCGATGTACTTGGAGATATCAACTCTCGACGTGGCCGGGTCGAATCCACAGAAGTAAGAGGAAATACTCAAGTGATCGACGCAAAGGTCCCACTAGCCGAAACCTTCGGGTATACAACAGATCTCCGATCAAGATCGCAGGGTAGAGCTGCGAATTCAATGGAATTCTCCCATTTTGAACGGGTTCCGCAGAGTGTAGCCGAGGAGATTGCAGGACAGGAAAACAAATAGCTGAGTATAGATTGATAGATGTGAGGTCAGGAGTAA
>CAZSFJ010000182.1:0-2344 GCA_964606125.1 uncultured Dehalococcoidaceae bacterium | reverse complement strand
AGAGACCTCCGTACGGGGACGTCGCACGCACTACCTTACCTATGATTGATGGAGAATCTGGTTATTTCTTTTCTGTAAATCGAGGTAAGAGATCGATTGCAGTGGATCTCAGCACAGATAAAGGAAAAGAGATTTTTCGAGACCTGATAAAAGAAGTTGATGTGGTGGTAGAAAACTTCACCCCTGGCGCTATGGACCGCCTTGGACTCGGCTACCACGATCTCAAAAATATAAATCCCAGGCTTATATACGCAGCGATTTCTGGTTACGGCCAGACTGGCCCTCTTAAGGACAAACCGGCGCTGGACGTTATTGTTCAGGGAGCTGGAGGAGTTATGTCCATTACCGGATACCCTGATTCCGGGCCTGCTCGGGTAGGGTTTTCTGTCGGTGATGTAGCAGCTGGCCTCTATTGCTCTGTCGGCGTTTTAGCGGCAATACACGAACGTGAAAAGTCTGGAGAAGGACAGTTGATTGATATATCGATGCTTGACTGCCAGATAGCGGCTCAGACAAACGAATATATGAGATACCACATCACTCAGGAAATCCCTGGTCGGATTGGGACGAGACATCCTACGGCCGTGCCTTTCCAGGGATTCCCAACCAAAGATGGATATATTGTTCTTGCCCTCGCTTGGGGAATTTCAAACCAGTGGGGGCTTCTATGTGTGGAACTGGATGTCCCAGAACTCATTGACGACCCTCGCTTCGAGACCTCTGCTGCCCGTACACGGAATCACGCTGATTTAGAAGCTCTATTGAACCAGGCCTTTATACAAAAAAATACATCGGATTGGGTGGACGCACTTCAGAAATACGGAATCCCCTGCGGACCTCTAAACAACATCGCGGAAGCATCCGCAATGCCACAGGTAGCAGCCCGAGATATGTTGCCCAAAGTGGATCATAAAACATTTGGTCCTACCCCTCTGGCAAATACTCCGATAAAAATGTCAAGAACACCTGGTGGAATTAAGGGAACGTCCCCTGATATGGGAGAGCACACGCGCGAAGTCCTGTCCGAATTACTTGAGTTGGATACCACGCAACTCGACGAACTTATCGAACAACAGATTTTGTGGGAAGAACGCCCTGAAGTGGAATTAGGCTAACTTTTGGTGATTTCCACACCTCTGACTCCAATGCCAACTCCAAGCAATATTACACATCCAAAACACGCCTCAGTTACTGACGGGATTTCTTCAAACAACAATGCAGCAATTAGAGCAGACCCAACTGGCTCGCCGAGGATGGCAAGTGCCACCACCGCTGCAGGTGCAAATCCCAAGGAATAATTAATCGCATTGTGACCGATCAACTGAGGGATTAATGCAAGGAATAAAATAAACACATAGGTCTCCAGCTGATAATTTGTCCAATTTACTCCTACGATGAGCAGGATCACGGCAAGTACACTGGCACCCACCGCGTAGACGATCGCCCCGTACGCAGTTAGGTCAATCTGTTGTCGCGTATACCTTCCAAGTAACAGATAAACGGAAGCGAGTATTGCACCGATGATCGCTAGCAGGTCACCATATATGGCTCCAGCACCGAAATCAGACCAAGCCAGTCCTACCGCCCCAACTGAACTGATAAAAATACCTATGAACACTACTTTGCTGGGTCTGTAGCTAAGAAATATCCATTCTCCGAGAGCCGCAAATAATGGACTCATAGCAACAAGAGCAACTGAGGCCAGGATAGATGTATGAGAGATACTCGCTACCCAAAAACCGAAATGTGCAGCCAATGCGATTCCAGACAGAATCATCAGTAATGTCTGTCTAGATGGGATAACAATCGTTCGCTGGTTACGACGATAGAGAGCTAAGAGGAGCATCACAGGTGAAGCCAGAGCAAGTCTCGCTGCTGCGACAAATAGAAATGATGCTTCGTCTGCCAGTCTGATCAGCGGCCCCGCCCAACTGACCGCAAATATGCCGACAGCTAAAACAAGAAACTGTCTCTTTGTCATCTAGCTGCCTACTCCGGCTTTTATTAGTCAGCCACTCTATTCAAACTGATCGTCTCCAGATATCCTAACCGCGCGCAGACCACACGAACATGGTTGAAAGGAAAAGAAATATGCCACGACTCAAGTTGTTGTCACCTGGTGAATTAAGCCCTGAACAGAAACTGACATATGATGCACTCACATCCGGACCTCGAGGAGCCAATATGAAATCAGATACAGGTTCATTGGGCGGCCCATTTAATGCCATGCTTCACGCACCAAACATTGGTATTGCACTCCAGGAACTTGGAGCCCGTCTCAGGTTTGGAACTTCAGTTCCAAGAAACCTGTTGGAACTTGCGATTATTACAATTGGAGCGCATT
>CAZSFJ010000181.1:0-2359 GCA_964606125.1 uncultured Dehalococcoidaceae bacterium | reverse complement strand
CCTTCACTATCCTCTGTAGAAATCCAGCATTAGGGTCTCTAACCCAGATCGCCAAGGTCTTTGCGTCATGGACGTGAGTGCTGCCGTAAAATGCCATCGTGGGGAACCCGTCTGTGTCGATCGAAGCACAAGTGACTGGGGTTCCTTCGTCTGATGCTGCATTAAGCGCCTCACTCATCTCTTTGGTTAGTTCAACTGACACGACAGGACCTCCATTGGTGTAAGAGTAGCATGAGTTATTCTTCATTAAGTGCAGGGCATCGAAAGGTGATCGGGGTGATGGTCGATAATTACGAGTGGACTCCACTACCAGGCTGGTCAGGCGACCTTGAGCCTGAGTTCGGTATTGATGAAACCTTAGCTAGTTCAATACAATCCATCAGCTCGGACTCTCGACAGGTGTCGCCCGGTACATTATTCATTGCGGTCCGAGGCGAGAACTACGATGGGCACGATTTCATCAATGACGCTGTAGAGCATGGCGCTGTAGGTGTCATAATCTCTACAGGACGAAAAGCAACAAGTCTCACAGTTCCGCAAATCGAGGTGAGTGATACGAGGCGCGCAGTAGCCGCTATATCAGCTGCGTTTTATGACCATCCCTCACGAAAAATGAAATTAATAGGGGTGACTGGAACGAATGGTAAATCATCAACCTCGATCATTCTGCACTCACTATTGATGAGCGCTGGTTTGCAAGCAGGTTTAATGACGACCATTGTGACGAAGATCGGCAGGATTGAGAAGAAGAATCCAACGCGTCTGACCTTGCAAGAAGCGCCCGAGGTGCAGCGCGCGCTGAGCGAGATGTGGGAATCCGGATGCACGCATGTGGTTGTAGAAGCGACTTCTATCGGGCTCGACCTAAGTCGATTGGATTATTGCGAATTTGAGGGTGCAATATTCACAAATCTTACTCCAGACCACCTTGATTATCACCTGACAATGTCGGCATACCGCGAAGCAAAAGGATTATTATTTTCTAAGATTAGATCGTCTGGTTTTGCTGTTATTAACGGCAAGGACGCAGAGGCTTCTTTTTTCGGATCGCTCGTGGAAGGTAAGTCCATCTCCGTCATCGAGTACTCGCGTGATGAGCTAGGCATGCTGGAAATGTCAACTGAAGGTACGCGATTTCGTTGCCAATTAGTGGGCAAAGTTCAGGCAAGTACTTTAATTACGAATCTCTTCGGAACCTATAACATGGAAAATCTGCTGGCAGCAATACGTGCGTGTGAAGCGCTTGGCCTAGATGATGATTCCCTTGAATCTGGAATAGTCTCTATCGACAAAATTCCCGGCAGATTGGATATCGTCCTCGAAAAACCAGTCACTGTAGTGGTTGATTATGCCCATTCTGAAGACAGTCTTCGGCAGACGCTTGGTATCCTGCGTGAGGCATTCGATCCTCAGTCAGATCAACAAATTATTGTAGTCATTGGCTCGGCTGGCGAGAGAGATCCAGAGAGAAGGTATGGGATCGCTCGTGCTCTGGCAACTGATGCGGACACCATTATTCTCACTGACGAAGACCCGAGATCCGAAGACAGTGAGATAATCATCGAAACGATCGCAAATGCGGTAATCGATGCTGGTTTCAAAGACTCCGACCACATGTTGAAAATTCCTGATCGTCGGATGGCAATCGCTCGAGGCCTTGAACTCGCGAGACAGGGTGATATCTTGCTTGTAGCAGGCAAAGGTCACGAAACTTCGATCGAGTACGAATTGAGCTCGATAGCGTGTAGTGATGCTGCTGTGGTTTTAGAAGAATGGAATAGTCTGAGAGACGTATCCGGTGATTACCCCGTTGACAGGGATGGAGATTGAACATGACCGTTGTAGATGAGAGTACATACAGAAATCTGGCGCAAAAAGATCTCGAACACCTATTGCACCCCCAATATTATGCCCCCGAACATCAAGAGCCAGTAATTTTTGACCACGGTAATGGTGTTTGGCTTACTGATGTGAATGGAAAAAAATACATAGACGGGCTCTCAAGTCTCTGGAATGTTGCTGTTGGGCATGGTCGTGAAGAGCTCGCCGAGGCGGCATCAAAGCAAATTCAAAAGGTGGCATTTACTAATAACTACACCGGGTTCAGTAACGTCCCCGCAATTGAATTAGCGGCAAAGGTGGTGTCACTAACCTATGACAACATGGGATCAGTTTACTTCACGAATTCTGGTTCGGAGTCCAACGAGACCTCATTTAAGACAGCCAGGTTTTATTGGAATCTAAAAGGTAAGCCGGAAAAGAATAAGCTGATTGCTCGTGAACGCGCGTATCATGGCGGTACCTTGGCAACATCCACAATGACAGGACTGCCCCCGTTTTGGAAATACTTCGGTCCACT
>CAZSFJ010000180.1:0-2371 GCA_964606125.1 uncultured Dehalococcoidaceae bacterium | reverse complement strand
ATTTCAGACCATAAGTTGACTCGACCGTATCTAGTACCTGATCCAGAGAGTCAACAATTTCGTCAGCTTCTTCTCTGTTTATTACGAGTGGCGGCGCAATTTGGATAGTAGCGCCGGCACGGGATAGTAACCCATTGTCACGCATAGCCTGTCCAACAATTTTTCCGATCTCATCTTCTTCTCTAAACGACTCATCCGCTTCCACATTCCGCTTCAGATCAATTACTTGCATGAGTCCAATCCCACGAGTATCAGCGACAATTCCAGAATGCCGATTCTGTAATTCGAGCAATTGCTCTGCAATATACGCACCAGTCTTCTCAGAATTTTCCACTAACCGCTCGTTGGCAATTATGTCAAGATTTCCAAGAGCCACCGCGCAGGACACTGGGTGGGCACCCCATGTACTTCCACCAATCAATGCCTTGGATGTATCTCCTCTAAATCCATCAGAAATTTTCTCACTCGCTAGAACGGCCGCAATTGGAGCGTATCCTGACGAAAGCTGCTTTGCTACGGTGACTAAGTCCGGCGTAACTCCGAAATGTTCCATGGCAAACCATTTACCGGTCCGCCCAAATCCATTAATTACTTCATCAGCTATCAGAACGATGTCATGTTCGTCACATAAAGCACGTAATTTTTTCCAGTATTCAGGCGCAGGAACATGTGATCCGTTCGCGGTAGATATCGGTTCAGCAATAATCGCAGCAACGGTCTCTGGTTTTTCCTGAAGCACCACCTGCTCAATAAGATCGGCATTAAGTTCTCCAGGGGCTTTAACCGCCCCGGGCATCATTGGCTCGAACGGAGTCTTATTCATGTACGAGGAATGGTTTATCGAGAGCGCACCATATGTAGTTCCATGATACGAACCGACTCGGGAAATAACCTTGAATTTCCTTTGATCACCTCTGTTATATTGCCATTGTTTCGCCATACGAATAGCCGTTTCCACAGCTTCCGAACCAGAATTAACAAAAAAAGCTCGCTCCAAGCCGGGCGGACTGATCTCAGCCAAACGGGTAGCTAAATCGATCGCTGGCTCGGTCGCGTACGAAAATGGATTCGCGAATGACATCCTAGACATTTGCTCAGCCGCAATGTCAGCTAGTTGTTCCCGACCGTGCCCCACGGCCACAACCCATAGTCCAGACATCAAGTCGATGTATTTTCTAGCCTTGGAATCAGTTAGATAAATACCCTCACCGGAGCGAATGACCAGCAGTGCGTCATCCTGTTCTAGTTCATCCTGCTGAACAGTATGAATCCAAAGATGCTTCAGTGAACGGTCTATGTAATCTTTGACAGAATCCGAAAAGTGTGTAGTCATGAGTTTGCCTCCTAAATGTTATTCCCGAAACGGTTATATCCGTTCCTCCTGCTCTGTGCGACGATTTTGATATGCAGGAGTTGCACGACCATCTCCAAATTTAGTGTCTCGCCATTCGAGCGCTGCTTTGAGTCCCTGGCCACTCGCGATTTCACCATAATCAGATACAGCCTTCGCCAGGTGAGCTCTTGCATCCATCTCACTGGCCACTCGCTGCATGGTCCGAGCACCCATAAGTTCAAGACCAAGATTTACGGTTCGTTTGGACGCTGACAATAGATCTGAATCAATCATAGCCATTCTATTCGCGAGATATTCCACAGCCTCATCAAGTTGGTCGTACGGAACTGACTGCAGAACCAAACCTATTTCAGCTGCATCAGCACCGGAGATGCTATCGCCAGTCAGGAGCAATCGCTTAGCCCACTGAGGCCCAACATGGTATAGCCACATGTGAGCCGGAGGTACTCCCATTGCTCGAACAGGAGGAAATCCAATTACTGCGTCGTCAGCTGCAATAATGATATCTGTCAACAGAACTAAGTCGGTTCCACCAGCAATACAATAGCCGTGCACTTTACCGATAACAGGTTTATGCATATCGAAAATTGCCATCCTGAGTCGCTGTTGCGCCTCCATTCGCCACGTATCGTCGTCAAAAGACTTACCAGTTCTTCCAAAGTCTCCAAATTCAGGCTTTGGCGCGGTCAGATCATACCCGGCACAGAACGCGCGACCGGCTCCGGCGAGAATCACGCAGTGCACACGGCTGTCATTATCTGCCTCCCACATGGCATCATGAATATCCTGCTGTAGTTCTCGCGATAACGCGTTGAGTTTCTCTGGGCGGTTGAGAGTTACATAGGCCTTACCGTCGCGGACCTCATACAACAAATTGTCATAATTGCTATCAGACATTCTTTCCCTCCGTTAAGTTTTAGTGTAGGGAGTGTAACGGTTCAGCCTGACTTGAGGGGCTGGTAAATCGGTCAGCTAGATGACTGGACCACTTGCCGGGTGTCACCTTCTTCTGTCACA
>CAZSFJ010000179.1:0-2404 GCA_964606125.1 uncultured Dehalococcoidaceae bacterium | reverse complement strand
TGAAAATAGACTGCGTTGATTTGCTATCACTTTATATAGCACATCGAGTGGAAACTTCAGTAGCTTCATTAATATAAATATATATCCTTGATTAGAGATGAAGAGAGGTGAGTGAGTTAGCAGCATCATGAGTGCTTCGCTCCGGATGTATGAATTACCTCCGTGATACCGAACTAGCCAGGAGTCTGTCTCATTCATGAATTGAGTAATCGACTGCGAAGAGTCGCCTCTTTGGTACTTGATTCGTTTCAGCAGGAACACTCGATGAATCACCCCCAATATGCACTTGCAAAATGCGCAATCCCCATCAAAATAGACTGTTAATTGTCCGTGGTATGCGGATGGGATCGGCTGCCTGCGAAGTCTAAAGGATGTGACCAGGGATGCTGAGCCCATAATGAGGATGAGGAAAAGGAATTGATCGGTTGCATGGGTAAAGATGACTGCGGCTGCTAGAGAAAACACATCAATCAACATGGTACCGATCAGTACCTCGGTAGAACTCTGTAGCGATGATTTGTCCGCGGTGCTCAAGATCACGTCCGTAAGATACCCGAGTGATTCGAGAGTGGGGTGGGTGAAGGGATTCGAACCCTCAATCGCCGGGACCACAACCTGGAGCCTTAACCATTAGGCCACACCCACCACGATCTCGACTTTCATACTAGCAGGGAACTGCTTTTGGATCTAAATTTCTTGGTTCAGGTTTTGGATAGGCTTTAGGTTCTGGGGGGTCGTTTTATTCACTTTTAAGTGAATTCAGCCATACCCTGACCCTCTGAACAGGTTCGTCAGATTCATGCAGTGGTGCATGACCGAGCCCTGGGTATATTTCTAGTTGGGAGTCATTGATGCAGCGTGAAATAATAACCGAGCCTCCCGGAGGCGTGGTCGGATCTGCATCCCCGACTATGATTAGAGTGGGAACGCTAATGCTCTTAAGTTCTTCATCCATGTTGTAGCTTGCTACAGCACGCTGGGCTTGGGCCAAAAATATTTTCCCACTACTCTCAGTTTCGTTTGCTTGTTCCATCCAATGAGCTGTTGCGGCTTCTCCCACTCGACTCGAAGTCGATAGAAGTAGGAGTGCTTGAGTTTTTTCGGGGAAGTCAATTGCAAATCTCTGGGCTATTGCCCCACCCATTGAAGAGCCTGCGATAATTGCTTTTCCTATATCGAGTGATTCTAAGAGCATACTCAGATCCTGAGCCCAGATTTCAAGAGACACCGCATTTGGAGTTCCCTCTGAATCACCCATTCCTCGAACATCATATGAAAGATGCTGGAGGTTCGTGAATTGTCCTAGATCGTTACTCCAGTACTCTAGTGAAGATCCGATACCGTGTATCCATACCACAGTGGTCTGACCAGACCCCGTCAGTTCATAGTTTTGTCGAATGCCATTTGCAGTTATCGTTGGCATAGTGTCGCCCCTTTAGATTTTGTCGCCTATCTGTTGATATTTACCCTTGTGGAAGAGTAAAGGTCCATTTGTTGTATCGTTCGTTTGTAACGCTTCAACCTGTCCAACCATTATTGTGTGATCCCCTGCATCATATTTGTGGACTATCCTAGCTGCGGTCCAGAGGATTACATTTTCTATTACTGGGACTCCGAGAGGCCCAATTTCATAAGCGGTACCACTCATTGGTTCACTGTTTTCACCACTTCTCGCAAATGTATTAGAGATTTCCTGTTGAACATCGGTGAGAATATTCACACCGAAAGCATCAACTTCCTCAAGCCAGTCATGCATCGAACCGTTTTTATCAACGCAAACCAGTACCATGGGTGGCGTTAACGAAACAGACGAAAATGCATTTGCTGTCATAGCTTTCAGAGTGCCGTCAGGTTTGGCCATTGTTACAACTGTCACACCCGTGGCAAACGCACCCATTGCATCTCTAAATTCTCTAGTATCAAATGCGCTTGGGTCTTGTTCGCTCATATGGATCCTCGCTGTCGTTTCGAACTACTGGGAGGTTAGCACTGTCGAAGATAAAACGGCTACCCACAAGTAAACGCACCTTCGTCTCCGCGGGGACTCAGTCCTTTGTGCTATTTGCCGCCTGCTGTTTGCGTCTTAGCCTTCCAGCTCTCGCTAGTAATTCCTGATTGTCGACAGTAACCTGCATAAAATTTTCGCGCCAGTTTTCGTCAGCCCATTTGAACGGGGTTTGAATGGTAGTCCTCGGGTGATTCGCGTCTGCAAGCATTGAGATGGCCATGGAAGTAATTTCTATTTGCATGGAAGTATCAAACGGTATCCCGGTGGGATTCCCAAGAGGGAAGTCAGTGAAGAGGAATCTGGGTACTCCACACTGTTCGATGATGTCTCTTGCAGATCCGGCAATGACGGTAGGGATGCCGTTGGATTCCAAGTGTCGGGCGACCAGACCTACAG
>CAZSFJ010000178.1:1888-2456 GCA_964606125.1 uncultured Dehalococcoidaceae bacterium | reverse complement strand
TCTGCCTGCTGCCAATCTCGTCCTGAAACATCATTCCCAGCTGTGTAACCCGCCACATAGTCGAGTACTGATTCAGGAGCAACTTTTGAACATGCCTTACCTATCACTGCTACCAATTCCGCCTCCATATGTACATTGGTCGAGTCCGCTGGAAGCACTATCTCTTCCTGATGACCTATCAGTGAAGATGGTGTTTTAAGGAACGGTTGGGGTTCTGTCGGAGCAGTCCGGTCACCAGCATGATCCATATAGTTGATACCAATTGCCACAATTTTCGAAGGTGATGAAGGCACTAGGAATTTGACCGCCGCGATATCCAGAACTTCGCCTGTCTCAGGACCGGGGGCAATTGGTGTTCCCTCGAGCGCTATTAATTTTTCTCCTTCAATGCGGGCAGTTAGTTTCCGATCGTTAGTTTGAACTCTGGCAATCTTCATAACGTATCCAATCCCCTTAATCTTTGTCCGTGGTGTATATATTGTCGTAAAGATAATCCACTAAACCCGAGGTTAACTCATTTCGCTTCCAGTTCCAATACTGCCGAATCTCGCTAATCAGTCCGTTCTTG
>CAZSFJ010000178.1:0-1878 GCA_964606125.1 uncultured Dehalococcoidaceae bacterium | reverse complement strand
CGAACCTCTGTAGACAAGTTGGCTACTATCAAGGTTACCTTTCATGGTCCATTCGATGGCGGCTGAATCTCCAGATTCTACGATTGAATCAACGTGCCACGTAGCTTCACCATACCTTTCTCGCACATTGCACCAAAATTCGGCAATATTAGTGGCTCCACGAATAGGCGGATGATTCGTGTCATAGATCACTGCGTCCTTTGCAAAATGAGATGCTATGTCGGCGGCGGTACCATATCCACATGCGAGAAAATATTGGGTAATAAGGGTCTCAATTTTACCTCTAGACTGACCGCGTATCTCACTCACCTGAAGACCTCAAATGCAAACCCAGCACTGAAGCCATTTCAGTGAGTGAAGCACTGCCATGTTCCGAAGCAACATTGTTACCAATGATGGCTTCGGCCAGCTCGATCAAGACATCACTGGCCTCTGGAGTATCCAAGTCATTATCCATCGCATTTTGGAATCGTGTTCGATAGCTTTGCAGAGTTTGGATATCGGTCGCCGTACTGTTAGTAGCCGTTGCGGCTAGCTGGAGTCTTCCTGCAAATCCTCTATTCTCGGCAAGGCGTGCACTGTCATAATCACGATCCTCACGATACTGTACTCTGGCTAGGTCCAGACGGATATCGTTACCCGAATATCCCTGTTCTATAAGCTCACTCACGCGAACAAGATTTCCCAGTGACTTGGACATCTTTACTCCGTCAAGTCGCATAGTCCCATTGTGCATCCAATAGCCTACGTATGGCGAACGGCTCGTGATTGACTCGCTCTGGGCAATCTCCGAGGCATGGTGTGGATATCGAAGATCTTTTCCGCCACCATGTATGTCTAATTGGTCACCCAAATGAGTTTGTGCCATGATGGAGCACTCGATATGCCACCCCGGCCGACCAGCTCCCCACGGCGACTCGAATTTCGCTCCGGGAAACGACGACGGTTGCCAAATCAAAAAATCGAGAGGGGATCTCTTGAGTTCAGCTGGTTCCGCAGGCATGGAGTCGGATTCATAGGTTACTAGCTGAGAATTATCCAAACCGATTAGAGCTCCAAGAGACTGATCTTGAGTTGAATCGAAGAAAACATAGCCAGAATTCTCGTATGCGAATCCAGTATCCATAAGTTTATTTACCCCAAGAATAATTTCGTCAATCGTTTCGGAAACTCGTGGATACGAATCAGGCGGCAAAATATTAAGATAGGACATCTCATCTAGATAGATTTGATGATTTAGATCGGTTAATTCTGCAATTGACAGATCTCGTTCTTCAGAGACACGAACCATATCATCATCAACGTCAGTGATATTTTGAATATGACGTACTGTGTAACCATTAAAATCCAACCATCGCCTGAGAACATCAAAAGCAACTGCGGTCAACGCATGACCTAGATGGCCCACCTGGTATGGCGTAATCCCACACACGTACAGCTTTACTTCTTTATCAGAAAGAGGAATGAATTCCTCCACCGCACCTGACAAGGTGTTATAAAGATGTAGGTCCCTATATGGTCGCGGCTCTAACACGAGTCAAATTCTAACCGTTTTGAAGCCCGAAGCCCATCACAATTCGATCGAACTTTTAAGGTCTAACGGCTCTCTTTGGACGGTCTGCGATTCTATGAAGGAGCGGTTGAGCAAGTTCTACAAACTGACAGGCAATCTTTCGTGTGTCGCGGGGATCGATAAGATCAATAACGTCAAATTTCTGTGCCGCCCGCATCGGACTACGCAGCCGTAACAGTCTCTCTTCGATCATAGTCCTGTGTGCTTCGGGATCGGGTGCGGATTCAATTTCCCGCCTGTATGCCGCAGCTACGCCACCCTCTATTGGAATTCCTCCCCACTCGCCTGCGGGCCACCCGAATCGT
>CAZSFJ010000177.1:0-2520 GCA_964606125.1 uncultured Dehalococcoidaceae bacterium | reverse complement strand
ACCATCCTGCAATTTGAAGATAAGGAGTGAGCAACCATCCGCCAATTCCCCATGCCATTCCGTAACTTCGATTAAGAACAGTAGGGTTGCGGTCAAGACCGCCATAGATATAGACCTGCTTGTGCACAGTCGAGCCGTACCTACTGAATCCGGATGATGTACTGATAGCCGCTCGCTCCATACATGCCAAGATGTCGTTGGTGAGTTTACCTCCCCCAGTCGCATCGAAACCCAATGTAGCACCGGTCTGGATCAGTGCCTCAGTGAGGTCGGATTTAAACGTGTCAGAGCTTGAGTTGCAGATGAACGTAGCTCCGGTGCTGCGTAAGATTTCCTCCTGTTCAGATGAGCGAACAATGTTGATCAGGTCAAATTCCTCCTCAAGTGCCACTTTTTGCAGCATTTGGCCCAAGTTCGACGCTGCCGCTGTATGAACTATGGCCGAATGACCCTCACGCCTCATAGTTCCGACAAACCCTAGAACTGTCATTGGATTTACAAAGCATGAAGCGCTTTGAGCTGGGGTAGTTCCGTCCGGAACAACTATGCACTGGTCTGCCCGAACTCTTTTATACTCGGAATAAGTGCCGCCTCCGGCGAAGCCAACCACGCGGCCTAGAAGCTTTTGTGCCTCTTCTGAATCACCAGCGGCCACAACGATCCCTGCTCCCTCATTTCCGACTGGCATGCTTTGTCCAATGCGACCCTCAACGCTGGACAGTAGGTGGGACGCAATAGGAGCATTAACCACTGGGGACCCAGCATCTTTGGAATAACTTGCTGCTTCCATGTCTGCCGGCCCGAACAAGACACCGAGATCTGACGGATTGATAGGAGCCGCCTCGATTCTTACGAGAACGTCAGAGTCTCGCAGGTCAGGCACATCGACAGTTGCAATACGTACTGCTAGAGATTCGTCCTCACGTATCAACGACTGTATTTGCATCATTTCATTCGAATTATTAGCCATTGGTTCATTCCTTTTCAGCTATAAGTTGATTTATCACATGCCGTATTGCCGGTTCATCTCAGAGAGATTTTCTGGTTGTAGTTGTCTACCTTGTATGGCTGGATGCTCAAGTCCATAGCGATACGCACGAAATAACCAGCCTATTGTTATGCCGTTGTCTCGAGCATTATAGACAGGATTCCACCATTCCCAAGCAACCTCACCTTTTGAAGTTATTTCAAGCAGTCGACCAGATGTACCTTCGCATATTAGGACATTTTGATTTGGAAGTCGGGTAGCTCCTGAAATATGGCCACTAAAAAATTGCGCTGGGGGATTCCCTTGGTAGGTCCAAGTGACCTCGCTTGTTCGCGGATCAACGACGATCACACGTGAGGTGGACATGTCAGTTTGACGGTGCATTCCATTATCGAAAATCTGTACCTGATTGTTATCTACCCAAGTAGCATGATGCTGATGGGCGGTGTCAGGGAAACCATACTTCCACGTAATTTCCGGATTCCCTGTCCCACGAGAAATTATTGCCACACGACTATTGTTCCGGCAGGAAATCAATACATCACCATCAGAATTCAGATCGATGCTATTTATGTGGGTCCACTCCCATTTTGTTTCGAGCGGGCATATAGGGTCCTTCCGGGGATCAAAGAGCTTCCATGTTTCTGCTCGCCAAACTTCCTTACCTTTTGGATCTATTTCAACAATGTCATCCCCAAGCATTACAGGGAGTTTTTCTTTAGGACGTCTGACTCCTCCCTTTACCTGCTTGGCTTCTGCGTCAGGCATTTCCCTCCAGACTGGGAAGATTGTGTTTCCGTTTTCAAGGCGGACAAAGTCATGGTGCATGGCAATATCTTTGTGTTCCCATACAACCTCACCCTCCCAAGTGATTTCCTGTAATACCGAACAGTTAGCGCCGAGGCGGCGAAGATGTCTCTCAAAAGGTGGTGGATCAACCGTGAAATCGGGTGGTGGTGGTGGTAGTAGCGAACGCTCCACTCCCATCATAAGAAGGTTGCCATTGTCGAGTAATTTAGAAATGTGCGGACGCACAGTTTCAAAAACCCACTTGTGTACGAATCGTCCGTCGATGTCGAGCAGGTAACTTGCATTACCGCTCAGTGGTGTTATTAGTGTGTATCCCTTACTCGACAGCTGAGGCCTGTGGAATGTCATGCCGAATTTTTGATTGATTGACCAGCCCACGGTATCTTCCCTTCTAGTCAGATGCTATTGCATGTTTGTCATCGATAAGCTTATTTATAGCATCGTTTGTCATGCCTGCTTCATTAAGTACTTCACGTGTGTGCTTGCCGAGGACTGGGCTAGGACCTTGCGCCTGCAGTGGTGTTTCTCCAAATTTGACTGGGGGAGCTACAACATCCATCCCCCCGAGCAATTCATGCTCAAGATGAATCATGAAGTTGTTTTCCTTCACTTGCGGGCTGTCGATTACCTCTTCGAGCGTTTGGTAGCGCTGACATGGGACACCAGCCTCATTAAAGATTTTGAGCCAATGCTTAGTTGTGTTTGTAAGCAGGACAGCCTGC
>CAZSFJ010000176.1:0-2520 GCA_964606125.1 uncultured Dehalococcoidaceae bacterium | reverse complement strand
CAGATTCCCACTATATTCAATCGCACATACCGAACAGATACGTGTCAGTTCTTGTAGCTTACTGAATTTATAATTTACTTACATCTATCTAGGTAACCTTGGAAGTACGTCGTTAGTGAATCTGACGAAACTATCATGGCTTAATGAAGCACATATAAGTGATTCGAGCCCGATTTCTTCTCTCAATCTCAAAATTTCGTCGAGCACCTTCTCTTTCGTACCGTGGATCATCACCTTTTGAACATATCTATCGACTGGGTCCATCTCTTCATCTGGCCGTGAAATATAGCTACCCAACATCCATTTCGCGCCTTGGCTGGCAATTTCTTCCGCTTCGGCATCAGTATCTGCAACCGCAATAAGGCGAGCAGTTGGAAGTACTCTATCCTCGGCCGGGTGCCCATACTCCCGCAGTGTGTCATAGAACAGTTCTCGTTTTTCTCCAATTTCTTCGTGGCTCGAATGAGGATCCATCAATATCGAATATCCGAGCTTTGCTGCCGCCTCAATCGAATCTCGAGATGTTGCGGCCATCCATACCGGAGGATGCGGATCCTGATATGGTTTAGGTAGTACCTCGACATCGTCAAAGTTCCAATATTTCCCGTGATAGGTCAGACGCTCGTTCCTCCACGCTTCAACTACAATCTGAACATTTTCACGAAATCGCTCTCCTCCGTTATCAGGGGTGATTCCAAATACTTCATATTCCTTTTTATCGAAGCCGCGTCCAGCTCCCCAATTGACCCGACCGCCAGAAAAATGGTCAAGCAATGCAATTTCTTCAGCAATACGGAGTGGATGGTACATCGCCGCCAGGGTAACTCCCATACCAATCCGGATATTACTTGTCCGAGACGCAGCTTGCACACCCATCATATGAACGGACGGACAAACTGAGTACGTCGAAAAGTGATGCTCAGCGAGCCAAACACAATCAAAGCCCGATTGATCCATAATTTCAATTCGCTCCAAGGCACGCTCATAGACCTCGGGAAGCGGTACGCGACGACCAGGCCACGAGAAAAACTGCAGTGCGCCAATATCCATATTTACTTCCCCTCAATCTCTCGAGGAATATATCAGCTTACGTGCCAATTTGCCGAAATTCAGACCTACGGCTTCACGAAAAACAGCTGGAATTCCATCAGACCGTTATCCTCGACGGACACAACCGACCGCGATGACGGAGTATCAATCCCATAGTCACTAAATAGAATGCTATGCACCCCGACAACGACCACTGTGTCATCCACAAGCTCACCAGCAAGCTCGAGGGTGATTGTTTTCGTAACACCATGTAGTGTCAATTCTCCAGTAGCGGAACGTACTATGGCTATTCCGTCTTCAAAAAGATCCACTTCTATAGGTTCAAGGAGCTTGAATACTGCCATCGGAAATTGATTAGTCTCTAGTGCCTGCCTTCCCAAAGCTCGATCACGATATCGATTGTCGCTCTTCAGGTCGGTGAGATCAGCACTTATTTCCACTTCAGATATAACATCTCCATCAAATTGCAGTTGACCTCGCACCGATGAGGTACGTCCTACAGCCGTAAATTCACCGGTATTCACGAGAATCTCATTCACTCTGTATCCCACGAATGATGGCTTGTCATTCGACAAAGTCCAGCTTCCCGTCAATGCTGAATCTGGAGTTGAATCTGGGATAGGTGCAGGAGATTGCGCTGATTGACTGGCCGTAGCAATACTCGTCGATGCGGAAGCAGCTGCGACAGCCGCCTCGAGACTAACTTCCTCTTCAGGATCTGAGAACACATATAAATAAAGAAATCCAGCGATTAATACACCAACAACGGCAAGCACAGCAAGAACCAATAGTTTCCAGACCTTCGAAATACTCATACATCCAACCAATATGCAGAAAATACAATAATTTCTAAAATATCACCCTATCGAGTTAAAAAATATTTGTTAAGCTAGCCTGAGGTTTGTACAGGTCTGACTTAATATCTGGTCAAAGACAGGAGATCCACGATTACCAATAATCGACACCTTACTATTGTGGGAGCCAGGGTCTGGGATGGTAATTCCAATGGTCCTGAGCTCAAAGACATACACATCAGTGATGGGCTGTTTACTGACAGTCCATCCCCCGGCGCACATACAATCAGTGCGGGAGGACTCACTATTATCCCAGGTCTGATCGAAGCTCATGCACACCTGTGTTTCAATGGAAAAGAAAACTGGCGGGCTGTCTACGACAACGATACGCCCTCAGGTATGCTCCTTAGGATGATCGACAACAGCCATAAAATGCTGCGAGCCGGTATTACAACAGTCAGAGACCTGGGGGCGCCAACAGACCTGGCTATATCTCTCAGAGATTCAATAGATCAGGCCGTAGTGTCAGGGCCTTCGTTGATAGTAGCTGGAGCCCCTATCACTCCGACTGGTGGTCATTGCTACTTCATGGGTGGCGAGGCTGATGGCGAGCTAGGAGTACGGGTTGCAGTCCGAGAACGGGTGCGTTCAGGCGTTGATTGGATATTAGTGATGG
>CAZSFJ010000175.1:0-2525 GCA_964606125.1 uncultured Dehalococcoidaceae bacterium | reverse complement strand
TGTGGCTGTTATCCATTACAAGTTCAGGGGAATACTGGTCAGTTTCCGCATCCATGAATCCATAAAATCTGTCAAATCCACGGCCGAGTGGCCAGCCATCAAATGGTCCCGTGGGGCCAGTCTCGGTGAGCGGGGTTACATGCCATTTCCCAATCATGTAATTGCGATAACCAAAGGTTCGAAGCGTCTCTGCCATCGTCTTAGCATCAGACGAAATCTTCCCGCGGTAGCCCGGGTAACCACTGTCGAAATTTGCAAGACATCCAACACCGACCGCATGATGATTTTGGCCTGTGAGAAGAGCTGCTCTTGTAGTTGAGCACATAGCTGTCGTATGAAAGCCACTGTATCTCACACCTCTGTCAGCGAGAGCATCAATATTTGGCGTAGCAATTTCTGATCCGTAGCATCCAAAGTCCGAAAACCCAACGTCGTCGAGCATAATCAATAGTACGTTTGGACTTCCCGCAGGAGGCGATTTTTTTTCGGGCCAATGTGGTTCACCTAAACGATACTTACTCATGCACATACTTTGGCATTATCTCTGCTAGAACGTCAAGAACCTGATTGAATGTGCACAACATCAAGTTGTTTATTCGCTAGAATTAGAAAGCTGAATAGTTCTCCGCTCATTGAGGTATGTCTAATGGATCGAGTGTTGCGTATTAGCGCTTTGCATAAAGATTTTGGATCGACGAAGGCGATTAATGGTCTGGATCTGGAAATTGAGCGAGGTACAGTGCATGGCTTGGTTGGTCCGAACGGGGCCGGTAAAACAACGATGCTGTCGATTTTGGTGGGTCTCCGGCAGGAGACTTCAGGGGCTATTGAATTTGGCGTGCCGAGCAATAAAATAATGCTACTTCCTGACACACCTGAATTTTTCCCCTTCTTGACTACGCGAGAAACTGTTGATCTGGCTCGTTCGGCAACCGCCGATAATGTCTCGGCGGATATGATTGACCAGGTTATATCCGAAGTGGGACTGCATGACGCTATCGATAGAAAAGTGGGCGGATTTTCCCGGGGAATGAAGCAACGGCTTGGTCTTGCTACCACCGTGATCGCACAGCCAGATTTACTCCTTTTGGATGAACCATGCTCTGCGCTGGACCCATTGGGCAGACGGGAAGTACTTAATCTTGTCAAAACATTGGGCACTAAATCGACGGTACTACTTTCCACTCATTTACTCTCTGACGTGGAATCGATCTGTGACACGGTTACTGTGATGAACAAGGGACGCTCACTCTATAGTGGTTCCGTTAACGATCTCCAGAGAGAGCTAAGTGAGTCGTTTGAAGACGCGGTTCTTCGAATGCTGGACAGTGACGGCGGGGCACTGTATGAGTAGGTATTGCATTACTTAGCGCTTGTGTGTAGTTATTTCACCACTCCTCAGCTCAGGCGAAAGCACCCAGATACCGAGACCAAACAAAGCAACGGAGCTCGCAGTTATGGCGAGCGCCGACGGCAGGCCAGTGAGTTCGGCGATGCTTGCCGTGATGAAAGCACCAACAGGCGGCAAAAACCAAGTCAACGACCAAATGCCCATGACTCTCCCGCGCATTGAATCGGGAACGTTTAATTGCATTGTGACCATGCCGATGTTAAGAAAAATTGAGGCACTGAAACCCGCTGCAAAGAGAATAATCAAGCTGATTTCTATGACTCGTGAAAAGGAGAATAGACCGATACAGCAACTGAATATGAGAGCGGAACAGAGCATCAGCCATGAGCCCTTTCGCTCGGCATCGAGTCTCATAATTGCGAGAGTACCAAGTACGGCCCCAGCGCCCGCCGCCGCTTCCAATAATCCAAATTGGAGAGTGGTAGCCCCGAGAATATCATTTGCAAACGAAGGCAACAGGACTACATAAGACATTCCAAATAGGGAAAATGTGAACGTAAGTCCAATTATATTGAGGAAGAGTCGGTTATCAAATATGAATTGCAGTCCTTCGACCATTTGACCACCCATACTCGTACCTCCATCAGCTCGTTCACCCTCAGGCTTTGCCTCAAGTATGAGAAGTACGATGAGCGAAAGAGTGAAGCCAATTGGCATCATTATGAAGCCCGCTCCGAAACCAAATAGAGTGATGATTCCTGCACCCAGCGCTGGTCCTGCCACCCGCATTGAATTCCAGACCATGGATGTGAACGCGACGGCACTGGTCATAGCGGCCATATTTATTAAGCGTGGTAGGAAAGCATTCTGTGCGGGGGAGGCAACTGCAGCAAAAATCCCAGCAAGAATTGCCCATGCTAGCAACTCACTGACACCAGCGACATCCAGAGCTACCACGACCCATAATATCCACGAGATCACAGCGGTTAATCCCGCGGTCCAGATTAGTATGTTTTTGGTGTCGTAACGATCCGCCAGTACTCCTGAAGGCAAGCTCAATAAAATGGTTGGGATTGAACTTGCCATTGGAAGTGCCGCAACCCAGACAGGGCTGAGGTTTAGATAACTTGCGGCATACCAGCCAATTACCGAGAAGCGGAGTGTAAGAGCGAAC
>CAZSFJ010000174.1:0-2541 GCA_964606125.1 uncultured Dehalococcoidaceae bacterium | reverse complement strand
ATACAGGTTCAATACCCTCAAAAAGCCATTCAGATACAACGAAACCGCCGCAGGACACAATCAGAAATCGACTACCTACAGCAACTATTGGCCACTGCATGGCTTTTGCACCCTGGGAAGCAAAATACAGACACAATCCGACTCCGAAGAATAAATAGCAGGGGCCAACTATTTGAATATATTTTGTTGCTGCAAGAACAGTCGCTGGGTCATCGGTAAGCAGAGTTATCCACATATGTGGGAATATTGCCAAAATAATACCAATAGAACCTGACAACATAGCACCTGCAAGGCCTCCTATGAGGCCGATCCTTTCAGCTCTCCGAATATTCTTTGCACCAACGTTAGCCCCAACCATCGCGGTCATCGACGTCCCTATACCAAAGACTAATGGAATCATCATCACCTCCACTCGCGAACCGATTCCATAACCGGCTAGCGCTACTGTTCCAAACTGACCAACCAATCCTGTCAGTGCCAGCGTCGTTCCCGCAGTTGCAAGCGGCGAAATCGACGCTGGCAAGAATACTTGCAAGATGTCACGAAATAACTCGGAGTCAAATGCAAATCGGCTTAAACGCAGTTTCACTGCCTGATTGGACCCCATCAGCGCCACGACCATTATCGTACTCATGAATGCCGCGCTGACCATTGGTGATACTGCTGCGCCTAAGAATCCTAATTTAGGGAATCCAAAGTGACCGAGAATTAATCCGGCCGAAAGTACTATCTGAACCGCTGACCCAGTGACCGTCACCACAGCCGGAAAACGCATGTTTCCCATACCACGGAAAACTGCCTGTAGCCCTCCGTTAAACCACAAGAAAATCCCACCCAAAAATACAACATGACAATATGCCAACGCATTATCAATAATCTCGTCTCGCCCGCCTAGTAAAACCAGTAGGTCTCTGCCGAACAACCGGAACAACAATAGAAAGCACAAGGCCCCAGCACCACAGAGCATTATGGTGTGCCACAGCAATCTTTCAGCACGATCGGCCTGGCCACTTCCAAGACTCCTTGCTATTGCCGAGTTAACTGCACCACCAAAAGCTCCACCTGACATGGTCGCATTCACCATGAACAGTGGAAAAGCCAGGGCTACTGCAGCCAGAGGTTTTACTCCAAGCTGCCCAATAAACCAAATCTCTGTCAAATTGACAATCGCCTGAGTCAGGAAGGAAATCGTATTTGGAGTGGACATGCGTACCAGAAGAGGCGCAATCGGGTCATGAAGAAATTGCTGGGTTCTCTGGTCCAATGGGGTCCCTCAGTTTCAGTCGTGCACCCGTATCTATAAAGAAAAGAGTGTGTTCGCTACGTTACATAGGGATCTCAGATAAACGCAAATATAACTTCGCAACCTGTGTCTGCCGCTCAATCAGCAATCCAGTCAGTGTTCTAAAATTCTCCCCAGCAATGAACACAAACGTGTAAATCTAAGCAACAAAACAGTGAGGATAATTATGACAACACGAAGAATCGTTACAGCCCTCGACGAGGAAGGTCACTCTTATTTCAGGTACGACGGTGAGACTCCAGGGTATCTTGACCTGGGACGAGCAATCGACCACGAAATCTGGGTTGATGATCCAGCAAAACCGGACAGTTCTACAAGTCAGGATCCGGCAGACACGGATATATTCAATCTCTCTCCCCCCATAGGTGGGTCCGTGGTGAGGGTGTTCACATTTCTCCCTAATAATGAAATCTCAAACTCACCTGACGTTATTGCTGAAGCCACTCGACGATTTAACACGGCAGACTCGATGGATCCTGACAATCCAGGCATGCACACCACGCCTACTATTGACTATGGAATCGTTTTGTCAGGCGAAATAACCCTCGAGCTCGATAATGGAAGTGCTCACTTATCGACCGGTGATGTCGTTGTACAGCGGGCCACCCCTCACGCGTGGAGGAATACTTCTGCACACCCGTGCACGATGCTTTTCGTACTTATATCGAGTCCCAACTACGCGGATTAAGGATTGTGTGGCAGTCTTCCAAATATCATTTAATCAAAAATTGAAGGGAACTGAACTGTGTCTCGTGCCTATCATGAATATGTCTGCCACGACGATCAACGGGTCAACATTGACTTCACTCTCACCAGACAAAATTAACTCAGACATTCGGCTATAAAGACGCGCGTATTCCTGACTCGGCCCTAATTCGTATTGCACACCATCGATTCTGAGAATAGTTGCCGAGCTCTCAAGTCTAAGTTCTCCCTGATCGGTGACGATATGCATATCCCAGATAGGCTTACCTTCATGTCTGAAATTAAACGAGGCCCGCACCACTGAATCAAAAATTAATTCTGCCTGTATAGGTTGCCCGCGATTTTCAGGATATACGAGCGAGGCTTCGGTAACCCGTAGAGGATGTGGGATAATTTCAGTAAGAATCGAAATCGCATTGATACCCGTGTCAAATACTCCTATACCACCAGGCTCGAATATCCAATCCTGATTCCGAACGCCGCGATGACGGCGAGCGGTGGAGAGGCGGAGGCTCCGGGGCAGGGAGCGGTGG
>CAZSFJ010000173.1:0-2544 GCA_964606125.1 uncultured Dehalococcoidaceae bacterium | reverse complement strand
TGGTCTACAAATGGCTCCCCGTCGACTATCGGGGTCATGCCTCCAGTGTAAGAGATCAACTACAGAAATCGTTTAAGTTCGATATCGCCTTCTAACCAAGCCAGCGCTCAGTTATTTTTTCATACTTACCCAGTTATCAGACCCAAACTGCCAACGATCAAATTCTTCTGCGTCCCCGGTTGCTACGAATTTCCCTCCCTTACCATCATCGAGGGTGCAAGCGATAGGATTCGCATCTCTTTGCGCTTGTGGGATGGTCATCTGTGATCGGCTTACAATTCCACGAGCCTGATATTCAGCAAATACTTCATCAGACATAACATCAAAAAATGAAATATATTCAGCGGTGCCCATTCCGGTTGAAACATAAGTAACGATCTCAGCTTGGCCGTTAAATCTAGCAATATAGCCGAGGTGCTGGCCTGATGTGACCGGGCCGCCGCTCTGTAGATTCTCTAAGAGATCCACGTGATGGAATACAAAGCTAATTCTTGAGGATTCACTTGACATGATAGTAAATTGATACTCAATTCCGATATCTGATGGCTGAGGCTTAATATCCATTAATGTTCCATCAGCTGGAGCATAAAATTTCACGTTCCCTCGGGTATCGTATGCACCAAAATTACCGGACCATCTCTGCTCGAAAGTATAGGCATCAAAATAGTGCTTCATACTCCTACAAGACCTACCAGAAGGGTCATACTCGGGGTCACCGGCCGAATAGTTATGTCCGTAGGCCGAACGGATCTTAGAAATTGCAATATAGGGGTCTAGATCTACAAAATTACTTGTAGCTACCTTTGGCGGATTGTCTGGGTCAACTAACGCCCTGGCTGTCTCGTCGTTTGAGTTTTTCGCAGGAGGAGGAGGAGCTCCATGTCCTTGGTCACCTGAGCTAGGCCCGCCCGTATCCATCTCACAAACAAATTTGAGATCGCCAGTTGCTCCGATACAGATACTTGGGTCTCGTCGAATTCTCTCCGTGTAACTGCGCATTTCAGACGGCGACAATTGTACCGCATTGCTCGACGACTGTTGCGGAGTCGCTGCTCCTGCAGGGCTAGCCTTAACAGTTGGCGCTGCCGTAGGAGTGGAAGTTACGGCGGCTGCCTGAGTCTGGGTTACAGAAGGAGTGGAGGTTGCCGTCGCTGTCTGAGTCTGGGCTGCCGAAGGACTGGAAGTTGCTGCGGCCGTAACCGTCGTCAAAGCCATTGTGGCCGTCGGTGTCACCGTTTCGGCTGAGCCCGGATCGGTACTACTATGAGCCACAGTGGGCTCCTGTCTCCCATCGCATGACACGCTAAGAATCAAAGCCAAGAAAAAAATCGATTGCAACAGTTTTTTCACTAACTCAAGATAACACTAACAATGAGTTTATCCGCCACTAGCTGATGCTTTAGGTCGACACACTTACAATTAGATCGGCGGGATTAAGGACAAGCAGAATGGTGACCTTCCCACAAGCCGTGGCTCTTGGATTCCGTAGATACTTTGATTTCAGAGGTCGATCAACGAGAGCTGAATTTTGGTGGTGGCAGCTATTTGGAATTTCAGTATCTATATTCCTTGCAATCATTGATGCGATTGCCTTCGCCGTCGAGAGTTCAGGACCCCTACAAACCCTATTCGGCCTGGCCACATTCATACCCGGACTTGCTCTTTACGTCAGACGACTACATGACATCGGGAAATCAGGATTCTGGGCACTCTGGTTTTTTTTGATATACATATTCGCAGCAATGATGATCACCGTGGGTATTGTGTTCCTCTTCACTGAATTCAATCTCCATGTACTGCTTGGAACCCTCGTACTCGTCTCTGGTATGATCGTTTTTCTTAGCGCCTTGGTGGTCGGTATCATGTGGGCTGTTCGTAAAAGTGACGTGGATCAAAACCGCTTTGGGCCTCCGTCTCCTCATACCAACGCGCCTTCGTATGCTAATGATCGCCAAGATACAAAACGGGACGACGATAGATCGCAGCGAACCGGCTATAGCCGCAGGAGACAAGAGTAATTAGTATCGAGTCAGATAGAAAAATTTCGATTGATGTTTGGGAATAACAATGACTGACGACGATTCCTTATTTTCTCAACTAAATGACGAGGAACAGTTATTCAGGATGAGGCATTCGGCAGCTCATATTCTGGCCGAAGCTATGCTCGAAAAATTCCCGGATGCGAAATATGCCATTGGGCCACCCGTTGATGATGGCTTCTACTATGATTTCGAACTCCCACGGTCTTTAACACCAGACGATCTCGTTGAGCTTCAGAAGAGAATGACTCAGTCTGTTCGTGCCAACCTTCCTATACACGGTGAACAAATTGATAAAGACGCCGCTCGTGAGATCTTTAGCGATCAACCATACAAACTTGAACTCATCGACGAGATAGAGTACTCGACTGTGGGACATTTTTCTCACGGCGATTTCGAGGATCTCTGTCGCGGAGGCCACACTGAGACAACCGGGCAGGTCGGTGCGTTCAAGCTAGATCGGATAGCCGGGGCTTACTGGCGAGGTGATGAAAAGAATAAAATG
>CAZSFJ010000172.1:0-2547 GCA_964606125.1 uncultured Dehalococcoidaceae bacterium | reverse complement strand
GGTGAACGACTCGACGAAAGTAAACCGTATGAATTCGGTGACCCATTCCACTTAGATATGAAGCAAACGATCATGAATGCCCTTGAAAGAGAGGGAAGAGGTTCCCCGGTTCATCTTGATCCGGATGACTTCGAAATTTATCGTTCAGAATTACAGACAACTACGGCTACAGTACTAATGGTGGACTTGTCGTGGTCAATGGCCCTCAGAGGTTCCTTTATAGCCGCTAAGAAAGTTGCTCTGGCTCTGCAGAATTTAATCAAGGCACAGTATCCGAGAGATACTTTTTATGTGATTGGTTTTAACGCATACGCAAGAGAGCTGAAGCCAAACGAGCTGCCATTTGTTAGCTGGGACGAAACCGTAGTTGGCACAAATATGCATCACGCCCTAATGCTTGCCGAAGATATTTTGGCCAAACATACCGGTAGTACCAAGCAAATACTCATGGTGTCAGATGGCGAACCAACCGCTCACATGGAAAATGGCCGATCGAGATTCTCCTATCCTCCGAGTCCTGTAACAATACGTGAAACACTAAAATCAGTTAAGAGACTTACTCAAAAACAGGTCACTATCAATACCTTCATGCTTGATCGAAGCCACTCACTAAAAGAGTTTGTAAATCAGATAGCAAAACTCAACGGTGGGCGAGTATTCTTTTCGACTCCAGATCAGTTAGGTGAATACATGTTGATTGACTACGTCGAG
Organism: uncultured Dehalococcoidaceae bacterium; assembly: GCA_964606125.1. Classification (GTDB taxonomy): domain Bacteria; phylum Chloroflexota; class Dehalococcoidia; order UBA2979; family UBA2979; genus UBA2979. The sequence continues at coordinate 1,836 of CAZSFJ010000172.1, read as the reverse complement.
CATAAAACGAAACAAATCGGTGGACGAAGGTAAGCTCCTGGGAGGAATATGATTACAACGCTGGATTGGGATCATGTGAGTATTGCGTCCTCCGACATGAAATCTGCGTCCATATTCTGGCAAGATCTCTTTGGCTTTGAAAAGCTAGGTGAATTCCATGGTGATGACATCAATGGAGCTACATTTGCAATGCCCGGCCGGTCACACATCGGACTCGAAATAATTGAACCCTCTAATGATGATTCTTATCTCCGAAGATTTCTCGACGGACCGTCAGGGCCAGGATTACATCATCTCGCTTTCCGGGTCCCTTCTATAGAAGACGCGGTCAAAGAGTTACGTGACTCGCAAATCGAACCGTGGGGCGAATCAATTGATGACGAAGGTACAAAATATGCTTACATCCATCCGAGATCAGGAGGCGAAGGAGTTCTTTTTCAGCTGTATGAGGCAGATGAAGCCTGGAACGTTCATGAACTCTTCGACGATGAAGTCCCAGGTCATCTCGGGATTACAGCACTAAACCATATCTGCCATGTCACAGCCTCACGTGACACTACCGGTGACTGGTATGAAGAGCTTTTCGGGCTAACCACCATCTGGAAATCCGACTCAGCCGAGAGCTCTAACGACCCGTCTAGGCAGGTTGACTTCAAATCGAGATTGCTGGACTGGCCTACGGGACAATCACGGATCGAATTGCTAGAGCCTCATGGTGAAGATTCTTTCCTACATGATTTTCTGGACAAGCGTGGACCCGGCTTGCACCATATGACGTTCCAAGTGTCGGATTTTGACCAAGCGTTAAATGCATGTAGAGACCGAAATATAAATGTCTTTGGGGGCCGAGAAGGCCATACCAGAGGAGGTCATTGGAGAGAAACTTTTATCCATCCACGTGATTCGCAAGGTGTATTGGTGCAGTTTTTCTGGGAAGATACACCTGGAATTTGGATCTGAATCTCAGCTACCATGCGCCTATCCAAAGTTAAGTTCAAAAATTATCGGTCGTTTAGAGAATTGGAATGGCATCCTCAATCTGGTATACATGTCATCTACGGGCCCAATGGATCAGGGAAATCTAATTTACTCGAAGGTATTGCAACCTTAAGTAGCACACGATCGCCGCGGATCAATCGAGATGTAGAGCTCATCAATTGGCACTCGCTTGAAATGGATCCACTGCCAGGGGCTTTTATGTCGGCTGACAAAGTGAACGATTTGCAGTCACCTACCAGCCATGAATCTATTGAAATAAGTGTCACCGCACAGAATACAGTCGATCAAACGAATTTAAACGTCGATCCGTACAAAATCCGGACTGTTAAACAATACAGACGGAATGGGCAAATCTGTCGGGCCTCCCAAGTGATTGGATGTGTTCGGAGCGTTTTGTTTTCCGCTCGTGACCTCCGACTAATAGAAGGAACACCGGCTGAAAGGCGCAAATATATCGATACAACATTGTCGCAGATTGACCCTCACTATCTTGGAGCGTTACGAGATTTTTCTCGTGTGTTGGAAAATCGAAATGCTCTCCTGCGTAGTGTAAATAAGGGTTCTCAAACCGTCGGATCTCTCGATATCTGGGATGAACAATTTGCGTCGACCGGAGCAAAGGTTATGTTTAGCCGAAGTCAGCATCTCGCTACCCTCTTGTCTATCTCTGCTAGTTACTTCACGGATCTGAATCCTGGTGAATTCACGAATGAAAGTAGGCTTGAATACTCACCAAACGCCGTAATCGACAACGGATCAAGCCAAACAGATATCTATGAACAAATGCTTAGTACTCTTCGTGAACACAGAGAGGTAGATTTGTTAAGAGGAACGACC
>CAZSFJ010000171.1:0-2553 GCA_964606125.1 uncultured Dehalococcoidaceae bacterium | reverse complement strand
TGATGTGATACAAAACAGTTGGGACGATGATAAAGTAATTTGGGCACCCAAGGTACTCAGCCCTAGGAAAACATTATCTGATCCGACCGATGTAGAGTCTGCAATTGAGGCATTGAAAACAGCTGAGCAGCCGTTGGTCATTTTCGGTAAGGGAGTCAACAATGCCGACGCAGCCGACGAGATGCGAGAGTTTGTAGAACGAACAGGTATACCGTATCTTGCCATGCCTATGGCCAAGGGAATTATTCCTGATGATCATCCACAGTCTGCCGCCGCCGGACGTTCCTTCGTGCTTCAGAATGCCGATTTGGTTGTATTGGTAGGTGCCCGACTTAACTGGATGTTGCACTTCGGTCTTCCTCCACGATTCAGGGAAGATGTGAGAGTGATCCAATTAGATTTCAACCCTGAAGAAATTGGAGTAAATGTTGCTACTGAGGTGGCTCTGATTGGTGATGCCAAACTCACATTAGGTCAGATGATCGATGTGTTGGATAGAGATCAGTGGCAATTCCCACAGGACTCTGAGTGGCTGAATGAAGTCGGTGCGAAAGTCAGAGAAAACTCTGAGACTGTTGAAGAAATGAAACAGGAAGAGACTTCACCACTTGGATATTACAGAGCACTGCGTTCTATTGATGAACGATTACCAGATGACATTGTTTTCGTATCTGAAGGTGCTAGCACTATGGATATTTCACGTACGGTCGTCAACCAGATGCAGCCACGAACTCGTTTAGACGCATCTTCGTATGGATCCATGGGTCTCGGGCACGGATTTGCGATTGCCGCGGCGGTACAGTCAGGTAAACGAGTAATTTGTCTTCAAGGTGATGCAGCATTTGGGTTTGCTGGAACGGAATGCGAAGTAGCAGTCCGCCATAATCTTCCTATTACTTGGATTGTATTTAACAATGGTGGGATTGGTGGTCATGACCCCGAAATGTATTCGGATGCTGATTCAGGTTTCCTTCCACAAGGCGCGATGAACTTCAACGCTCGCTACGATGTGATGATGGAAGGTCTTGGAGGAGTTGGTTATAACGCCAACAATTCGGAAGAACTCGATGCTCATATTGAAGCGGCATTAAAGTTGGACGGGCCATCGTTGATTAATGTGCCGTTGGCGCCTGATGCTAAGCGCAAGCCACAGAAATTTGCTTGGTTAACCCGAACATAATATTGAAGCAGAAGTAATTTTTCAACCTTTTGAGGGACGAGAAGTGAGGTAAAAATGGTCGAGCTTAAAGACGATGCAGTACAGGCAGCATTCCGTGAGACTGTGAGGTCATTCATAGACACTAACAGTCCTAAGAACAAAACTGGTGGCGAGGCTGATCCGGAGGAATCTGGTTGGTCAAAAGAGGCGAGAGCAAAAACCAAGGATTGGCGTTCTGCTCTGGTTGAAAACGGATGGATCGCACCGGCTTGGCCTAAAGAGTATGGCGGCGCTGGACTATCAATCAACGAACAATTTATTCTCAATGAAGAGCTAGCCGAAAATGGTCTCAGCAATGAGGGCGGATTTGGCGTGATGATGCTTGGTCCGACACTGATGATTCATGGCTCGGAGGAACAAAAAGCAGAGCATCTCCCGAAAATATTGAAGGGAGATGTCATTTGGTGTCAAGGATGGTCTGAACCAGGCTCAGGTTCTGATTTAGCGTCACTTCAAACCCGAGCGATGCGTGACGGTGATGAATATGTTCTGAACGGGCAAAAAATATGGACGACAGGCGCGCAGCATGCAAATTGGATGTACATGCTTGCACGGACAGATGCGGATGCACCAAAGCATAGAGGAATTTCAATGCTAATGTTTCCGATGGAATCTAACGGTGTTTCTGTTAGACCCTTGGTAAATATGGCTGACTTTAAAGGATTTAACGAAGTATTTTTCGAAGATGTCCGTGTACCAATTGAGAATCGACTAGGAGAAGAGAACCGAGGCTGGTATGTCGGGATGACCTTGACCGACTACGAGCGGTCAGGTATTGGAAACTCCGTCGGGACTCAGAGAAGACTTGAAGGGCTGCTCAAGGCAGCCCGTACGACCGATTCGAATCAAACCGTCATGGATACCTCCACAACATGGCGGCTAAGCTATGCTGATCGCTGGGTGGAAGCTGATATCGCTCGACTGTTTTCGTATAATAACAACACGATTCAGGTTCGCAATATGGTGCCTAATCACGAGGCATCCATGTCTAAATTATTCACGACTGAGTTGAGTCAAAAAATCGCAGCTACAACGATCAAACTGTTCGGCCTATATGGGACACTATGGGATTACGACCGTCCAGAGGCACTGAAGGGGAGAGCCGCTGGCGGCTACCTTAGTGCTGTTAGTGCGACGATTGCCGGCGGGACTAGTGAGATCCAGCGTAATATTATCGCGACCCGGGGCCTCGGACTTCCACGCGGTTAACATATTTACCGTACTGGTGAGGAGGCATTTGTGCCCTATCGCTCGATGCCGAAATTTGATACTGGTTTAGTCGAACTGGGTGATGGTATTTATGCCTATCTCCAATGGGATGGTGGATGGGGTGT
>CAZSFJ010000170.1:0-2565 GCA_964606125.1 uncultured Dehalococcoidaceae bacterium | reverse complement strand
TGCTTGAACCGCTACGAGTCCACCGTTACGGTCTTGGAGGATTAAATCAACTCCCATTTCGCGACCAAATTGCTGATGTTTGGGCCACTCTTGCCACAGCCAGACCTCATCAATATGTTCCCAGTCAGGATCGTTACTGTAGTAGTCCTGCACCAATTTTTCGAATTTGTCGCCTTGTCCCCTGGTCGTGTCAGCCCTGAAGCACTCATCTAATCGTTCTCTGTACGTTGCCATGCACAGAACTATACACAATCAGAAATATTTTTTCGCGAACTATATCGGTTCTCTGGATAAAACTCATGCCAAATTTCATGACAGTTTGTGACTTCATTTCCTGTTATCTTTTGTATAGTTGGGGAAGAGTTTCAGCGTGGTGGGGGCTCTGGGATTCGAACCCAGGCTCGCCGGTTTATGAGACCGGAGCTTTAGGCCACTAAGCTAAGCCCCCAAACACGCTATAGAAGATGATAAACCGTTAACGCCTGGAGGAAACAGTGTCCCTGATTAATCAGAAAGTTTCCGAGGCTCTTCGCAACTATGCGCCATCGGAAATTACTCTCGGAGAGATGCGCGACAGCGCCGTATTAGCACTGATAGCTGAATGGAAATCAGAACAATTCATGGTGCTGCAGGTTCGTACACAGACCGTTGCTCATCACAAGGGAGAAATTTCCTTTCCAGGTGGTGCACGTGATTCAACAGACAAGAGCTTGTGTGACACTGCGCTCAGAGAAACCAATGAGGAAATGGGGATTGCCCCGGAATCCATCGAAATTCTCGGAGCGCTGAACGATTGCCAAACTTATGTTTCGGGATACAGGATTCGTCCTTTTGTTGGTCTGATGATTGCTGAGACACAAGAGGATCTATCTTTTCAGAAGGCTGAAAGGGAGGTCAGGGATGTTTTGGTTCTTCCATTGGAAACGATGATGTCACCCGAAGTCAGAATTTGGCATCCGGTATCACGAGACGGAGAAATGGTCCCCACTCGGGCATATCTGGTTCCTAACGATGGAGAAGAATATTTAATTTGGGGCGCAACCGCACGTATACTTACCAACTTGTTTGCGATAATAGATAAGATCGAGGAGCGAGAATTAGATGTAGAAGGTTCGAAAAATCTGGAGCTGTTCGCGTAGAAGGTGATGATGCAATGACAGTCATATTGGTGCGTCACGGGCAATCGGAAGGGAATGCTGCAGGCATAATCCAGGGGTGGCTCGATACACCATTGACCGAGGAGGGGAAGTCACAGGCTGACCTTGCCGGACAGATCCTGAAAAGTGTCGACGTCAAAGCTGTGTATGCCAGTTCGTTGAGTAGGGCATTCGATACGGGACAAGCGATTGCCAGTCATCATGGATTGGACCCGATCACTGACCCGGATTTACGGGAGCAACGATGGGGTGAAGCAGAGGGCCTGACGTGGCAGGAAGCAAGAGAACGCTGGGGACTCGATCCAGGTAAGGATTGGGGTGTGATGATACCGGCGATGGAAGCCACATCTGATCTACGCCTAAGGGCGTACAAAAGTTTTGAGCGTATAGCAAATGCTCATCCGAAGGAAATTGCAGTCTGTGCCACACATGGTGGTGTCGTGATTCAAATTTTGGCTGCAATTTTCGGACTTTCAGACAGTGAGTGGCCCCGTGCGAAGGTACTCAATGCTGGGATCACAACTATCGAGGGAACGGACGGAAACTACAAAGTTTCAAATCTCAATACAGGGTCTGTGTTGGCAACTACGTAATTTCAATTACCGTCACACCGTCCCCTCCAGCTTCGGCAGGTGCTGACGAAAATTCCAGAGTAATAGGGTGTTGTTCTAGGAATTGCCTGACGGCTCTGCGAAGAGTGCCACTGCCTTTCCCATGAACAATCCGGACTCTGTGCATATTTGCCCTGATGACCTGATCGAGATACTGCTCAAGCACAGGGGTGGCCTGCTCAACTGTGAAACCATGTAAATCGAGTTCGGAAGCAGGGATACTATCCGGCTTGGGAATTCGGATAGGCTGTTTCTCATATGGATGAGTTGAAATCGAGAGAACAGAATCTATCCCGACCTCTGCTGTGATAGAACCGAAAACGACAGTCACTCTCTGTTCCAGTCGCGAGATATTTTTGATTTCGCCTGGCAGTTCAAATCCGTTCACTCTGATCAAAAGCCCTGGGGTCAGATCATCGATAGTTACTTTGTTACTGTCGCTCGTTTGGGACCAGTTTTCGATGAGTGTCTCTTGTCTCGAATATAAAGAATCTATGTCGTCGGTGGTCTGAGTGAGTTCAGTCTCAAATTCCTGTAGTCTCGCGTCTTCAATTTCGCCCTTTGAGCGTTGTAAATATCTTTTTATACGAATACTCTCCTGCTTGAGATATCTCAGTTCATCAGTGATTTCTTTTTCAGCACGCGCGGCCAGGTCCGAAATTTCCTGCTCGGTGATTTCTCTTAGACTCTTGGCCATCTCCTGTTCCTGTCGGGCTGCCGCGGTTGACTGTTCAGCATGCTCTAGATTGTCCTTGAGGTCTTCAAGTATTTTGTTTAGGTTTCGATTTTGATCACCA
>CAZSFJ010000169.1:0-2568 GCA_964606125.1 uncultured Dehalococcoidaceae bacterium | reverse complement strand
GATTGCCAATAGTACCTAACTTGAGTTGTCGAAAGATTTCTCGTAGAGCATTCTCTCCGATCATCCGTGTCCCTCTTGGAGTCAGTCGCCATTCGTCACCGTCACTCTGAATATATCCGGCTTCTTCTAACACATCCAACAGTTTTTGAAGTTCTTCAAATTCATCTGCAGCGTCGTTGCCAAGAAACTCTCGGAGTTTTTCGAGATCTACCCCGTCCATTTCCCCTCGGTATTGAGCACGCTCCAGCGATTTTTCCAATGAGTCCATGTAATTCATTTGTCTCATTAGTTCAGTTGCTGCTTCAAGAGATAAGTCATTGCTTCCCCTGAAAGGATATTGGGTCCCTCGATTGTCAGGATTGAGGAAAGACAGATTTTCAGCAAGTTCATTGAGTTCAGATTGCAGCTCTGGGTCTCCTAGGCTCGAATTCAACATATCTTGGAGTTGACCTTGCTGGTCACTTGGAAGTGACGACATCAAAGACTGCATAGCACTCATTTGGGATTGCATTTGTTCCATTAGCTCGTCGAGAGATGTTGGGGGATTTTCTCCGAACATCTCTCCATGTTTATCCATGAACTCATCAAAGTTTGGTTCCTGTCCCTTCATCCGATCATTCATCATGTCGTTGAGATCTCGAACCATATCCTTGATACGCTCCATGTCCTCTGGAGACATATTGTTCAAAGACTCGTTTAATTGATCGAGCATTTGCGAGGACATCGCCTCTTTAAGCCGCTCCAAAAGTTCTTCAAAGCGTTCCCGTGCCTCAGGGGATAAGAAATCATATTCACGTAGTGCAGCAATCTGGCCTGCTTGATTTTCTGGAAGTTCGTCGAGGAAGTCCTGTTTCTTTTGAGCTATTGACTCCAAAAGATCGTTCAACCGCTCCTGCTCCTCGGGATCGATTTCATCACTAGGTTCAGAAGTGTCTGCGTTAGCCGCCGATGTTCTGTCGAGGCTTTCCTGCACGGCCTCTTGTTCTTTCTGAACAACCTCCTCCAACGCTTCTTTTAGTTCGTCAACTACAGAACTTATGTCAAATTGATCGAGTTTGTCTCGACGTTGCTGGCGCAGATTTTGCAGCATGTCTCGCAGGCCCTGTAGGTTATCCCCTTGGGGCGTTTGCACACCTCGCTGCATTAGGTTGCGAAGTGCATGTTGAAGGTCGCCGAAGTTTAAAATATCATCCCCTAGTGCTGAAAGCAGGTCATCAGGATCAAAAGACTCCGTACCTTGTGAGCCATCCCAGCTTGAGTATCTAAACGATAAGGTCATTTGAGTTCCCAATCAGTAAGCCACATTATGTGGGTAGAGTTTAGTGCCTTCAGTCGAAAAAACGAACTTCTTCTACGACTGATAGAGAGATTCCCCACCGACTGAGTCCTTATTCAATAACTTATTTAGGTGCATACCCTCCAATACAAGCTCAATCAAAGAAGCTTGTACTTCTGGTCGGGTGTCAGAATCGATACTGGTTGTGATGTTTCGTAGTCCGGTGACTTTAGACAAAATAGATTCGTAATCAGATGAGCTTTTAGCTTCACCAACGTCGATGGACAAACCTTCACTAAATGTTGAGCCCAACCCATCAATATCAATATTCATTGAATCAGTCATGCGATTGAATACCGAGACCACAGCTCCATCAATTAGACGCTGGATAATCTGATCTTCTTTACCCTCTTCAATCGTTTCGAACTCTATTTTTCCCTGCAGTGAGGGGACTAAGTAGGATAAATCAGAGATTCGCGGCACAGCTAATGATTCATTCAGCCTGATTGCCCTGCGGATGGCGTTCGCCTGAAGCGCCTCATAACTGGCAATCGAGGCTCGGACTGATACGCCAGATCTCTGAGATACGTCAGGTGAACGTCTAGCTAGCCTACTTATTTCAGCGATAATTTCTTTCATATAAGCTGGAGTGTGAAGCTCGTAGTTATCTGCGGATATAAGGTTGGCTTCGGCCTCCATGATATCCATCTCATGCACTGCACTGGGAGGATAATGTGTACGTATTTGAGCCCCATATCGGTCTTTTAACGGGGTGATAATACGGCCGCGATTTGTGTAATCTTCCGGATTTGCAGTGGCTACCACAATGACATCCAGCGGAAGACGAATTTTGTGGCCTCGTATTTGCACATCATGTTCTTCCATGACGTTAAGCAATCCTACTTGAATACGTTCGGCCAAATCAGGCAACTCATTTAGTCCGAAAATTCCTCGATTGGTTCGAGGGATCAAGCCATAATGAATGGTCAATTCGTCTGATAGGTAAAGTCCTTCAGCAACCTTAATCGGATCCACTTCTCCGATTAAGTCAGCAATGGTGATATCAGGAGTAGCTAGTTTTTCTCCGTATCGCTCATCGCGATGCATCCAACGAATAGGTGTGCGATTACCTAGCTCGTTGACCAGACCTCTACCCTGAGGTGAGATTGGTTCGAACGGATTCTCTGGTAGTTCGACTCCATCTATCACAGGCGTCCATTCGTCAAACAGCGAGGTCAGTGATCGGATGATCCTTGATTTTGCCTGGCCTCGTTCACCAAGCAGGATAATAT
>CAZSFJ010000168.1:257-2574 GCA_964606125.1 uncultured Dehalococcoidaceae bacterium | reverse complement strand
GAAGTGCTGTACTGAGGTATGTCCTGAAGGAATTAAGATTACGGACAACGCAATCATTCCGCTCAAAGAGAGACGCGCGGATGAGCTGTATGATCCGTTAAGGATGATCGGCAGGCTGATTTCAAGGGGCAAGAATAAAAGCTAGAAAAAGCTCAGTCAATCCGGTCTATACCATCTCATTTGGTCGCACCCATTCATCATATTGCTTTTCAGTCATTAGGTTGAGCTCAAGGGCTGATTCCTTAAGGGTGATGGATTTCTCGTGGGCATTCTTAGCTATTTTAGCGGCGTTGTCGTACCCGATATGAGGGTTTAATGCTGTAACGAGCATGAGACTCGATTCCATGAGCTCGGTGATTCTGCGGATATTTGGTTCTATCCCAGTTATACATCTGTCAGCAAAAGATCGAGCTGCGTCTCCAATAAGTCGGAGTGACTGTAAATTATTTGCAGCAATAACAGGCTTAAAAACATTCAACTCAAAGTGCCCAGTTGCTCCTCCTACACTCACTGCGACTGCATTCCCCATAACCTGAGCACAGACCATCGTCAGGGCCTCACATTGAGTAGGATTTACTTTGCCTGGCATAATGCTTGAGCCTGGTTCGTTTGCGGGGAGAATAAGTTCACCCAGTCCTGCTCTTGGTCCAGAACCGAGTAGTCTGATATCGTTAGCGATTTTCATGAGAGAAGCTGCCACGGTGTTGAGGGCTCCCGCAAGTTCTACTTGAGCGTCGTGAGCGGCAAGTGATTCGAATTTATTTGGAGCCGTGACAAAGTCTATCTTTGTATAAGTGGCTACTGATTCAGCAGCTTTTTCAGCAAAGTGCGTTGGGGCATTCAATCCTGTTCCGACAGCGGTTCCCCCCAGAGCTAGTTCTTTGAGGTTGGGCAGTACGTTCTCGATTCTGATTATCGAGCGGGTCACCTGCTCGACATATCCCGAGAATTCCTGCTCAAGGGTGAGAGGAACTGCATCCATTAGGTGGGTACGTCCTATTTTGACAATACCAGTAAAAGTTGCAGTTTTAGTCTGCAGGCTGGTAAGTAAATGTTGGAGACCTGGCAGTGTTACATGTATGATTTGTTCTACGGTCGCAATACTCATTGCCGCAGGGAAGGTGTCGTTCGAGGACTGAGACATATTCACATCGTCATTAGGATGTACGGGGACTTTGGAACCTACTTCCCCTCCAAGGGCTTCGATGGCTTTATTCGAGATAACCTCATTCACATTCATATTTGTCTGAGTTCCTGAACCGGTTTGCCATATCACGAGAGGGAAATGTGTGTCCAAACTTCCTGAGATTACCTCCTCAGCAGCACGTACAATGGCTTGATGTTTTTTACCGTCCAGGAGACCTAATTCATGATTTGCACTGGCGGAAGCATATTTAACTATTCCCATTGCTCGTATCAATGCCCGAGGCATTGTTTCGGTGCCAATAGGAAAATTTTCAAGCGACCGTTGAGTCTGTGCTCCCCAGTATTTGTCCGATGGGACACCGATCGTTCCCATCGTGTCAGATTCTTGTCGTATGGTACCGTTCTGTGTCATCACTATTGCCCTTATTGATTCGTTCGCCGATTTATCAAAGCGAGAGAAGGTTAGCTACTAGGTATTGCGGCAACAAGCTCCTTGACTGCATCTCCTGCTGCTTGGATATCCGCTAGTTCATCTTTTGAGACTGGCATTTCATGAATTGAGGTGATCCCCGAGGCGCCAAGCTTCAAAGGCACTCCAACGTAGGCGTCTTTGATCCCAAACTCACCATTGAGGAAGGCACAAGCAGGTAAAAGACGTTGTTCATCCAGAAGAATACTTTTGACCATCTCAATCGTCGCAACTGCCGGAGCAACAAAAGCACTTCCAGTTTTGAGGAGGTCCACTATTTCAGCGCCGCCCCCTTTTGCACGACTGACCAATTTCTTTATTTGACTCTCGTGGAGGAGGGAATTCAAAGGCACTCCTCCTACGCTGGCATTGGAGGATAATGGCACCATGGTAGCTTCTGTGTGGCCCCCGAGAACCCACGCTGAGACATCTTTGACAGATGCGCCGGTTTCCATAGCTATAAATGAGCGATATCGGGCAGTATCCAGCATCCCACCCTGTCCGACAACACGAGTGGCATCCCAGCCACTCGTCTCGAGTGCCACATGACACATGGCATCCATCGGATTCGCAAATATCACTAATATCGCATTTGGCGAATGTTTTGTTGCTTCCGCTACGACAGATCGAACGATCCCTGCATTCGTTTCGAGTAGGTCCTCCCGGGTCCTTCCCCTGCGGGTTCTTGTCGTGTCGGTCCTT
>CAZSFJ010000168.1:0-247 GCA_964606125.1 uncultured Dehalococcoidaceae bacterium | reverse complement strand
ACCCGGTTTTCTCGCTATTCCAGAGGTGACAACGATTACATCAGAGTCAGCGGTATTTTCCCAGTCGTTGGTCCCGACAACTGCTGACGAAGAATTAAGCCAAGTTTGAGCTTCGGTAATATCAAGTGCTTTACCCTGAGGTAATCCCTCAACGATATCGATCAGAGTGACATCGGCTATTCCTGTGGCACCAAGTATCTGGGCCATAGTTGCTCCAGTATTTCCAGCTCCTACGATGGTCACCTTT
>CAZSFJ010000167.1:1633-2603 GCA_964606125.1 uncultured Dehalococcoidaceae bacterium | reverse complement strand
ACCACCAGGAGCACCGCCACCGCCGCCAGGAGCACCGCCGCCGCCGCCAGGAGGCATTTGAGCGGACACCATGATCGAGGTGATCGGAGAAAGTATCAAAAATAAGACTAGTGTTATCGACACCAGTCGGAACACTAAATGATTAAGTTTTATATTGCTGAGTAGATTCGACATGTAATCCCTTCCACTCGACTAGGAATTCTCACAGTGCAAATATACTACGGAGCGCACCGGAAGCTATCTGCAAAGTAAAAGAATGAGCCAGATACGGCATCCATATCATCTCCAGTTACCGTTAGGGCATAACTTCGCGCTGTTGATTCACAGATCCAGCCACCGATGACAGCAATTCCATCTACTGTTCCCTCACTATCGTAGGCAGCGAAAGTAGCGTATGAGGCCGTCTGTCCATCAACTTCAAGTCCTTCGGCGCCGGCACCAGTCACCTGAAAGCTAGATCCTGTCGCAGCGGAGATCAATTCGAATGCTCCCAACACTGATTCTTCCGGAGTCAGAGGAGGGTCGGCAGTAATCCAAGTCATAAGTAAACTCACGCCTCCAGCGCTGGCCAACAGTGTTCCACTCTCTTCTGAAGCTTCGCCTCCACCTATGCCCGATGCGACTGGTTCGACTGTCGCCGGGAATGGAATCGAAAATCCAAATTCGTTGTAATCAATAATTGGAACAGGTGTTGCAGTGGCAAATTGAGCACTGCCATCAGGTAATTTCAAAAACAGATTCTGGAGTTCATCACTCTTTTTTGCGATCTCGGACAAATCTTCCTGGAGTGCAGCCACATTTGATGCTGACTTCAAATCAGCTATGTCTGACTTGATCGCAGACAGATCAGATTTTATAGACGCGATATCTTCAGCGGACACCGGACTTTCACTGGCGCTCGAACATCCAGTAATCACTGCAAAGAGAAGCAACGGAACCGCAAAAAGACTCCCTCTTTTTATTCTTATCA
>CAZSFJ010000167.1:0-1608 GCA_964606125.1 uncultured Dehalococcoidaceae bacterium | reverse complement strand
GATGCCACCCTAATGCAGTAGTTCAGTATTGCCAATAACCACAAATAGATTTTTTAGCACTCTCCAGCCAAGAGTGCTAAAATCTTGTATATCAATGCTACGGGGGTGCAGGTTTTGACTGACTTTATTACAGATCTCTCGGACAACACACAGATAGAAGCATCAACACTCATCATAGGGGTCGGGCCACAGTCCGACGGTGCACCCGCACACAACGCGATCCTGCATCTAATTGAGGAATACTCAGCTATTCAAGTCGCTGAGCTCGACTCTGACGTCCTATTCGACATGTCAACGGAACGACCGCAGGTACTCTTGGACGAGTCATCACAGAGGAAAATAGAGTGGCCTCAGGCATCATTCTGGTACTTAGAAAAAAAGAATATGGGATCACAATTACGGGACTCAATCCCCGACGTTGGAACAGACAATATTTTATTTTTTACAAGTCCCGAACCGCAATTTCACTGGAAGCGAATTGTAGATGAAATCATAAAAGTAACGGATCGGTTAGAAATCTCGACGGTTATTCTACTGTCATCCTTTGACGGACCGGTACCATATCACCAAGAGTCACCCATTCTTGTGACTTCTACCGCTGCCGAGAGTGATTCGGAGAATCCGGCACACGATTTAGCTCAAAATATAGCGACTCGGGTGTCGGGCAATTTCACCTTACCCAGATACCAAGGTGGGGCTACATTCACTATGGCACTTGGCACATTACTGCGTGACGCCGGGCTACAGATAACGACAATCAACGCCATAGCGCCATTTTATGTGCAGGAACATGGATCACCGCACGCGATAGATGGACTTATCGGGGCTTTCGATGCTCTGTACGGGGTAGAAACGAATCGAGTTGAAATCAAACAGGAAAAAGAAGAGCTAGAAGCAAGACTCGAAGACGCACGGACAAATGATTCTACCTTTGACACATTCATCACAGCGCTCGAGTCACAATACGTAGCATGGCAAGAAAACTTCGTCGCGACTGAGGAATCTGAGCTGAACACTGAAGATATTATTGCCGACGTGGAAGCTCTGTTCGAGCCAGAAGACACTTCGAACACATAAGTGACTGCAAGGGTAGTTGGATTCCATGACTTCAAATACCCATCGAAAAGCAGTATCGTACATAGACAAGACACGTGAATACTATGCCGCACAGGGTTATGACAAGCCATATAAATGGGCATCACACGATGACTCACCTTTTTCGCGACTTACCAAACCATTAGCTGAATGCACTATAGGCCTGATAACGACTGCTTCAATACCAAAGCCCGGTGTGGGATTGATGGACGATCCTGGCCTGCTACAGACGGGCGACGTTTTTTGCACACCAAGTGATCCAACTCCTGATGCCTTGTATACGATGGATCGCTCCTGGGATAAAGAAGCAACTCACACTATGGACTTAGGGTCGTTCTTTCCGCTTGATCACCTAAAATCCCTCGCACACGAGGGACTCATAAAGTCAGTATCAAACAGGTTTTATGGGATACCCACTGACTATTCACAAAGACAAACTGTGGAAAATTATGCCCCGCAAATACAAAATTGGCTCGAGGAAGACAACGTTGATGCAGCCCTACTCGTCCCGTT
>CAZSFJ010000166.1:0-2618 GCA_964606125.1 uncultured Dehalococcoidaceae bacterium | reverse complement strand
ACCGATAACGATATCTATCTCACCATCTGACACTTTATGAGCAACCGTAGCTGCATCCGCTCCCGTTCTGAAGCCAGACAGCATTTCAATTTTGATCGGGAAACCGGCCATTCGCTCTCGGAAAGAATTGTAGTGCTGCTGTGCTAGGACCGTAGTTGGACATAAAATCACAACCTGGAATCCATCCATTACTGCCTTAAATGCAGCACGCATTGCAATCTCGGTTTTTCCAAATCCTACGTCACCACAGATTAGCCGATCCATTGGTCGACCAGCTTCCATGTCACGCTTGACGGCTGCGATCGCTTCGATTTGATCTTCTGTTTCTTCATATGGAAAAGCTGACTCGAGTTCCCGTTGCCATTCAGTATCAGAAGAGAATGCATGACCAGTCTTGAGCGCTCTAGCCGCATACAGACTCAAATATTCTCCTGCCACAGCTTGGACAGCATGACTGGCCTTAATCCGGGACCGATGCCACTCATTAGTTCCGAGCCGAGTCAAACGAGGTGGTCGATTGGTCGGGCCAACATATTTTGACAACCTCAAGGGCCTATCGGTGGGAAGAAACAACTTCCCATCCTCAGCAAATCGTATCTCGAGATAATCTCTTGTTACGTTGTCCACATTCCTTTTGATAATCCCCACAAAGCGCGCGACGCCGTACTCTGCACTCACTACGTAATCACCAGCACTGATATCCGTAAGATTTGTGTACCTAGTTCGACTCTGTTTCCCAGGTGTCACAGGTACGATCGAGACTCCTAGTATTTCGTTGTCGGTTTGCAAGGCTAGCTCACCATCGCTAAGTTCTTTCGTCCAGCCAGAACCTCCAAATCCTTGAATCAGAGCGCATTCGCTCTTATTCAATTCACTGGGTAGTCGTGACTGCACCTTCAGGTCGATTCCGATTTTTGACAATTCCTCGGAGAGTCGTTGCGCCTGAGATGTGAAGAGGATCACCCGGTCACCTCGAACAATTCTTCTGCTGACGTTCTTTGCAACAGCCTCGAGGTTCCCATTGTATTTTTCGACCTGTCGGAAAGTAGTTTGTATTTGGTCATGATCCGAGCCACTCAACCATGGATCGAACTCAATTCTGTGTGGTGTATTGAAAATTGCGTCCATAAGGGACTGTCTGGGAATATATGGAAGGGGCATAGATTCCTCTATTTCGTATCGAGCAATTAACTGACTCCTACGGTCACGGGCTACATCTTCAAGGGAGACAAGTTGTGCCACTAACTCATCTCTAGAGTCAGTTACCAGAAGAGTGTTGGAGGGAGCATGATCAAGAAGAGACGATTCCAGGATCAGAGGCCCGTACATCCCAGAAGTAGGCAGGATTCCAGACCTCAACAGTCCTATATCATCACGGAGCGCTCCATCAGGCCGTATGAATTGTGAGAGCCAAGTAAAGCGGTCATTGGCAGCCAACCATTCAGTGGCAGGCGCAACGTAGATTTCTTTCAATTCCGCAATCGACCGTTGATCATCCAGGGAAAACTCCCGAATTGAAGTCACTTCGTCTCCAAAGAATTCAATTCGTGTTGGATTACTCTCCGTCACACCGAAAACATCAATGATTCCGCCCCTGAGGGAAAAATCACTCTGTGCCTCCACAAATGGTTGCCTCCGGTAACCTGTAGAGACTAAATCATCCAAAAATTCCTGCTGATTAAGGTTCTGGTTCACTCTCAGCATCCCGGGACCAGTCAACAATTTTTCTTGGCTAAGAGTTCGCTCAGCCACCGCCTGAATACTTGTAACCACTACAGTCGGTAGCTCAGTCTTATTAAGCTGACGAAGGGTCGATATCCTTTGTGCCGAGGGACTGACCCGAATAGATTCACGCCCATAAGGAATTTGATTTCGCGATGGGAAAGAGAGAATCTGGTCGTCATTCAGCCATATCCTCAGCTCGCTACCTAAATGCTCCGCCTCGCGATCACTCTTGGTAATCCAAATGATAGGTCCCGTCACTGATTCGGCTAAACTGGCAATAACTGCGCTTCGAGCAGAATTCAATACATTCAGTCGAACAATCCCTCGATCTTGGAGATGGTTCGAAACAGAATCAATATCGGGAGACCGAGCTATCCCAGCAAGCTGAGCCTTCAACTGACCGACGGCGATGGTGGTGCTGCGATCAGTCGCGTCGTTAGGGCTCGGATCTAGGTCAATATTCGTCACTGTCCGTTGTCCGATCCTCCTACTCGAGTATTGAGAGAATTCATCGCCGCCTCATTCCCGTTGGTCACTCCAATTTCGATACTGACTGCGACTTCATCTAAAACGGTATCGATAAGATCTCTATCACGTTTGTCAGGGTGTGCGAGCACCCAGTTTGCGACTTCTTCAGAATGATGAATTGGTTTGCCAGAGACGCTTCGAGGGCGGCCAATCCCAATCCTAATTCTTGGGAATTGCTGTGTGCCGAGGTTGTTGATTATCGACTTCATACCGTTATTACCACCATTACCCCCTAAGAGTCGCATACGCACATCCCCCGCTTCAAGATCAATATCATCACAAATGACTAACAATTGTGAGTTGGTATAGCCATTCTTTTTCATAAATTTCACTGGATGCCACATCTAAGGCCAAAAAGAGTTCTT
>CAZSFJ010000165.1:0-2628 GCA_964606125.1 uncultured Dehalococcoidaceae bacterium | reverse complement strand
ATTGCGGTCGAAAGGATTGCACGGCTGGGACGACGACACGCTCGATCGCAGCCGAATAGGCGCCATGGCCCGAGCCCGCAGGCAACGGAATATTGATATTGTAATTTTGACCATTATTGGCGCCACGTTCTTCGACGGTCCCCGAGTCTTTTGGAAAAAGCCCGTCCTGATGAATGGAAATTGTCAGTACATTGGGGTCATCGTAAAATGCTTGCTGGGTTCCATTTCCGTGATGGACATCCCAATCAATAGTCGCTATCCGTTCGATCTGCCTGATGTCCTGTGCATGAATAGCAGCTAGAGCTACGTTCCCGAATATGCAGAAACCTCTTCCGAGATCACGTTCAGCGTGATGGCCAGGAGGACGGACGAGGGCATATGAGTTGTTGACTTGTCCACTAAGAACGGCTTCCGTAGCCACTATCGTGCCTCCGGCTGCAAGTTTCGCGATTTCATAAGATCCTTTTCCGAAAGGCGTACCTGGTCCTGCCATTCCTCCCAGATGGTCACTTAGTTCGCGAATGCTGTTGATGTAGTCATCCGTGTGAAATCGCCGTAATTCGTCCTCAGTAGCCATACGAGGGTCCAGTCGAACAAGTTGATCTGTCAGGCCGGACAAATCAAGAAGGTTTTTCATCCGACGTTTTGTATCCGCGTTTTCAAAATGTTCATCAGGTTCGACATCTGGAGTGGCACCACTCCCCGTGTCATGCCACATATATTTTTCATGCCACAAGAAACCAGTACTCATGTTATCGCTTCTCCTGAAGTTGTTGAGGCAGTGTATCAGAGCTAGTCGCGAACAAAAGGTTCGGTCGAATTCTTGTCTAGCGGACTATGTGAGTCAGAGAGTGATACTTCTGACGATCAAAGCAGAAGCGGAAACTACCAGAAGGAGCATGGAGCAGAATTTGAACAGACTTTCTGACATGTGGGGTCGGACTCGCTGCGAGATATAATTACCGATGATCACGGCTACGACCCCAGGAATTGCATATATTAGCGTTTGCGCGGTGAATACTCCCATAATGAACAGCAATAAGGTGGTAGGGATGGCCATTGCGAGCATGTAGGCAAACATTCTCGATCTGATATTTTCTGCTCCGCCCCCTATCCAATGTTGATAGATGATAACGGGAGGCCCAGGCATTGAAACTGAGCCCCGGAGCAAGCCGGAGAAGAATCCAGCGGTAACTTGAAACGCCCAGAACTCCGCGTGTGGTGTGTCTGACATCTGTGATCTTAGGTAGTTTCCCAGTGCTGTTATGCCAATTCCGAGACCCACACAAATAAGAATCAACTGCTCCGAACCCTGCAATAGTACCCAGGCCCCTACCGGGGTCGTGATGACTGCGGTTATCGCTATTAGAGAAACGGAACGAATTTTGGTGCGTGGCCGGTATTCGACGTAACTCGTTACTGATACTGCTAGCCCAATCAATTGGGTAAGTGCTATCGCTGACCGAGCGTCGAGAAACAATGTGAGGACAGGAACAAGAAGGACTGCGTATCCGAATCCAAGCGTAGATTGTGCGAATGCAGCTCCTCCGATGCAGATCATTACGATTACGAATTCCATAATAGGATTAAGTTCAAACATGCTTATCCTTTCACGGGGCACGAGTAGTGTTTATCCTAATCAATAGATGGAGTTGGTTCAGCAAAATATTCAGTATGGTAGAGAATAAGTATCAGTGGAAGAATTGGGCTGAGAACCAGTCGTGCTCGCCCGATGGGATTTTTACGCCAATTAATGAGGAAGAACTCCTCTACTCAGTGCGTCAGGCAATCAAGGAGAATCAAAAGGTAAAGGCAGTTGGCACAGGTCACTCGTTCACTGGTACCGCACTTACTGACGGCTGTCTGATAGATCTGTCGAAGTATGACAAAATTTTGTCGGTAGATCCAAACCGCAACCAGGTGACAGTGCAGGTTGGAAAAAAACTGGAGCATTTAAGCCCTGAACTTTGGGACCACGGACTTGCTATGTCTGATCTAGGTGACATTGCTTACCAGTCAGTCGCGGGAGCGATTTCAACAGGTACTCACGGGACGGGGCTAACATTTGGCTGTCTCGCTACCCAAGTAGTTGCGGCCCGAGTAATCACAGGTGAAGGTGAAATCGTTGAATGTTCGATGGTAGAGCGACCTGATTTGCTGCGGGCCGCAGTAGTCGGAGTAGGTGCTGCTGGTCTGTTATCGACGGTAACTCTCCAACTTGAACCTGCATTCAATCTGCATGCTCAGGAAGTGATGCTTCCGTTTCAAGAAGTACTAGATCAACAAGATCAGTTCATTATTGATAACGAACATTTCGAATACTTTTGTGTACCCGGCATGGATCAGGCTTTCACCAAAAGGAACAATCGGACTAGTCTCCCGGTAACGGAATTCTCGAAATGGCAAAAATGGTTTGAGGAAGAATTTTCCTATAACTACTTACGGCGACTGGCGATCGCCGCAAACAAGGTTTCCCCACGATTAGCAGCTCTCATCGGGAATTCTCTTCCAAGCGGCACCCGTGAAGACTACGTAGACCGATCATATTCTGTGTTCACTTCTGAACGGAAACTCAAATTTATAGAAATGGAATACTTCATTCCACACGAATTCGCACGGGAAGCTCTG
>CAZSFJ010000164.1:0-2651 GCA_964606125.1 uncultured Dehalococcoidaceae bacterium | reverse complement strand
GATGTATGGTATGACATCCTTGACGAGTTCTCCATCAACAGTCATAACCATACGAAATACCCCATGAGTTGAAGGGTGCTGTGGTCCAACATTGAGCAAAAGATCTTGTGTCTCAAAGTCACCAGCCGAAACATTGGATTGAGTCACTATTTCAACCATTTAAGCATTCTCCCCCGAATATCCCATTCCTTCACCTTGAAGAATCTCGATCTCAGCGAGTGGATGATCCTTGCGCAGAGGGAATGAATCCGTGATCTCTTCAGGCATGAGAAGATTACGGGGGTCGGGATGCCCGAGGAACTTTATTCCGAACATCTCAGCCGTTTCCCGTTCAAGCCAGTTGGCAGCCGGCCATACCTCAGTTACCGAAGGCACCTCCAGAGAGTCGTTATTGAGGAACACCTTGAGAGTCAGGTCATGCTTTTTGTTTATTGAATACAAATGGTACACAACCTCCATGCCTTCATCCATATTATCCACAGCAGTTATGGATCGCAGATAGTCAAACATCGACTCTTCATCGTCCCTGAGCGCAGTGCATGCCGCTGCGACTTCTCCGGCTTCTACGCTTACGATGACATCCATGTAACCCACTTCACGAGTAACACCTCGTCGCTCTCGGTGGTCATCTACCTTGAACCCCTCGTTCTTCCATGATGAGCTCCTGCAAAGCAATGAACGAATCGAGAAGGGCCTCCGGTCGTGGGGGGCATCCAGGAACATACACATCCACAGGAATGACTTTATCAACCCCTTGGAGCACACGATCGTATCTCGTATATGGACCACCATTAGTTGCGCAGGCCCCCATCGAAATAACCCACTTTGGCCCAGGCATCTGTTCGTATAAAAGCTTCACCGCCGGGGCCATTTTCTTGGTTACCGTCCCAGCAACAATCATTACGTCAGATTGCCGCGGGGATGGCCAAGGGACGATACCGAATCGATCGAGATCGTAATGAGCCATATATGTCGCGATCATCTCGATTGCGCAACAAGCTAAACCAAACGTCATCGGCCACAAAGATGATTTCCGGGACGCTCCTAAGAGCAGATCGAGTGGAGCCTGAATAACACCAGGCAACACCTGTTTATACAAAGCTTTGCCAGGGACAAGTTGAGACGGAGTCAGTAACGGTGCCTCGAATGGATGTTCCGATGGTATAACTGGTATATCAGGGAGCAGGTCCGGCGTAGTTGCCGGCGCCTCTGCTGGGACAGCTGCAGGATCGGCTGGTGTTATCGCCACTGGAGGGCTCCTTTCTTCCAGGCATAGCCTAGAGATAATGCCAATATCGTGATGAACAGAACCATCGTCCAATAAGCGAAAGCACCAATACCCAAAAAGGACATCGCCCACGGGAAGATAAAGACAGCTTCCACGTCAAAAACAATAAAGAGAATCACGTAAAGATAGAAGCGCATTCCTATGTTGGTAGATGCACGCCGTATCGGCAGCATCCCGCACTCATAGGTGGTCAATTTCTGCCGTTCTTTGGAAAACGGTGCAAGGAGTCTAGATCCGATTAAGGCCGTGAATATAAGAATGAAACCAACTACCCCACCAAGTAAAACTGGCAGGTAATTCACATAAAGTGCCGTTTCAGAATCCATCAGAACCAAAACCTCTTTCCTTAATCTTGGCTCCCGAAAATTAACATCGCCCGAACCGTATGGTCAATTTGTGAGGCAGACCTGTGAATTCTATCAAAAATTGTCGTCAGAAGACATAGTCAAACCTTTATGAACTTTCGATTCCGACCTTATGTAACAAAACACCTGAATGTTTATTAATCACATCAGGCATAGGCCCGAATATCACCCGGTAGCTAAATCTTTTCGTATCGACTCTATAGCAGCCTCAATATGGTTGTCTTCTATGAAAGCCGCTCCTTCCTGCTCGCGCAAACTAGATGCGCGCTGCAATATCAATGCACGAGGCAAGTCTGTTGGTGGTTCAATACCCCAAGCTGTCAAGGTAATCAACACTCCGTTAGGATCCTCTAAAAACACCAATCGCTCAAAACCTCGGCTAATCTGCTCAGAGCCCTGAATTCCTGACCTCGACATTTCATCCCACATATTGTCCATCTGCTCGAGCGATATATTGAATGATAAATACTGCATCGAACCTACTCCGGGCGTAGCCTCTGAAATATTCACCGAACCTGGAGACCTGGGACCTACTAACTGAATAAAACTGTCGCCACCGCCGGTGTACAGAATTGCCACAATAGATTCCGGGTCATCGCGATTCGGTTCAACATACAGAGGTTTCAGACCAAGTCTCTCATAAAATTTAAGCGACTCCTCCATATCCTTCACAATTATTGCCGGATAATTTATTCCCAAAGTTTGCACCATTTGAAATTTCCTTCAGGTTTGATTAATACTTCAACGAAAGTTACCAAGTCACCAGCAACGTTAGCATTGATAGTAAGTTCCTTGCGTCTTGCATCCTAGGCTTGACGGTGGGTGCAAGTAACAAGAGACTAATAATGCGCATAAGGCCGCAATATATTCAAGATGGACGCTGATACATTTCAAAACAGAACATGAGCAAAATATCCACTTTCTTTTCAGACGAGTCGCAGATGTCCACAGCCTATGACGCGGCTTCGGTCGAGGGGAGAATATATAGCTGGTGGGAA
>CAZSFJ010000163.1:0-2658 GCA_964606125.1 uncultured Dehalococcoidaceae bacterium | reverse complement strand
GTAATAGAGGCGATATGCCGGGTATGAGAAGGCCATTGTCGAAGGCGGAGACTCGTTGGTCGCATCGGTTTCTGCTGGACTCATCGAACACCTATGTAACTATATTGGGCTGTAACGGCAGGTATGACTTCCGCCAGACAGTACATATTCAATTATATCCTCTGCTACATAAGTTCGGTAATACAATCTTCACAAGTCGAAAGGGAATATAGATGAAAGTAGCTGTGGGACTTCATAAGAACTCAATCGACGACTGGCAATCTGCTATTGACTTTGCCGTCGGCGCCGAACGTCTCGGGGTAGATTCACTATGGAACGCTGAAGGATGGGCGCATGACGCAGCAACACCTCTTGCTTACTTGATGTCCCGAACGAATCGACTGCGATTTGGCTCAGGTATTTTTCAAGTAGGTACTCGCACTCCGGGACTTGTTGCTATGACAGCTCAGTCACTTGATTCTCTTTCAGGTGGAAGATTCATTCTCGGCCTGGGAACCAGTGGTCCGCAGGTGATTGAGGGATGGCACGGCATCCCATTTTCGAAGCCGATTCTTCATACGAGAGAAATAATCGATATCTGTCGGCGTGTGTTTGTGGGCGAACGACTTTCTTATGAAGGACACCATTGGCAAATTCCACTGGGTCAAGAACGAGGTGGAAGTGGTATGGGTAAGGCGCTCATGCCTGGGACTACTCCTACACCCTCGCTTCCAATCTATGTTGCGTCATTAGGCCCAAAAAATCTGCGGATGACCGGAGAACTAGCTGATGGTTGGTTGGGGACAGTATTTCTGCCCGAGACCGCAGACGTGTTTCTGGGTCCTCTCCGTGAGGGAGCAGAATCCGCGGGCCGGTCGATAGATGACATTGACGTAGTAGTGGGAACTAAAGTGGCCTTCACCGACGACATAGAATCCGTGGCTGAGGCGGCGAAGCCAGGTATTGCCTTCCAGTTCGGAGCCATGGGAACTCGGAATCAAAATTTTTACGCTGATGCTTACAGGAGACAAGGTTGGGCTGACGAAGTCAGTATTATTCAGAATTTATGGCTTGAGGGTAAAAGAAAAGAGGCCAGAGAAGAAGTCTCCATAGAGCTGGCTTTGGCAGGTATCGCGGCGGGCTCCCCAGCTGACGTGGAGACAGAACTGATCAAATACAAAGAAGCGGGGGTCAACACGATACGGATTGACCCGGATGGGGAAACAGTGAACGAACGGTTGGACACACTCGAAGAGACAATGGCGATAATTAATAGGATCTGACGCGACTAGACTCTTCGATCATCATGTGAGGAGCTAATTTCAGACCTGTGATACCTTCCGTGCAAGTAGTTTAGATAGGGATGATTACACTATGACACAAACGCTTCCGAACTTTTCTTTATCACCGGCTGGCGCGGATCGAGAACAGAATGCCTACTCTTTCCCGTCCGGAAAACAAACGCTAATTTGTTTCGTCAAAGAGGACTGCCCCACTACAAGAACTTCCATGCCGCTTCTCCAACAAGCGAAAGAAATTTTCGGTGAAAATATTGACGTAGTGGCTCTCGCACAAAATGGTGAAGACGACCTGGTGCTTGTTCAGGAATACGGACTCACAGTTCCATTTCTGGACGATTCCAGATTGAACACTTCGTACGCATATGAAATTGATACAGTACCTAGCGTATTTTTGGCGTCCGGAGAAGGCGAGGCTATAGAACAATTTATCGGATTTGGACGAGGGGATTGGAAGGCACTCTTTAAATCTCTGGCAACTCAGTATCAAGTGGAACTTCCTCAGATCGATTGGGGCTCGTTCCCTGAATTGTTGCCAGGCTGTGGATCCAAATCTCTGGAACCGGGTATCTATGAGCGACTGAAGGCTGAATCAGAAGGATCGCCTCTGCGCGGCCGACGGGTAGAAATAGGAATTAATGATGATGTCCATGAATTCCTATACGAACAAGGCCTTACGGACGGACTTCCTGTCATTCCACCGACACCCGAACGAGTAATTCGTATGCTGGACGGTACTACGCGAGATGCCCAGGAAGTGGTGGCGATTGTCCCCCCCAATTTGGCACCAATCACGATAGAAAAAATCGCCGTGAATTCAGTCATGGCTGGGTGTCGCCCGGAATACCTCCCAGTCGTAATCGCAGCAGTTGAGGCAGTGTGTACCGATGATTTTGGCATGCATGGTGTTGGTGCGACCACGATGGGCGCCACTCCAGTGATGGTAGTAAATGGTCCTATTCGCCATGAGATAGGAATGAATATGGGTTTGAACGCGCTGGGGCAGGGGAACAGAGCCAACGCTGCAATCGGTAGAGCGCTGCGACTGATTCTACGAAATGTCGGAGGTCAGAGACCCGGAGAGCCTGAGCGCACGACTATGGGTTCACCTATGAAATTCACAATGTGCTTTGCGGAATGGGAAGAGATTAGTCCGTGGGAACCACTCCATGTTGAAAGAGGGTTTTACAAAGATGAGTCTGTAATAACGGTTTTTGCAATGACGGGACTTGGGCAATTAATAGATCAGACCTCACGGACGGCTCAATCGTTAGCAGGTTCTTTAGGTTTACGAGCAGAAGGTCTGCATCATCCCAAATATCACAATTATCCAGATGCTCTTTTTGCTCTTTGCCCTGAGCACGTGAAGACGATTGCTAGG
>CAZSFJ010000162.1:0-2776 GCA_964606125.1 uncultured Dehalococcoidaceae bacterium | reverse complement strand
AGAATCGATCGCCACTCCCACCTGACCTATCTCACCTAAGGCCATTGGATGGTCGGAGTCGTAACCGGTCTGTGTCGGTAAATCAAACGCAGCGGAGAGACCGGTCTGTCCATTATCAATTAGTAATTTAAATCTTTCATTAGTTTCTTTGGCTGTCCCGAAACCGGCATATTGCCTCATTGTCCAAAGACGGCCTCGATACATGGTGGGTTGTACACCTCTTGTAAACGGATATTGACCTGGGAAATTCAGGTCCTCAAGGTATGTACCCGAGTCAACATCCTCAGGCGTGTAGATTCGATCTTGTGTAGCTGATGATGAAGAGAACGTCTCACGGCGCTCGGGAAATTTTTGTATTGCAGGGTTAAGAAGGTCACGCTCCCATTGTTCACGAGCGCCAGTTACACCAGAGGCATCGTGACCGTTTGAGTTTTGACTAGGTTCACTGGAAGACATGATGGTTCTCGATCACCCCGACTACTTATTCGGCAAGTTCATCAATCATAACTTGTGCGTCACCGATGATCACCTCTACTCCATCTTGATTTACGACATTTGTTTGGAGGTTGATTCGCGATTTTTCAGGATCCACCATAGTTACTGAGCACTGTGCTGTGATGTGGTCACCTGCCATAACAGGTGCTCTGAATTTCAGGTTTTGACCCAAATAAACTACGACAGAACTAGGTGCAAGCCGGGTTCCAAGCGCAGCAGAGATAATGCCGGCGCCAAACATTCCATGGGCGATCGGTTGTTTGAATCTTGTCTTGGAAGCATAGTCAACGTCAGAATGTAACGGATTATGGTCGCCTGTGACATCCGCAAAAAGGTTGATATTTTCCTGCGTGACAGTTGTCTCGAATGTAACTTCGTGACCCACTTCGATCCCACTCACGTTTTCTGCCATGGTGTCCACTCCCAACTTAAAACATAATTTATATTTTCGTCCGCTATCCATGCTAGCCTCACACTATATTAGGGAGGAATTTATGATTACGGGACTCGATCACCTAGGCATTGTCGCACCAGATCTGAGCACTGCTAGCGATGTGCTACTGGGACAATTTGGTTTTGACTATGATGTTGAACGAACTGCCCTGCCGGATGGGAATGTGTTCGCTCCGGAGAACACCAGTATTTGGTTTGTGAAGGTGGGTACCGGTGCAACCCGAATTGAAATACTTGTGCCGCGAGATGATATTAGTGGGATAGCCCGTTTTCTGAGTAAGAATGGGCCCGGACTGCATCATATTGGATATTCTAGTACTTCAGTACCGGATGACATGAAAAAATTAGTGGAGGCAGGATTAGACTTTATCGATTTTGGTACACCCACCGACGAACTTACAGCAGCATTCTTCCATCCAAAAACAGCTGCTGGTATTCTTCATGAAATCGTCCCTGATCGGGGATTGCATGGTTGATAACAGACGATAAGTACCTCTAGCGGCAGGCGGCATTGATGTTCGGACGAAGGCGCAAGCAACGAAATCAAAAGACCTTAATCAAAGAGATGACTCGACTTGTGGGAGCTCAGCATGTGCTCTATGAAGATGCAGATCTTATTGGCTATGAATATGATGCGACGATCGAGAGAGCGCGACCAGAGGTAGTAGTATTACCTGCAAATAAAAAGCAGGTGGCGGAAGTGGTTGCGATTTGTCGAGAGTACGACCGACCGATCGTGCCTCGAGGCTCGGGGTCCGGTTTATCAGGAGGAGCTGTCCCTGTTAAAGGTGGAGTAGTTATTGTCCTGACGCGACTCAATGAAATAGTCAAGATTGATACGGCAAACCAGATGGCGGTAGTACAGCCAGGCGTCATTAATCTGCATCTGCAAGAGGCGTTGGCAAGTTATGGTTACACGTACGCACCGGATCCGTCGTCACAGCGGATCTGTACTTTGGGAGGAAACGTCGCTAACAACAGCGGAGGTCCTCATACTCTTGCGCACGGAAGCACTGTGAACCATATCCTCGAACTTGAGGTCGTGCTGCCAAGTGGAGAGCTCACAAACCTAGGTAGCAAAGTAATCGACGCTCCGGGCCCAGATCTCAGAGGTTTGTTCACGGGTAGTGAAGGCACGCTGGGAATCGTTACTGAAATGACCGTACAAATCATTCCCCTGCCTGAATCTGTTGTCACCATGGTGGCAATATTTGATTCTGTTCGTGAAGCTTGTGAGGCAGTATCGGCAATAATTCGAATGGGTGTGATACCCGTTGCGTTAGAAATGTTGGATCAGGAAATAATAAAAATTGTTGAGCCTCGCGTCAAGGCTGGTTATCCACTCGATGCTGGTGCGGTACTCCTCATTGAAGTGGAAGGATTGAAAGACTCTGTTGACACCGACTCTCAGCTTGTTAGTGATGCCTGTAATGACTCTGGCGCAAGAGAAGTACGTGTTGCGGAAACCGAGGACGAACGAGAAAAACTTTGGGAGGGACGAAAGGGCGCGATAGGAGCTATCGGCGCTGCATATCCAGCATATTATCTGCTCGATGGCGTGGTTCCTAGGACCAAGTTGCCACAAGTTATGGAAGACGTACTTGAAGTGGCTCGAAGTTACGGTTTCCGATGTGCCAACATGTTCCATGCTGGAGATGGGAATCTGCATCCAGCCTTGATGTTTGACCCGAATGACGCCGGAGTGCTGGATAAGGTACTCGATTGCGCAGGTGAAATTATGCGTTTGTGCGTCGAATCTGGAGGAGCGATTACGGGTGAGCATGGAGTTGGTCTTCAAAAAAAAGAATACTTAATTAAAGAGCATCCA
>CAZSFJ010000161.1:0-2782 GCA_964606125.1 uncultured Dehalococcoidaceae bacterium | reverse complement strand
ATACCGTTGGTATCCGTGAAAGCGACTGGGTAGTTGCTGATTGTCCCGAGGATCTTGAAAAACGTTGGGTTGAAATTACCGGGCCATGTGAACGCAAAATGATGATCAATGCCCTTAATTCAGATGCTGATGCTTTCATGGCAGATATCGAAGATGCGTTGTCACCTACTTGGTCAAACGTGGTTGCAGCCCAAGTCAATCTGTACGACGCAATTCGAGGCACAATGAGTCTTGAAGATGATAAAGGTCGAACCTACGTACTTGGTGATGAACCCGCTACATTGATCGTCCGTCCCCGAGGTTGGCACCTCGTCGAAAAGCATCTGTTCATTGATGATGAACCATGCTCGGCGTCAATTTTTGATGCTGGGCTGTATCTATTTCATAATGCTCAGGAGCGTATTGATCGAGGAACAGGGCCTTATTTCTATCTGGCAAAGCTAGAGGGTCATAAAGAAGCCCGCCTATGGAATGATCTGTTCAATCTCGCCCAAGATTTACTCAATATTCCGCGGGGTACTGTTCGTGCAACGGTACTGATTGAAACCATAACTGCGGCATATGAAATGGATGAAATTCTTTTCGAATTGAGAGAACATATCTCTGGCCTGAACGCTGGCCGTTGGGACTACATTTTCAGTGTTATAAAACGTTTTCGAAATCAGTCAAAATTTATTCTTCCCGATCGAGCCCTCATCGGTATGACAGTACCGTTTATGCGCGCCTACACCGAGCTTTTGGTGAAAACATGTCATCGCCGTGGTGCTCACGCAATGGGAGGCATGTCCGCCTTTATTCCAAGTCGACGCGATGCCGAACTCAACGCGACCGCCCTTGCTGCAGTTCAGTCAGATAAAGATAGGGAATCAGGTGACGGATTTGACGGGACGTGGATTGCTCATCCGGATCTTGAACCAACAGCGAGAGCCGCCTTCGGCAATGTCTTAGGCGAACGCGACAATCAAAAAGATCGGCAACGTGACGATGTGATTGCTGATGCTAGTGCACTTAGCGCGGCAGAGTTGACCAAGGGAGAGATAACCGAGGAAGGAATACGGATGAACATTTCCGTGGCCCTTCAGTACTTGAATCAGTGGTTAGATGGTAATGGTGCGGCCGCTATTAATAATTTGATGGAGGATGCAGCGACAGCCGAAATAAGCCGAGCGCAGCTTTGGCAATGGTTGCGTCATGAGGTGGAACTTGCAGACGGACGTAATATGTCTCGATCGCTGTATGAAGAAATATCTCAATCCGAACTGGCGAGTCTAAAGTCATCAAGCAGCGAGAATCATTTTGATTCAGCAGCTGAAATTCTTGATGGGCTCGTGCTCAATGACGAGTTTGAAGACTTCCTGACCTTGCCCGCTTATAAATACCTCGACTGATTAAGTCCTACCAAGTGTCGATATACGGATATTTTTTCTCCGTGCGCTGCGGTGTAGGCGGCACACTATTAAGTCCCATAACCAGCCAAGATCTCGTTTCTGCCGGATCGATCACGTCATCGATCCCGTATCCAGCACTGGCATTGACGGCTTTTGCTCGATCATAGGCCCGGTCAACTCGACGTTGATACTCTGCCAAGCGTTCTTCTGGGTCTTCGATGTCCATTAGTTCTTTTCGATATCCGAGTTTTACCGATCCTTCGATTGCCATGCCAGCAAACTCAGCTGTTGGCCAAGCTACTGAGAAAAAGCCCATGAATGAACTCGCTCCACACATTGCTTGGACACCTAAACCGTACGCTTTTCTCACCACAGTGAGGAACATAGGAGTAGTTATATTTGCTCCGGCGTTAAACATTCTTACACAATGTCGAACAAGCGCAGTTGACTCTACATCAGGGCCAACCATCATGCCGGGGCAATCCATTAGGCTAAGAATGGGGATGTCATATGCATCGCAAAGTTGCACAAACCGAGCACCTTTGTCGGCACCGTCGGAGTCAATCGCACCAGCTATGTGGTGAGGATTATTTGCGATAACTGCCATCGGCTTCCCTTCGACTCTCATAAACGCTGTAATCACACCAATACCAAATTTTTCACGAATCTCCAAGACGGAATCTTTGTCGGCGATGGTGTCGATAATCTCTCGCATGTCATAGAGCTGTTTGCGATTTTCCGGAACGATATGCCGGAGTTTACGTTGATCAGGGGCTTCCCAATCACTAATCGGTCCTTGGAAGTATGAGAGATATTTCTTAGCCACCTCAACGGCTTCTTCCTCATCCTTAACCAGAATGTCAACGACTCCATTTGGTACCTGGAAGGACATAGGACCGAGCTCTTCAGGCGTGTAAACACCAAGGCCACCACTTTCGACCATTGCAGGGCCGCCCATGGCAACGGTCGACCCTTCAGTGGCAATGATGACGTCACAACACGCCAGCAATGCCGTATTCCCCGCGAAGCAGCGTCCATTAGTTACTCCTACTAAGGGCACCCAGCCGCTAAGCTGCGAGAACTGAGTGAAAGTATGAGTATCGAAAGCTACCCCAGGTCCTGTGGCGTCGTCACCTGGTCTGCCACCACCACCTTCAGTGAAAAACACCAGTGGAAGCCTGAATCGCTCAGCGAGTTCAAACATTCTGTCCTGCTTGTAGTGATTCCTTCCCCCCTGCGTGCCCGCAAGTACGGTGTAGTCATATGAAATCACCATTGTCCGGGCCTCTTCGGGAGAAAAAAGCTCTCCATTTACGGAGCCGATGCCCGCGACCAAACCATCGGCGGGAGTTTTTTCCCGTAATTCCTGATCGTTGAACTTTTGATGCTGGCGG
>CAZSFJ010000160.1:2017-2802 GCA_964606125.1 uncultured Dehalococcoidaceae bacterium | reverse complement strand
GGTTCGGCCAGGAGAACTCCTTGCTCCCGGTCAAATATACGACGCGAATTCCTACTCGCTAGCGGCTCAGGTTACAGCATTTGGGGGTAAGGCATTGGTACTCGACGTGTCCAAAGATACGGTTGAGGCGTTGACTCTAAATATCAATGAGGGACTTAAAGAGGCAGATTTATTAGTAACTAGTGCCGGTGTGTCACGTGGTGACTTCGATGTGGTAAAGACAGTCCTCGCACAGCAAGGTGAAATTGGTTTTTGGACTGTACGTATGAAGCCAGGTAAACCTCTTGCTTTCGGGGTGTTGGAGGACTCGGAAGGTAAAAAGGTTCCACACCTTGGTCTCCCAGGTAACCCTGTATCGGCAATGATGACCTTTGAATTGTTTGGTCGTCCAGCTATTTTTAAGCTAGCTGGGCGACTTATCACAAACGAGGACGCCTGGGAGAGATTAAGAGTCACTGCTATAGCGGGCGATCGACTGAAAAATACGGACGGACGTCGATTCTATGCACGATGCCACTTGGAAGAGGGGCGAGAAGGCCCTGTTGCTCGTCTGACCGGTTCTCAAGGCTCAGGAGTACTTACCTCGATGATGTTGGCTGATGGTTACGCGGTATGCCCCGAAGATAAGGCCTCGATCGAAATTGGCGAGGAAGTCGAAGTTATTGTCGTGCGATGAAAGTTTCAGTACCTGATTATGACGGTGCAATCAAGCTACAGCATCGTCTCAATCGAGGCCTCAAAACCTCAGGTTGGTGATGATCTTGGACTTTTACTGCGACGATATC
>CAZSFJ010000160.1:0-2007 GCA_964606125.1 uncultured Dehalococcoidaceae bacterium | reverse complement strand
GGAACCTTTCGCAACTGCGACAGTTACGCCAGATTCAAGATTTGTGGAGATACGATTTTCATCTGGGATGCACTTGACTGCCCCTCGACCGGTATCCACAGAAGCATTTAGCAAGTTAGCTGAACAACTGAACCCTGAGGGCTGTCACATGATATGTCTTCACTGGGCTGTGTCAGGTTGTAAAAGAATTTGGATCGGAGATCCTAAACAGATAGTACCAAGTGACATAAACGTATTGGTCATACCAGACAATCAAATGGAGGACTTAGCTGCTAGACCGACCCACGAATCAAATTTGTTTGCTCACATTTTGCGGCATACAGAATTACCAGGAGTGCAGAGTGGGGGCCGGTCATTACTTGGAGTTTTGAGACGACTGATGAGATTAGAGTAGTCCGACTACCGAGCCATCTTCATTGAGGTCAATCTCAAAGGCATTTGGATCTCGTGGGAGGCCAGGTAATGTCATGATGTCGCCGGCAAGGCAGATGATTTGTTGCGAACCGGCGGCAACTCTGATTTCCTGTACGGGGAAAACATGTCCTTCTGGGGCTCCCAGTAGTTTTGGGTCTGCCGAGATTGATAGGTGTGTTTTAGCCACACATATCGGGAATTTCCACCCGTGTTTGTCGAAATGTCTCGCTGTGGTCCGAGTGAGAGGCCCCCACTTGACCGATTCGGCCTGATACAGTTCTTTTGCGAGAGTCGTTATTTTCTCTTCGATCGTTGCACTGTCTCGGTACATGAGTCGGATACCAGTATTGTCTACTTCGAGTAACCGTACAACCTCAGCCGCTAGATCTGTCATACCACTGCCGCCCTCAGCGAAGCCCTTTGCCTCAACAGCCGCAGCTGCTCCGGCCTCAATAGCCGCTGCCTGTAGGACTTCAATTTCCTCAGGAGTGTCGTCTGGGAATCTATTTATTGCTACCACAACCGGCAAGCCGTATCGACGGACCGTAGAAACAGCGTATTTAAGATTGGCGGCACCAACACCTACTGCCTGGACGTTTGGAGTTGTAAGATCTTTCTGTTTTATCCCGCCATGCCATTTTAGTCCCTTGATAGTTGCAACCAGGACGGCAGCGCTCGGTTCTGCACCACCCTGTCGGACTTTTATATCCATGAATTTTTCGAATCCTAGGTCAGCTCCAAATCCAGCCTCGGTGACGGCTATCTCCGAGGTTTGTAACGCGAGTCGGTCAGCAACGATTGACGAGCACCCGTGAGCGATATTGCCGAACGGTCCTGCATGGCATATGACGGGGTTACCTTCTTGCGTTTGGACTAGGTTTGGTTTTAGTGCATCTTTCAATAGGACCATCATCGAACCCACAGCTGATACATCGCGTGCGGTCACCGGAGTATTCGTGGTCGTCCAGCCGACTACTATAGATTCGAGCCTTTGGCGTAGGTCCTTGTAATCTTGGGCGAGCGCCACTATTGCCATTATTTCGGAGGCAGCTGAGATGTCATATCCGGTTTGTCTGGTTGGTCCATCAGCTGTTTTACCTATCCCAACGATTATGTTGCGAAGAGACCTGTCTTCGGCATCAGTCACTCGGCGCCATGAAATGCCCTCGGGGTGAAAGTTCTCTATCTCCTGGTTTTTGACAGAATTTTCTGTCATGGCGGCGAGAAAGTTATGAGCGGACTGAATGGCATGAAAATCACCGGTGAAATGTAGATTTATGTCAGTAGCAGGTTCCGCTGTAGCTGCACCTCCACCGGTACCACCCCCCTTGCGACCAAACAATGGACCCAGTGAGGGCTGTCTGATCACAGCTACCGCGTCTTTACCAATTAAATTCAAGCCATCAGTTAGTCCAAGAGTCGTGGTTGTCTTTCCTTCTCCAGCGGGAGTTGGGGTGATAGCGGTTACCACGACGAGTTTACCTTTCTGCTTTTTGGTGTCAGGGAAAAGAGACAGCGGCACCTTGACTTTGTCCGTTCCGTAGGGCTCGACATCGTCCCAATTTAGCCCAATTTTTCCAACCACCTGTTGAA
>CAZSFJ010000159.1:0-2817 GCA_964606125.1 uncultured Dehalococcoidaceae bacterium | reverse complement strand
ATCGCGAACTATCATTGAGAATATCTCTGGAACTGCCTCTCAAGAAGCTGTTGGTAGGTGATTTGCCTCCAGTATTTGAAATAGGCCGAGTGTTTAGGAACGAGAATGTGGACCGAGATCACTCACCAGAATTCACCATGATGGAGTCGTACGAACCGTACACAGACTACATGGGCGTCGCCGATATGGTGGAAGGGATGTTTCACCATATCGCCGGCGAGATGCCGGAATTGGGTCAGGTAGACCTTCCTGCAATTACACATCCGGAAAACGGAAAGATTCTTAGCGAGGAACGAACGATTAACTTAACCCCTCCATTTATTAAGAGTACTTACAGAGAATTAATGGCGTCATTTGCAGATGGGTTCGACGACCGGAATTATCAAACTAACGAAGACATCATGGAAAAAGCGCGCTCTATGAACGTAACGACTGATAATTCGATGTCACGCGGCAAGCTACTGGACCGGATCTTTAGTGAGAAAGTTGAACCAAATCTAATACAGCCAACATTTGTAATGGATTATCCGGTGGACAGTACCCCTCTCGCAAAGAAAAAAATAGACGACCATAGCTTAGTCGAAAGGTTTGAACTTTTTATTGATGGCCGTGAAATAGCCAATGCGTATAGCGAGCTAAATGATCCCGTGGATCAGCGCAGTCGAATGATTCAGGAACAGGACGGAGGGATTGAAGACGATGAGATACCACCTATTGACGAAGACTTCTTGACCGCAATAGATCACGGGATGCCACCGGCCGGTGGTATCGGTTTAGGCATAGATCGCCTAATCATGCTTTACACAGGTTCGACTAATTTGAGAGAGGTTATTCTGTTCCCTACACTAAGGAATACAGACTAGGCTCACGCCTCTGCTCTCCTTTGGATGCCTTCGCATATGACGAAAACCAAGCTCGACCATATAACGGTTCAGGATGACATTCATATCCATGCATCTCCAAAATCTGCCCTAACAACCCTTTCAAGTCCGCAAGAATACCCACTCTTTCTTCCGAGCCAAATAAGTGATTTCTCTCCATCAGGAGATGGATTCAGCTGCAAGTTGAGTCTCCCGCTACTGACAGAAACTTTTTCACTAACCCGCACGGCGAGCGATGATTTCCCTGTTCAATATGCCGCTACAGCTCGATCACGGCTTAGGACCTTAAGTTGGGAGCTTACACCCGAATCAGAACACGAAATACATGTGAGACTGGTGATTATTATAAAAAAACCTGCTGGAATGTTAAAAACTATTCTCGAGCCCCTAGTACTTCCAGTTCATCTCACTCAGATGGCCCGCGACACCCTTTGGGGCTTAAAACAGTTCCTAGAGAATTAACAGATGGAAAATCAAAAAGACCAACAAATCCCGCGATTCCGCGCCGCCATCTTTGATTTGGATGGAGTATTGGCTGAGACTGAGACAGTATCCTTTCAAATTCTCAAGAAATACATAGAGCCCGACTCAGTTGACTGGGATGATTACGAGAAATTGATTGGAAAGGGAGGTAAGTCATTTGCTGAGTGGCTTAAAACTCATTTCAACTTTGAGGGCACCGTTGATGAAATTCAAAACAATGCAAATACATTTCGAGTAGAACAAATAGAACAAATGCATGTCCCTGAAATGCCAGGAGCCGCTGAACTTCTAGAGAGCTTGAAAGAAAGGCACGTCAAGTTGGCAGTGGCCTCACAATCTGATATTCGGTGGGTCCGATCAGTACTTCAAACATCTGATTTGCTCAAGTATTTTGACTCAATAGTAACTTCTGATGAAGTAGATAAACCCAAACCTGCTCCTGACATTTACCTCAAGGCGGCAAAGATACTGGAAACCCCAATATCTGATTGCCTCGCATTTGAAGATTCACTGATAGGTATTGACTCTGCAGTCAATGCTGGAATCTTTACAATTCAGCTTAGGCAGAGTATTCCTCCACCTCCCTTTGCGGAGACGGCCAATTTAGTTGTTGACTCGTTTCTAGAATTTATGAGATTAGTGAAATTTGAATCGATTGATTAGATATGGTGAACGTTACATGATTAAACAGCATTTCACGGTAACCGGTTTCATCGTCAGTCGCGAAAGAGTCGCGTTGCACTGGCACAAACACGTGGAAAAATGGCTGCCGCCAGGTGGTCATATCGAGAATAATGAAGATCCAGTAACAGCTGTGCATCGGGAAATTCTGGAGGAGACAGGATTACGGGTCCAGTTGCTTGGACAACCTGCCTATCAATATGAGCATCCGCTCCAATTACCTGCACCCAAGGCCGTGGCGATTTACGATATGGTCAATGGTGATGGGTCGTTAAGTGAAGTTCATAAACACATAGATTTCATTTATTTTTCGACTCCAGACCCTGATCAGGATGTTGAACTCAAATATGAAGGTTGGATCTGGGCAGACGAACAGATGATTAAGTCAGGTAAGATCAATGCCTTCGGACGCGACGAACCGATTGCGTCTGATGTGAGTGAATTGAGTCTCAGTGCTATCGCAACGTACAGGAAATTAAAAGGGATTAACCAATGATTGCACTAAAAGTTATTCGTGAAAATACGGAAATAGTTCGTGCAATTATGAAAACTCGAGGGACGAATATCGATCTAGACCAGATCATTGAGCTTGATCACAACAGGAGAAATCTTTTAGTGACTGTCGAGTCTGCGAGAGCAAAGCGCCGAGAAGCAGGTAAGCAAATCGGTCAGGCAAAATCAGACGAGGAAAGACAGGAATTAATCGAGGCACAACGAAACGATGCTGGCGAGCTAGATCAATTAGAGAAGGGTCTTCGAGAGATCGAGACTG
>CAZSFJ010000158.1:0-2822 GCA_964606125.1 uncultured Dehalococcoidaceae bacterium | reverse complement strand
GAGCTTCCGATGATGGTTCCTACCAGTGCTGACAACGTCGCGATACCAGCGAATCAGGAAGCATGGCGTGTTTTGGAGCGATGGCAGAAACCAGTCTTGACCGCTTGGAACACTGATGACTTTGTACTCGGACAGTACCAGTCAGAATTCATCAGCCGAATTCCCGGCGCCAAGGATCAGCCACACCGGACCTATAACGGCGGACACTTCATCCAGGAAGACTCCGGTGAGGAATTGGTCGCTGATATGATTCAGTGGTTTGAAGAATTAAGAGACTGAGAGGATTTTCGATGACTTCAATTGATACCGTTGCTCCAGAGTCAGTTGGGTTGGCAGCGGCCCAAATAGATAAGATTCCGGAATTCCTGCAAGAAAGATATATCGATACCGGTCGAATCGCGGGTTGTGTTGTGGCTGTGATCCGTCGTGGCGAAGTTGCTCATTTGTCGGCCCATGGGAAGGCTGATGTAGGACGAGATATTGATATGTCAGAAGATTCTCTC
Organism: uncultured Dehalococcoidaceae bacterium; assembly: GCA_964606125.1. Classification (GTDB taxonomy): domain Bacteria; phylum Chloroflexota; class Dehalococcoidia; order UBA2979; family UBA2979; genus UBA2979. Next base: position 2,319 of record CAZSFJ010000158.1, on the reverse strand, counting down.
TTTCGCTGGTATTCGATGACGAAACCGATCACCTCAGTTGCTTTGATGGGCCTCTACGAAAATGGCTTATTCCACTTAACTGATCCCGTTTCAAAGTTCATTCCTGCGTGGGCAGATTTGCAGGTTTACGTTTCAGGCGAATACCCCGATTTCGAAACCCGTCCTGTTGCAAGGGAAATGAATATACAGGATCTCTTAACGCATCAGAGCGGGCTCACCTACGGCTTTTTCGTCGATATGCCTGGAACTCCCACACCAGTGCAGCATGCGTACAAGCGATTGGATTTGGGCATGACTGATGTATTCCCACCGACACTAGAGGATCTAACCGATTCACTCGCTACTTTGCCACTAGAATTCAGCCCTGGGACAGCTTGGAATTATTCGGTGAGTACAGATGTCTGTGCCCGTCTTGTTGAAGTGATTTCTGGCGCTACTTTTGATAAATACCTATCAGAAACCATATTTGAACCGCTGCGTATGAATGAGACAAGCTACGAGGTACCGAATGAACGTCTCCCGAGATTCACAGTGAATTACAAACCATCTACGGGGAATGGATTGGATGCCTATCAGGATTCTCACGGAAGTAGATACAGCCCCCCGGTTACGCATTTCGGCGGTGGCGTAGGCCTTGCTGGACCGATGAAGGATTATATCCAATTTGTGAAGATGCTGATGAATTGGGGTGAACTGGATGGCCGACGAATTATTGGCCGCCGCACTCTTGAGTTCATGACGCGGAATCATCTTCCAGGAGGTAAAGACATCTCCGAGCATGCATTCAACACCAATGTCGTCCGACCACCTGGTGCAGGTTTCGGTCTTGGGTTTGGCGTAACCACCGATGCTGCTGCTGCCGGAGTGATCGGGAGCGAAGGTACCTTCAATTGGTCGGGCGCAGCTTCCACTAACTTTTGGGTTGATCCGGTGGAAGAACTCGCAGTGATTTATCTGACGCAATCGATGTTAGCCGCTCTTACAACAGCTAATGACTTAAAGGCATTGATATATCCCGCGATTATGGATTAGCGGACCTTAATCAGCTCCACTTCGAAGATAAGAGTGGTGTTGCCTGGAATCGGTCCGACTCCTGCCTCACCATACCCAAGCTGGGGAGGAACAGTTAGGCGCCATTTATCGCCTTCTTTCATCATCTGCAAAGCTTCCTGCCATCCCTGAATGACACCGTTCACTGGCAGATCAATGGGCTCGCCACGGTCAACCGAACTATCAAATACTCGGCCATCCTCAAATGTCCCGTGGTAATGGGCTGAGACGGTATCGGTCGGGCCGGGAGTGGCGCCATCGCCTTCCACTAGAACTTCATACTGCAATCCAGAGTCTGTTGTGATTATGTCAGCCATCGGGCCTCCTTGATGTTTTTTCGTGACCAGCAACTCATGCTACAGCATTTGTAGTGTGAGAGAGTGATAATACGCATATGGATATCGTACTAAGTCAGCTATTCCGTAACCCGGCGCCTTGGGGCGACTATGACCCCTTTGCTAGACGTAATTTTGATCTGCATCGACGTATTGCTGACGAAGTCACCGGAAACAGGTTTCGTCGGGGACGAATAGAATCAATTATTGAACGTTTCACTGATGAGTGCGGTCCATTCTTCGGGCATAATGCCTCTCTTGAAGAGTACAGAAAGGAATTTCAGCTCATCGGCCGAGCTGTTGAGATGATTGACCAACACTCCCAAAATATTGATTACCTCCCTCAATTAGCTGCTCACGTAGAAGAGGTGACTGATGAGCAGGGAACTAGATTCTTGCCGAACGACATGCTCGGCTATTGTTGGCTACTTATCGCCCGGGATATTGAATATGGGGTCACATACCAGCGATGTCTACCGGGAGGAAGTTGGTGCGGGCGGTATGTCAGCTCAGTGCCATTGATCGGAAACCAGTCGATCTGGTGTGGTGCGGAATGCGAGGTAAAGGATCAGGCCTGATAGTTCTCCTTCTGTTGAGATGCAAAGACCGCAGCCCCGATGAGCGGCGCATCTCCACCGAGGATTGTTTTGGAAACCGGAAGGACATGTTTGTAACGAGGCAATGCTTTGTGCTGAGTCCGCTCCAGTAACTCATCCCACCAGTGACCAAGCCCATCTATCACTCCACCACCGAGAACGATTACATCGGGATCGAAAATCGCCAGAAGACCCGAGAGCCCATTGGCAAGGCCTTCAAGTGCGTCTTCGATCACTGATGTGGCTAGTGAATCTCCTGCTCGCGCCGCGGCAACGACATCGGCTGCGGTAAATGGCCCTGCCGTGTTATTGAGCATTCCATCTTGGGTGTGCTCCAT
>CAZSFJ010000157.1:0-2847 GCA_964606125.1 uncultured Dehalococcoidaceae bacterium | reverse complement strand
GCCTCTCAATGACGATCAATTTGACCTGATTACCCTTTTTGGATCAAAAGTGGAATCTGATACGACCAAAATTTTCCAGACGATCCCATCGCCAGACGGTCAGATGTCAAAGGTGGATCTGTTGGGACTACAGAATGATATTTATCAAATATTTTTCGAAGGTCTGGGGTCCTATGCAGACCAATTCGGATTGAATAATTCGACTCTGCATCATCCGGTATTTGGCGATCTTAGAGGGCTACAGTGGCTGAATTTTTATGTTTTTCATGACTGGAACCATTACATACAAGGAGCTGTGTCGGCAAAACAGCTTGGCGTTATCCCGGCCTACGACCCCTATGGCATTCCTAGTCCAAAACAATAAATATTCTGAGCACCCGAATCCCTAAAACAATCTATTCCCATTTGCGCAATCGTATCTGCATGAGAATACTTCTCATGTAGTTGCATGAAATCTAATTGAGATGTAGTCTCAATATTCTGTGAGAATCATTCTCATACGCTGAGTCATGTTTATTAAGAAGCAGTATGGAGGGGAATTGGATAATTATGTTGAATAGTTTAAGCGCTCGATGGTTACATTTCTCAAAATTAACAACGCTGGCGATAATTATGTCGCTAGTCGCAATCCCACTGGTGGGTTGCTCTGACTCAGAGAGCCCGACCTCGTCCGAATCGCAGAGCTCCAGCACTGAAACGACAACAAAATTAGCGCTATCTGGCACCATATTCCCGGTATATGACATTGTTCGGCAGATCGCTGGGGATAAAGCCGAGGTGTCCCTTCTATTGGCACCGGGCGAGTCACCACACACGTTTAATATGACCCCGTCTATTCAACAGACAATCAGCGAATCAGCAATCGTATTCGGAATAGGTGAAGGCCTCGACGAATGGATCGTCGACTCAGACAATTACTTTGTCCTAACTTCTGGTATCGAACTGCGAGGGTGGTCGGACGAGGACGGCCATGACGACCATGACGACGACAAACACAAAGAAGACGACGATGATCACGATGACCACGATCACGACGATGATAAAAAGCATGATGATGACGATGATCACGAAGGACATGATCACCACGGACATGACCACTCAGGCGCAGATCCTCACTACTGGCTAGCACCTCTAAACGGAATTCAAATGGCTAATAACGTTGCCGCTGAGCTCAAGAGAATCGATCCTGAAAATGCTTCATACTACGAGGCAAATCTCGCGGCACTTACTGAGGAACTAGAAACACTGCTTGCTGAGCTTGCTGAGCTTGCTGAACCAGTCCACGATGACGCGTTCATTACGCTGCATGATGCCTGGTACTACTTCGCCGCCGCGTTCGACCTAAACTTGGTTGGTAGTTTCGAACCAACTGGCGCTGAAGAACCAAGTCCGCGTTACTTGAAGAAACTTGCCGATACTGTCGAAGAACATGATGCACACGCAATTTTCTCGGAGCCACAGCTCTCAACTTCTTCGCTAAAGGGATTTGCGAGCGATTATGGTTTGGAAATAGCTGTCCTTGATCCGTTAGGCGGAGTAGACAGTCGTGACTCGTATCAGGCTCTTCTTCGTTACAATATCGAGACCTTGGTAGAAACACTCGAACACGACCACTAAGCCAAGAGCAGCGAAAAGCAGTTAAATGACAACGATAGTGAGCAATCCGACCGAGAATATAGTCGAATGCTGCGACCTCACGGTCGTTAGAGACTCGAAGGAAATTATCTGCGAAGCAACGTGCTGCGTGCCGAGAAATTCCCTCACTTTTTTAGTAGGTGAGAACGGTTCAGGGAAAACAACTTTGGTCAAAACCATTCTCGGCCTGCTCCCAAAGCATTCGGGAGATATCGCGATCTACTCAGAGCAGGGAACAGACTCGAACATGGTTACAGGCTATGTCCCGCAGGGAATTACCTTTCCAAAACAGTTACAGATGACGGTAACTGAATATCTGCGATATTCATCCCAAGTAAAGACAGAAAATATTGAGAGCGTTCTCAACCGTGTGGACTTTCCTCAAACTCATTCCGAACACACCATTAATCAGCTTTCAGGTGGTCAGCAACAAAAACTGCTGCTTGCTGCTGAACTTGCCCGGTCACCTGAGGTGTTGTTCCTCGATGAGCCTCTATCCAACGTAGACGATTCGAGTGAAAAACATATCCTGGATGTCATTCTGGAAATAAAAAATAGTGGGGTGACTATCGTAATCATTACCCATGACTGGCAAATGGTATCTAAGTATGCCGACCACGTCATATGCCTAAATAAGAACTTTGCATGCGACCAACAGGCCAGTTGCGTCTGCAAAAATTCACTCTCGACCGTAAATATCAAGCAAATACAAAAACTTACGCCCGACCCAGAGACAACCCATGACGGCTATTGCTACATAGATAACATATAGTCGTAGATATAGCCGATCGGTCTTACATGGATTCAATGTCTGAAATGCTTACAACTCCGTTTATGCAGCGAGCGCTGATCGGTTCCCTCATGCTCGCAGTCATGCTGGGTCTGTTTGGTGTTTTCATCGTTCCGCGAAAACTCGGATTCATGGCTGATGGGGTGTCCCATGCGTCACTTCTTGGAATTGCCGTTGGAATTATGTTCGGTGGTGCACCACTACTGTGGGCTGCGCTAGTAGCTGCGTGCATTGGCCTGGTGCTCGCAAAGATAGAAGATAACTCGCGCCTGACACTAGATAGTGTGGTCGGAATAGTTCTTGTCGGTGGCATGAGTTCTGCTGTAATACTAATGTCGCTGACTTCAGGATATAAACCAGAACTTGTTACGTACCTGTTCGGTAGTTTATTGAGTATCAGCTGGAACGATATTTACTTCCTG
>CAZSFJ010000156.1:0-2865 GCA_964606125.1 uncultured Dehalococcoidaceae bacterium | reverse complement strand
GTCTTCAAAGTGTTTAATTTCTTTACTGGATAACATTGCGCAAACACCTCCCGTAACAATATCGAACAACTGAAGTGTATTGAACAAAAAAAAGGGGTGTCAACTGACACCCCTTTTTTGATGAGTAGAAGTTTCTACTGGTCAGACGTCAAGATGAGGGTACCTGTTGTACTTAGGGACCCACCAGTGCCATTTACGATGGCACTTTGTGCACTAGTCTGCTTTCCAGCAATACCATGAATTCCATCTTCGGCTGTTCCTGAGAGCTGCCTGTATGCCTCAACAAGAAGCATCATTCCATACATCCCGGAGTGACTGAAGGACAATCCTCCACCATTTGTGTTGATTGGCATACCAGAGCCACCAGGTCCGGCTTTACCACCTTCAAATAGCTCCATGAAACCGCCTCTAGGGGCCAACCCAAGAGATTCTACGGTGATCCCAACTGTGACAGTGAAGGAATCATAAATCATCCCTAACTCCATCTCACTGGGACCCATGCCGGCCATTTGATAGGCTGTCTTACCACTGTTCACTGCTGAAGTAAGGGTGAAATCATCCATCTCCAACATATCCCAGTGACCCATACTCTCCCCAGCTCCAGCTACCCAGACGGGCGGAGTCTTGAAGGAGTGTGCCTTTTCTGCTGATGCAAGTAAGACAGCACCGCCATGATCAGTGACCAAACAAACGTCCAATATGTTAAGCGGCCAAGATATTAATCTTGAATCGAGTACATCCTGTACAGTGATTGGTCCTCCATTGGGGTCGGTTTCTTTCGAGTGCATAACAGCTCTGGGGTTGAGTGTCGCCCAGTCGCGTGTAGATACAGCAATCTGCGCAAAGTCTTCCTTCGTTGACCCAAATTGGTGCATATGACGTGTCATTGCGTGGGAGTAATTGTATGGAGCTCCCCAGCCGCCGTACGGTCCGCCACTGAACGCAGCACCTGGTGCCCATGGGTCTCCACGACCGCCACCGCCTGTTCCTCGGCCTTGATTTTTTCTTGCTGAACGACCCGATTCTCCATGGGAGACCAGGGCAACATCTATTACTCCCGCGGCTATCGCTGCTAAGGCGTGATGAACATGCAATTCAAAAGATGAGCCACCGATACCGGTGTGATCAAGGTATTTTGGTCGGATATTCAAATATTCGGCAATCTGCGGCGTGAATCCAGCAGAAAACACACCTTCGATCTCGTCAGGTGATATTCCTGTTTGTTCGCACACGTTGCTAATTGCTTCAATATGTAATTGCGTATTGGTGGTGCCTTTTTCGCTGAGAGCAAAGCCGATTTCATCTGACTCTGCTGCCCCTACGATTGCGGCCGCCATTGATGGATTTGTCATCTAGACTTCCTTTCTGTGATCGAATAAGTATTTATTCGGCTAGTCTCCAAAACGGGACGTGCACATCATCGTTCGCTTTGACGAACTCAATCTTGCACTTTGATCCTATTTTCTTAAACAAATCTGAAGGTTCAATGTCTGCTCCTCCTAGGAGGACTCCAAACATTCGGTCACCCTCATTCAAGTCGATGTAGCAAGTTACATATGGACCTTCTTCCGACCAACCTGGGGCAAACGCTCGCTGCTGGACGGCAAAGGTATAGAGGGTTCCTTCGCCTGAGGCTTCAAACCAGCTGATATTCCGTGAATAGCAAAACGGACAAATAATTCTCGGGTACCAGTGTGCGCGGTTACAATCCTCGCATCTTGGCAACATGAGTTTCCCTTCCTTTGCCCCTTCCCAAAATGGACCAGAGGTATATGGATCGGGATCAGGAATTGGGTACTTATAATCGGTCAATTTCCGCTCCTTAACTTGTTTCGGCGTTTCCGCCATTTTCGTTCAGTCGACAGAGAACAAGCGTACGAAGTTCTTTCGACATCGCAAAAGGTATTCCTAATCGGGGCGCAGGTCAACTGCTACCCTTTAACCCTTACGATTAGGCGCAGGAAATTTTGAGTGAACCCTTGCGGATATGATTGAATTTTAAATATAGTACTGGAGTAGAAAATGACTAACGATACGGGACTGCCTCCTGAGGCCGATGCTTATGAAGGCGAAGTTACGGAACCACCAGAAAATTCGAGATTTGTGATTCGATCACGCGAGTCGGTCAACGCAAACGAAACACGGAACCTACAAATTAAGCGCATGTTTGATAGCTCCGAAGGCCTTTTCGAGAGCGGCTTGAATTTTGTGCTCTATAACAAACTGCCCGTTGGCGAAACGAATGTCAGACATGTTCATGACGATATCGAAAAGATCTATTACTTTCTGTCGGGTGAAGCCGAGATTGATTGTGGCCCCTGGCGGAAGAGCGCTTCAGCCGGTGATTTTCTTTTTTTTCCAGCAGCAATCCCACACCAGATTTTAAACATTGGTTCCGTGGACTTAGAATTCATTGTGGTGGCCAGCAGGGTTTCTGCGGAAGCAGAAGGCATGAGTAATGGTGGTCTGAAAGCAGAGTAAGTGCATATTCTTGCTAGTTTTCAAGCGAATCAGCTTGCTTGCATGAATGAGTCGTTATAACCTCGCCTCTAGGGCGTAGAGGTATAGACGGAGGCGCACATGATCCCAGAAGTGTTTGGGCGTGTGGGAATCTTATTCCTGTTGGCATTATCGTTTCCGATGCTACCAATAATGGTGTCCTATCTTCTCTATCGACTCAAAGTACGGCCGGAAGTTCCCAACCCAGTTAAATACGCGACTTATGAATGTGGAGTTGAAGCCGAAGGCTCATCCTGGGGTCAATTCAACGCCCGTTACTATCTATTTGCTCTAGGCTTCGTCATATTTGATGTTGAAGTAATTTTCTTGTATATAGTTTAGCTCCGCATTAGATCCAATCACACC
>CAZSFJ010000155.1:0-2898 GCA_964606125.1 uncultured Dehalococcoidaceae bacterium | reverse complement strand
GTGGGCAGTGGCGTCATGCGCCGATATTATCTTCGCGTCTGATGACGCATTATTTCTTCCTTCGAACTTCCAATATTTTTCTGTTCCATGGGATTTGCATCATCGAAAGGCAAAGGAGATATTATTTGAAAGCCGATTCATTGACGCGGAAGAGGCAAAGCAGACTGGCCTAGTAAATCGTGTATATGCAAAAGATGATTTGCGAACCGAGACTCTAGCATATGCTCATCGTGTGAGCGAAAACGATCCATTCCAGCTCCGTATGATGAAAATGGCAATCAACCAGGCTCAAGATATTCAAGGCCTGACGGCACATATACAAGGGTCGTACGCGCACTACAGTTTGTCCTCCAATGCCGAAAAAGATCCCGGCTATGCACTGGCAGAGACTGACGGTAAAAGGCGACCAATGGTGCAACGTGCTCTGGATAATTATCACGCTGCCAAGTCACGCGAGTAAAACAAATTCATGTGACAATAATCGATGTGCAGCCAAGACGAACTATATTGCTTTTCATTTGTATGTTGCAATTGCTATTTGCTTGCAGTGAATTGACGTCCTCTGATACTGAACTGAACTTCTCGGACGAGTCGATTGCTGCTTCTTGGGAAGATTCTGGTTTGATCGCTCGGAGAGCGACCTCCCCACCAGGCATTGGGAGATCCCGTATAAGTTTCGCTTTCCAGACTTATGGCGATCAAGAGTCGGGCTTTAGGCACGATTTGCAGGGGATTGTTGAGATTTTCCGACTCAATAATGAGTATCGGCCGGTCCCTGGGAGCGAAGAATCATATTCGTTACGGCGAGTGTCACTGGGCCGTGAGGAATCAAATCACAAACATGCGGACGGAACGAATCACGTTCATAATGATCCGGTCGTCTCCGTTTATGCGTCAGAGGTGGATTTTCAGTATGGAGGTGTATGGGGTGCTAAATTTATCATGAAGGACTCGACTGATCTGGGGCTCCCACCTATTCTTTTGTCTTTTCTCGTACAAGACTCACGAGTGATGTCGAGCGAAGGCTCCGCTGTTCCTGCGACCATTCAGCCGATCATGAACGAACAAAACTCAATTGAATCATTAAGTAGCGCTAATCCTGCTAATCCGGAAATGCATCAGATTTCAATCCGTGACGCACTGGAGCGTGGGAAACCAGTGATAGTTTCGTTCGTTACTCCGTCCTTTTGTCAGACCAAACTGTGTGGTCCTGTTCTGGAAGAAGCGATCAATCCCAACTACGACCGATTCAAAGGCGAAGTGATTTTTATTCATGTCGAACCATATGATTTAGACAGACTGAAGGGTGGTGAGGGTTTGTACTTAGTTCCCGCCATGGCTGAGTGGGGATTGACTAGCGAACCTTGGGTTTTTGTTATTGACATGGAAGGTAAGGTAAGGGTCGGGCTCGAAGGGATCACCGATGCGGAGGAACTTTCGCTCTATATTGATGCAGTCCTCAATTGAGCTCGATTATTTGGCTGCTGATCTTCCGGCGATTCGACCAAACACCGACCCAGCCATTAATCCAGTACCTCCTGCGTAATTATGATAAAAGAGGCCTCCTAAGAGTTCGCCAGCCGCATACAAGCCTGTAATGGGAAGATCCTCGGTGTCCAGCACTTGCCCAGTGGCTGAATTTGCCCGAAGACCTCCAAAGGTGAACGTAATGCCACAGGTGACTGCAAACCCGATGAATGGCGGTTCACTCAGAGGTAACGCCCAATTGGATTTCGGTGGTGTTATGCCTGCGGTTGCTAATCCATCAAGAACGGCAGGATCATACGAACCACTCTGGCATGCCTCATTATATTTGTTGACAGTATCTACAAAATTCTTTGGTTGTATGCCAAGAGAATCGGCTAACTCTTCAAGTGTCGATGCTTCCGCTTTGGTGACCTCTTTGATCCGATACTCATCCCGTAGCCTTGCAGCCGTCTGTTGGTCGAATATTTGGAAAGCTACGCCATACGGCTGCTTTAAAATTTCCCTGCCATACTTTGCGTAGGTGTAGTTTCGCATATCCGCGCCTTCATCTACGAATCTGTCACCATTGGTATTGACCACTATCCCCAGAGGATAGGAGTGCTTTTGATATAAATCACCGATTCGTCGATTGCCAGTTGGCGGAGCGTTTAAATCCCAAGCGACTGCATGCGCTGATGACCAGTGACCGAATGGCTGTGCACCAATCTCAAGGGCAGAACGGATTACCTCACCAGTATTGTGCCGAGAGCCTCTGATCTTTGCAAATTCCCAACCTGGACCGAGATAGCGCGTGCGCATTTCTACATTGGCCTGGAACCCGCCCGCTGCGAGTACCACTGCATCACTAGACAACTCAGTGATACCCGACGCGTCCTTTATCCTGATGCCATTCACTGCTCCGCGTGAGTCAGTAAGTAAGCTCGTCATTTTTGTTCCAAATTTGACCTCAATGCCCTGTCGTTCCACTGCGGCATATAGTGCATCAGAAAGACCTTCACCGGCCCCTACAGCCTCTGTGATCATTCCGCCCCAAAATTTCAGTATTCCATCAACTTCATAAGCCTGGCGTCCGTACATGAGAACCCATCTTACCAACCCGTAATCCCGCATCCATTTCACGGTGTCAAATGCGTCCGATACTAATCGATTCACCATATCCGGATCCGCTGCTCCTTCGCTCACACGTAAGAGATCATCTGACATATGTTTTGCTGAATAATTACCTACGTCGATCCGATTAAGTTCCGCATCGGACAAGTCTGGTATGAGATCTTGGATGTCCTCAATACCGTTGTAGGGAAAACGGAATCCTCCACCAGTGAAAAATGTATTCCCACCTCGTTCCTCAATAGTGGCTTTTTCGATGACAGTCACGTTCGCACCGTGTTCGCTTGCAGAGAGAGCGGCACA
>CAZSFJ010000154.1:0-2909 GCA_964606125.1 uncultured Dehalococcoidaceae bacterium | reverse complement strand
TGTGTCGTCAGGTAGTCCTGTATTTCCATATTTTCTGCTTAATTCACTGCCCAAAATAGTCCCGACCGTCCGATTTACGTTACTGATCGGTAAGTCAATACTCACCGGTTGACCAGACTCAAGGGCATTCGTCGCTAGTTTAAGCAACTGCTGGTCGAGAGCCTCTTCAAGACCGTGATCTTGATCGATCACACACCGGGTGGCAACATCATCGTCCACCTCCGGACGATAAAGAATAGGCGACAGATCAAGACCATCGGCTTTCCAATGTTGTATGGCCGCGTTCATGTCAAGAAGATCGCTACGACCAATCATTTCATCAAACTTCCGGAATCCCATCGCTGCCATGTACTCGCGAATTTCCTCAGCAATAAAATGAAAGAAATTCTCAACGTGTTCGGCCTGTCCCTCAAATCGCTCACGTAACTCAGGATTCTGAGTAGCTATCCCTACTGGACACGTATCAAGATGACAGACCCGCATCATAATGCAGCCCATAACAACCAGGGGGGCGGTCGCAAACCCGAACTCTTCGGCTCCAAGCAGAGCACCTATGATGACGTCCCTACCTGTTTTCAATTGACCGTCCACCTCTACTGTGATTCGGTCTCTTAATTTATTCAACACTAACGTCTGCTGAGTTTCAGCAAGACCAAGTTCCCAAGGCACTCCCGCATGCTTCAATGAAGTGAGAGGACTCGCACCGGTTCCACCATCGTGACCACTAATTAGGACAACATCTGACTTGGCCTTGGCGACTCCTGCCGCAACAGTGCCTACACCTACTTCAGCTACTAGTTTCACTGATATACGAGCAAGCGAGTTAGCGTTCTTGAGGTCATGTATGAGTTGAGCGAGATCCTCAATCGAATATATATCGTGATGGGGTGGTGGGCTGATTAAGGGGACACCGGGAGTCGAGTTACGTACATCCGCAATCCATGGATATACTTTATGACCAGGCAGCTGCCCACCTTCTCCTGGTTTTGCTCCTTGCGCCATTTTGATTTGAATTTCATCCGAGTTCACTAGGTATTCACTTGTCACGCCAAATCTTCCAGACGCAACTTGTTTTATCGCACTGCGACGTAAGTCCCCGTTGGCATCCGGTGTGAATCTTCGACGATCTTCACCGCCTTCACCTGTATTACTCTTACCTCCGAGCCTATTCATAGCAATCGCCAGTGTTTCATGTGCCTCTGCACTAATCGAACCATACGACATAGCGCCTGTTTTGAAGCGTTTGAATATCTCCTCCACTGGCTCGACTTCGTCAATCGATACCGGAGTCTGAGATTCGCTTATCTCAAACAACCCTCGGAGCGTAGCTAGATTCTTACTCTGATTGTCGACAAGTTCGGTATATTCTTTAAAAATTTCTCTCTTACCCGATCTTGTAGCGTGCTGCAAACGGAACACGGTATCTGGATTGAAAAGATGGTATTCCCCGTCCCTTCTCCACTGGTATACACCACCCCAATTCAAGTCAGAGAGTCCACCTTCGCGATCTGGGAACCCGATTCGGTGTCGACCAACTGTTTCCTTACCGAGTTCAGTTAAACCAACTCCCTCAATCCTCGACGGTGTCTTTGTGAAATATTTATCAACGAGTTCGGAACTAAGACCAATGGCCTCAAAAATTTGTGCGCCACGATAGGCTTGCACAGTTGAAATACCCATTTTCGACATGACTTTAATAACGCCTTTTTTGAGTGATTTCAAATAAAGATTTTTGGCCTCTTGCTCATCGAAATCAGCATCGATATATCCATCGGCCTGCAATCGAGAAAGTGAATCAAGAGCTAAGTACGGATTGATAGCATTGGCACCATATCCGATCAATAGAGCAAAATGATGGACTTCACGTGCCTCACCGGTTTCAACAACAAGGCTAACTTTTGTACGTTTCTTCTCCCTCACCAAATGATGATGTAGACCCGAAACCGCCAGCAGTGCCGGTATTGGAGCATTTCCTGCGTCGATTCCACGATCACTTAAAACTAGTATCGTCGAACCAGAAGCAATAGCTTCGTCTGCAGCAGAAAAGAGCTCATCAAGTCCGGCTGATAGTGCAGTATCACCTCCGTTAGCGTCGAAATGTATTGGAATCACTGTCGAACCAAAACGGTCATCATTCTCGAGTGCGATGATCTGAGCCAATTCCGAATTGTCTAAGAAAGGAGTCTTTAATTTCACAAGATCAATATCTGGTAACGACTGATCCAAAAGATTACCCTCAGGCCCCAGTACCGTATCTGACGCCGTAACAATCTCTTCTCGAATAGCATCAAGTGGAGGGTTCGTGACCTGCGCGAATAATTGCTGGAAATAGTTATATAGCAATTGGTGTTCGTCAGACAACACTGCCAATGGTGTGTCAGTACCCATAGAGCCAATAGACTCCTCACCACGTGCCATCATCGGGCTCAGAATATATTTCAAGTCCTCCACGGTGTATCCGAATGCCCTTTGAAGTTGAAGCAATTCTTCTCCCTCAAACGCCGCTCTTGAGTCAGCAACCGGTAATGATTCAATTGGGTGCAGATGAGTTTCATTCCATTCCTTATAAGGTTGGTTACCTGCCAGACTCAGTTTCAATTCGGAATCATCAATGATCCTGCCTTCTTCGAGGCTAACTAAGAACATTTTGCCTGGTTCCAAACGACCCTTGAGCAGGATTCGTTCTGGCTCGATGGGTAACACTCCCACTTCCGAAGCCATCACTACCAAATCATCTTTCGTGACGACGTATCGTGATGGGCGTAATCCATTCCTATCTAACACCGCACCAATCGTTTTGCCATCGGTAAAAGCAACTGATGCAGGACCGTCCCACGGTTCCATCACCGTGGAATGGTACTCATAAAAATCGATTTTCTCCTGAGGCATGGATTCATGACCATTCCACG
>CAZSFJ010000153.1:0-2918 GCA_964606125.1 uncultured Dehalococcoidaceae bacterium | reverse complement strand
AATACACAACCAAACCGGTTGCCACAAAGTTGAGACCGAGACCCCCGAAAATCTCGTTCACACCACCTCTCACTCTGAGAAGTCCAGCCAGCCCACCCCAAATCATCCCTCCAATCAAGCCAGCGACGATCATCGTAGTTAGAACCACAGGAGTGGACGCTTCAAATTCCCTGGCCACAAATGACGCCGCTACTGCACCTGCAATGATCTGTCCCTCAATTCCGATATTCCACATACCTGCGCTAAAGGTAATAATCAGAGCACTGGAAGCCAGAAGCAGTGGAACCCAGATCATCAGAGTGTCACCCAGTCTTTGCGAACTCCCGAAGGCACCCTCAAAAAACAGTTCTAAGCCACGTAATGGCGGAGCATCAACAAACAAAAACACAAGTATACTCGCACAAACCGGCACCAAAATGCCCAGTCCTAAAAAGAGAAGATCGTTGCGAACGAACACGTTACTTCACTCCTCCGAGCAGACTACCAAGCCTCTCCGTCGTAGCCTCAACAGACGCTAATTCTTGAATGATCGCACCCTCAAAAAAAACGAAGATCCGGTCGCAGTAAGTCATCAATTCATCAAAATCTGAGGAAGAAAACAAGATCGTAGTTCCTTCTTCGGTAAGACCCATTAGGTATTTCCAGACCCATGCCGCAGATTCGATGTCTAGGCCTCTTGTTGGATGCTCCATCAGGAGTACGGTTGGGCTATCAGGAATTAATCCCAGCAATAGTCTTTGCTGATTGCCACCCGATAGTGAGGCTGGCACTGATTCAGGTGTTCCCTTTATCGAAAATCTATCGATGATTTTTTTGGACTTTCCACGCGCTAATTTCCAGTCGGTGGCAATGCTTCTCTGAGGGGATGCAAGAGCAACATGCTCGGTTATAGTTAGTCCGTCGACCAATCCTTCGCGACCTCGGTCAGCTGGCAGATAATGAAATCCATATTCCATGCGGCGAATATAGCTATCACCACCGATATCTCTACCTCGAAAAAAAATACCTCTAGTGACGATGTCATCCAAGCCAGCAATCGATCGAAGTAGATCCCGCTGTCCTGCCCCCTCCAAGCCTGCTAATCCAACTATTTCCCCAGTACGAAAAGTCATATCAAATTTTCCTGATTCAAAATGTGTGGTGACTTTCTGACCACTTATTTCCAGACAAATATTCCCCAGAAATTCTGATGACTTACGCCCCTGCGGTTCCAACTCCCGGTCAAACATCAAATCGATTAAATCACTCGTCGGGCAAGGTAAATGTTTTGTTCCCATAATGCGGCCTTGACGCAGCACCGTGACCCGACTGCAAATCTCTTGAATCTCTTCAAGTTTGTGCGAGACGAAAATCACCGACATCCCTTCGTCTGCAAGGGACCGGATCGTCCGAAAAAGATTTGCACGCTGGGAACCTGATATAGCCGTGGTCGGCTCGTCAAGTATCAAAACTCGTGCTCCAAGCCACAACAGCCTGGCAATCTCCAGTTGCTGCCTTTCTCCTACACTTAATTTTTGAACTGGAATAAATGGGTCTATCGAAAAATTGAACTGCTCACAGATCTTAAGTAAATGTTCCTCAGCGAGATCCTTTGTGTGGTCCCCATCACGAGGGGACCCCACCAGCATGTTGTCAACAGCTGAGAAATCTAGAAACACCAATGGTTCTTGGTGCAGTATGCCAATCCCTGAAGAAACTGCTGCACTTGGAGAGGATAATTTTAGTTGCTTGTCGTCAAGCTCAATAGTTCCGGAATCGGGCGAAATAAAGCCGGAAAGTACTTTTGCTAAAGTAGACTTTCCGGCTCCATTTTCTCCGAGCAATCCGTGAATTTCACCGGACTCGATAGTGAGAGACAATGAGTCATTGGCAACTATCGGTCCGAATGTTTTAGTGATCGAACGAAGTTGAAGACTCATTAGCGGCCCGCCAATATTCTCCTATTCTGCTGGACCATCCATGCCTTCCAGCAAACTAGGCATGTACCAAATTTGCAAGTCGGTGGCTGATTCCCCATTCCCAAGGAAAGGACTTCCGTCCTGATAATTCAATGGACCCGTCCATAAATTGAGTGAGCCATCCCCTAGAGCCTTGGTAAATTTATCCAGTTCTTTGGAGTTCTCGCTTGTAAGTCCATCGCCCTTGAGGAATCCAATCATACTCGTATCATGATCGTTAATATCATTCCAATCAGGACCGAGCCATTGAAATGTTGCCTTGAAAGACCCACTGCTAACAGATTCGATGGCGTCTAAGTATGACGGTCCCCAGTTGAAATACGGAACACCCAAACATGCGCTCGGTGCTTCGCTACAAGAACCCTCATAGTCATAAGGCACTGCCCATACAGTCTCACCTGCTGAAGCTCTTTTCCCTGCCTCGACAATTGCCTCAGTGGTATCAATACCAGAAACTATCACATCAGTTCCAGATGCAAAAAATTCGTTTGCAACTACCGTCGGGTCAAGTGTCACTCCGGGAATATTAAACCAGAAGCCAATCCAATTAACATTAAACTTCAAATCCGAAGCTGATTTTCCAGCAACTTCAGTCCAACAGTGTTTTGCCCCTAGATAGGTCGAACTGACTAGACGTCTTGTCTCATCATTTATAAGTGGCCCGAGATACGAAATTCTACCCGTATCTGACTGCAAAGCTGCAGCACAGCCAGCAATCATTTTTCCGTATTCCATCTTACCCATGATGTTGGCAAGCATTGGCAGTTCACTGTGATATGCCTTGCCATCCGCCCATGCAGAGTCCCCTGACGCATGGATCATTGGTACATCTGGGTGTGCCGCAGCCGCTTCAAGAATGCCATCTTTCATATCATCTGATGTGGCAATAATGAGTTGTGCACCCTGCCCAATCATGTCGTCAACCACTTGTGGCACGGTGATATTTGGTGAATCAGCCGG
>CAZSFJ010000152.1:0-2945 GCA_964606125.1 uncultured Dehalococcoidaceae bacterium | reverse complement strand
GCAAGACTGTCGCTGTGCGAACCAACGATATAGCGGGTGATGGAACCACTACTGCAACTGTATTCGCTCAAGCTATGTTCCAAGAGGGAATGCGAAATATTGCGGCCGGGGCAAATCCCATGTACCTGCGAAAAGGTATGGAAGCTGCCACGCGCGCTGCAATTGGACATCTTGTCGGACAATCGGTGCCAGTCGAAGAAAAAGAAATGATTACGGCCGTTGCCTCGATTTCCGCCAATGAAAAGCGCATTGGTGACCTAATCGGTGACGTCATGGAACAGGTCGGCAAAGACGGCGTCATCACGATTGAAGATGGCCGAGGCCTCGATGACGAAATTGAAATTGTCGATGGTCTGCAGATTGACCGTGGTTATATCTCACCGTATTTCGTAACGAATAATGACCGTATGGAGACTCAGCTTGATGATCCTTACATCCTCATAACCGATCACAAAATCGACAACCTACAGGAATTCCTGCCTCTACTAGAAAAAGTTTTGGCAGTCTCAAAGAACTTCTTTGTGATTTGTGAAGATCTCGAAGGTGAGGCGTTACAAACTCTGGTCGTGAACAAGATGAAGGGTGCTGTTAATCCCTTGATTATCAAGGCTCCTTCTTTCGGTGACAGACGAAAGGCAATGCTTGAGGATTTAGCGATCCTCACCGGTGCCACCTATATCACCAATGATATGGGTCGAAAACTCAGCGATGCACAACTTGCCGATCTCGGACACGCTCATAGAGTCGTGGCCGACTCGAGCATGACCACGATTATTGAGGGCGCTGGCTCTGATGAAGCGATCCAACAACGTATTAGGCAGATTAGAGCCCAAATCCAAGACGCCAATTCTGACTTCGATCGGGAGAAGATGCAGGAGCGACTCGCTAAACTCGTCGGCGGAGTGGCTGTAATCAAAGCCGGTGGGGCAACTGAAGTCGAAGTACGGGAGAAAAAATTCCGTCTCGAAGATGCGCTGTCTGCGACGCGAGCTGCTGTTGAGGAAGGTGTCGTCGCTGGTGGTGGTGTTGCTTTCATTAGGGCGCAAGAGTCTATTGACCCAATAATCGAATCCTTAACTGGCGACGAACGAACTGGTGCGCAACTAATCCGAAAATCGCTTGAAGCCCCACTTCGACAGATCGTTGATAATGCCGGTCAAGAACCTAGTGTTGTTGTTGAAATGGTTCGTGAAGCAGAAACTGCGACGACCGGATACGACGCTGCTACAGACGAGATGGGTGATATGTTCGATCTCGGCATCCTCGACCCTGTAAAAGTGTCGAGAGTCGCTCTCGAAAATGCCAACTCAATAGCCAGTCTCATGCTAACAACCGAAGTTGCTGTGGGTGAGATTCCAGAGCCGATCGTGCCACAGCCTGATCCTACAGGCGGCATGGGCGGCATGGGCGGTATGGACATGGGTGGCATGGGTGGTATGGGCTTCTAACCACAAGACCTAAATATTTTACCAATAAAGAGACCCCGGTTATACCGGGGTCTCTTTATTTACCTGGCTCTCTGGCTCCGGAGGATTTCCTGGCCTGTCAGAGGCCTAACCCCAGATGGCACAAAAGCAATATTTGTGGAAACCACCTTGTCCCAGAGCGTCTGTCGATCTCGATCCCACAACAGCCACGCTCCAGCAATTATTGGGACTATACCAAACGAAATGGTGGACAACACTACCCAAAATAATAAGGATTTGATGATCCATTCCCTCAAAAATGTGTACCAGCCTCCTGCTCTTGTGTCATCTTCCCTCATCACGTAGAGCTGCAGGAAAGATTTCCCAGGTGTCTGACCATTCCGCAAACACCATATGCGCCAAAAGATAATTGACGCAAAAAATATCACTGCAAGTAACCCAAATGAGGTTGTTACGGTACCACTACCGCTCACGGCTCCAATTAGAAAAATAAGTATAGGCCCCGCCCACAACGCAATCTCAACTAGTACATCGATACAATATGCAGCTAATCGACGTAATGGCGTTGCCAGTTCGAACTCAAGTATTTCCATCTCATCACGCATAGTTCACAGGCCTCTAATCCGCCGACTTATGGTCTATTCAACGTTAGAGTCTAACCGAGCCCCATTGCTCTCCGGCCATAGATGGAACACCACCTGCAGTGGTGTTAATGTCGCGAGTAATATCGTAGACGCCAGAATTAATCTAAATGGTCCGGGATCGAACTCGTCGGATAATGCGATTACTCCGAATGTGAAGCCAAGAAGGCTTGCGAGAAGGTAGATGCCAAGTACAAATATTTGTTGGTTTTCGCGAGTCTCTCGAAGAATACTGTAGATAATTCCAGCGAGAATGAAATAAGCGATCAGAGCCACGATGAATGCTACACCCACCTGGCCAAAACCGTCAGTGAGAGTGTCTTCATAATTGATATCTCCTTGTAACCAGAGTGCCTCGAGTGATTCAATTGCAGCTACTGCTGCTATTACATACATAAACCAACGGAGTAGCCTCCATTTATTGGGAAGTCTACCGACTCCAATAACTGAACAATATGCACCCGCAAGACCAAGAGCTAGGAAACTATAGGTCAGCCGCAGTGTCGTCTGACTTGCTTCATCAAATCCCACCCAGATAAACACCGTGAGTAATGCAATCCCAGGAAGTGTGATTGCCGCACAAAGTGGCGGAAGATAGTGTGCGAATGATGCTCGGTTGGGATTATCGCGAGCTGTTTCTGACAGCCTTTTACTGATTATGGCCAGACCACCCCAAAACACGATCAATATTTCCGTCCAAAATATGTCGGAAAGTACTCCACCTTCAAGATCGACCCGCGCCGCAGCGAGCCCCATAATCACCCATGAAACAAGTATTAGAGCTAGAAATCCGGTAGCAACTCGTCCCCACCCTGAGCTGGGAATAAATTCTGTTATTCCATCTGTTTCATTTCTTTCAACTTTACACGTAGCAAAA
>CAZSFJ010000151.1:0-3093 GCA_964606125.1 uncultured Dehalococcoidaceae bacterium | reverse complement strand
TCGTTCAGAGCCATCGTGGTGGTGGCACTACCACTCCATTACTATTGGGTCATCCCCAGGTCAGTTTGTGGGACGCGGTGATCGAACAAGACTTCACGAGCAAAGGTGACTGACCAGAGGCATTGCACAATGCCCTCGTAGCTCAGGGGACAGAGCGAGGGTTTCCTAAACCCTAGGCCGGAGGTTCGAATCCTCCCGAGGGCACCATACTTACAGATATCCCATATATAACAAGGGATTCCCATGCGGTATGAGTCCGCTGCTCTTAGCGTGAACCCCGTATGTCCGCAATTTGTCCGCAATATTTTTAAAAACTTAGCAATTTCCCATGAAGAAAGCGCCTCAGAAAAGGCGCTCTCAGTGGCGATTTAACGCCCTCAATTTCTTTCTATGAGTATTACCTCATAAAGTTTCCAAAGGCTGCTGCTGCTTCCTTCTGCTGGCCAGAAATTAAATGCCCATACGTATCACTCGTTATCTGAATTGACTCATGCCCGAGCCTTCTGGCGAGCGTGTGAAGGTCGATACCTTCCGCAATCAGAATTGTTGCGTTCGTGTGCCTCAGCATGTGGAGGTTTACTTCCTTCTGAATGCCAGCCTTCTTAGCAATGCGCTTGAATTACTTGAGCACATTCTCTCGACCATGATGAGTACCTGCCCGGGAGAAAAACACAAGATTCATTTCCTGCCAGTACTCACTGAACACCGCGCGAGCATTATTCTTTTCCTTTTTCTTAGCAAGTCGAACCATCATCTCAGGACTCAACTCAATGACTCTCCGACCTTTCTGAGTCTTGGGTGGGGATATCACTAGCTTGCCTTTTATTGTTTTCACCGAGCAGCAAAAATGAATCGACGGTATGCTACAGGTCATGAATCGATTCCTAATCTCCTTGATTCCACTTCTCCTGCTTGTTGCCTGTGGAACTGAGGAAACTAACTTAGAAGTATCAGAAAAAGTCTCGGCGATTGAGGCGACTGCACCAAGCACTCCCACCTCAACCGAGACCAGTACTCCCGCCGTAACCGAGATGAATACGGAAGTCAGTGTCGTTTGCCTGTTAGACAGTGAACAGCGTCGAATTTCTTGCGAGACCGATGGATATCGGTCAGGAACGAGACTGTCGTGGACGTCTAATGCCACCTCGGCAACGCAAGGAGGGGCTACTTGGTCTTTTTCTGTAGAGTCGGCACCGATTCCAACAATAATTACCGTCGAGTTGGAGGCATGTGTTGAAGGTGAGTGCGAGCTCGTAGTGACAGAACTAGATGCTACTGCTCTCGTTCAGCGCAATGATACTGGACGAGCGAGCAGTACCCACCAAGCAAACAACGACAACCACCCAACCTCGACAAATAAATGGTCTATGCAGTATCAATATAGTCAAAATAAATGCGATCCTGATGGTCCAGTAACACTGACGAGTCCTCCGGTTGATGTATCGACCATTTCCATGGTTGAGCCGATGGGAGGCGTTTCCTACGACCACATTACCCCAATAGATCACCTGTATTTTTTCCATACTCCCGACAGCATGTGGGAAATTTATTCTATGTCTGATGGCCATATTGTATATTTAGCTTGGAATGACTCTACCCAGTACCGAATGGTTGTGGAACACTCCTGCCATCTTTACTCGATATATATCCATATTCAGGAGTTACCTGAAGATCTGGAATCGACCTTAGGACTTTCTCGTACTGACCGAAATACAGATCTTCGAATATATCCACGAGTGCCAGTGAAATCGGGCGATCTTTTGGGTTACGACATTGTCAACGGGAGAGGTAGTTTGGATATTTCCATCGTAGATACACGGGTAGAACTCGATGGATTTGTAAATCTCAAAAGTTATGAAGAGGAATTTTGGAAAAAACACTGCGTAGATCCATTTGATTATTGGCAGGGTTCCTTCCGTGAAGAAATATTGAGTAAAACTCTTGTCGTGAATGAAAATCCTCCAGGTGGGAAAATTGACCACGATATTTCCGGAAGACTTATAGGTAATTGGTTTTTAGAGAACTCTGGTGGATACGCGGGAACAAAAGGGGTTCCGGGTGATCGCCATGGATCGAGTGGGCATCTATTTTTTGGGCCTTCAAATCTTGTGTCGAATACGAATCTCGTTTCGATGGGAACTTTCGATCGCATGCACAGCTTCCATCTCGACGATGGGGCATTAAGTCCCGCTAACGTAAGTGTTAAGTCAGGGATAATCAAATATGGTTACAGAGCATTGAATAAGGGTGACAGTGGTCAGCTGAGTGGCTATAAAGTGGCGGAAACTGGCGAGCAATGGGACGGGAAAACATTCCCTCGTGGAGGAGTGCTGGAGGCTGTATATTATCCGGGGATTAATGGAGTCGTTTTAGTACAAATGCTGAATGATAACTCGATCAGAGTTGAGGCTTTTCAAGACGCTAAGAGTCTCAACGCGGTGTCTGGATTCACGGAAGATGCCAAGATATATGTTCGGTAAATCAAGGCTTAGAAATAGAGACCCTGAACACGTGCTGACAGGCTGATATGAGCGGTGGGCTCTGGAGTTGTAAACCCTTGGAGCTTGCAGGAATGAGGCCGTAGTGAAAGACTCAAGGCCATGAGGAATTACGTGATTGCTTTGACGTTCCTGTTGGTGGCCTCGGCGTGTGGCGGCGGTGCAGAAACCGTCGCACCAGTCGTCACCACCACTCCGGTGGTGACAACCACAGCGGCACCGACTACGACCACGGCGCCCACAGCGACTTCGGTACTAACCACAAGCACTCCGACCAGTACTGCCACAAGCACTCCAACCAATTCACCCAAATCCGTTAACACACAGGTAGTCGATGGCTATGACTATCGCCTTGACGATGCCAACGTCTTGAACCATCTGAGGCCCGACAACGAGTCGTGTATTTTGCATTCGTTGGGTGACGACACGTTCAAGGCGCTGCGGACCCGCCCTATGGAACAAGCAGAAACCGATCAGGTCATGCACTGCTTCGGCGGTAGAACCAAAAACGGTCAAATGGGCCCGCAGCAGCCCGCGGGTAATGTTTGGGATGGGCCGACTATCTGCACCAGTCACGGGGTCTTTTACCAACCGC
>CAZSFJ010000150.1:0-3098 GCA_964606125.1 uncultured Dehalococcoidaceae bacterium | reverse complement strand
GGGGATATTATTTTGGATGCTGCCAGCATATTGGCATGCGCTTTCGAGCCGGCTATATCTTCTTTGTAGAGTCTTTGGTCGAATGAAATCGACTCGTTGTATAACTCAGTCAGTTCGTGACTTCCTTGGGAAAATCGACCTCCCCATAGTTTATCGGAATTATTAGAAGCCATTTTAGTTTGCCTCGGGAGCTGCCAGACGTACTAGATCATCATCACCACCGGCTAAAGCCTGGCGTTGAGCCTGCACTTGAGCGGGAAGACCGTGAAGTCGTATAAATCCTGCCGCTTGGCTTTGATCGAAGAGGTCACCCTCTTTGTTATACGTCGCAAGTTCAGGCGAATAGAGTGAATTATCAGCTCTGCGCCCGGTCACAGTAACGTTGCCATGCCAGAGTTTAACTTTCACGTCACCAGTGACATGACGCTGCGTAGAGACAACATATTGCGCCAAGTCACGATGGTGGGCACTAAACCACAGGCCGTTGTAGACGAGATCCGCATACTCCTGTGACACGGTGTTCTTGAAACGGGACTGAGCCTTAGTGAGTGTTAGATCTTCGAGAGCGCGATGTGCTTCCAAGAGAATTACTGCCGCGGGTGCTTCGTATATTTCTCTTGATTTGATGCCCACTAGACGGTTCTCGACCATGTCGATTCGTCCTATTCCGTGCTGCCCACCGGTATCTGAAAGTAGCTGGACTATTTCTGTAGGAGATAAATCTTGGCCGTCTATATTGGTGGGGACACCTTGCTCAAACCGTATAGTGAGTTCAGCTGGGGTATTGGGGGTGTCCGTGAGCGAGCGAGTCCATTCAAATACGTCTTCAGGTGGCTCGACCCAGGGGTCTTCCAGTATTCCTGCTTCGACAGACCTACCCCAAAGATTCTCGTCAGTTGAATAGGGTGACTCTGAGCTTTGGCGAACGTGAATCCCATGCTTAGCAGCATATTCTAGGGCCTCATCTCTCGAAACTGAATGTTCTCTGGTTGTCCCGACAATATCAAGATCGGGGGCTAATGTTTGAACCCCCACGTCAAGCCTTACTTGGTCGTTCCCCTTACCCGTACATCCATGCGCAACTGCTGTTGCACCAATTTGCCGAGCTTTGTCTACCAACATTTTTGCTATGAGAGGACGCCCAAGTGCTGTGGCCAGTGGATAACGTCCTTCGTAAACCACGCCAGCCTGTAGAGCCGGCCAGATGAAATACCTAATGAAGGTATCCTTTGCATCAGCAATCTCAACCGATGCGGCTCCAGCTTCTTCAGCGCGTTTACGGATCCCTTCTTGATCGCCCAGATTCCCTAGGTCAATTGTGAGGCAATGTACCTCATACCCGCGCTGATCTTTCAGCCAGTGAGCTGCAACAGAGGTGTCAAGGCCTCCAGAAAAGGCGAGAATAATTTTTGGAGTATTGTTAGTCATTGTGTCAGTCTAAAGCTAGTGGCGATAAAAACCCAGACCGATTGGTTTGACCAGAACTACATTGAGTCGGGAGCAGAGATTCCCATCAGGTCCAGAATGTTAGCTAATACCGTCTGAGTCGCGTCCAGTAGCATTAGACGGGCTTTACTGAGCTCTGGTTCTTCCTCCTGAACTACTCGGCAGTTGCCATAAAAATTATGGAAAGCTGCTGCAAGTTCCCGAGCATAATGAGCCAGATGATGCGGAGCTAAATCCTCGAGAACTCTCTCGACAACCTCGGGGAACAGGAGAAGACTAACAAGAAGATTGATTTCTGCTGGATGTGTCAGTAGCGAATGGTCAGCATCGTCAGCAGAAATCTGTTGCTCAGCGGCAAGTCTCAGAATCGAAGATATTCGAGCGTGCGCATATTGGATATAGTAGACCGGGTTATCTTCGGATTGCTGAACCGCGAGGTCCAGATCGAACTCCATAGTTTGATTTGCACCAGTTGCAAGGAAAAAATACCTTGCTGCATCTTTGCCGACCTCGTCTATAACCTCCCTTAGCGTGACTATCTCTCCAGCTCGTTTAGAGAGCGGAACGATTTCCGCACCTCGTTTTAAGGTGACCAGTTGGTACAAAAGAACATCCAGATTTTCAGAGTTACCTCCGACGCAATCCACAGCTGCCTTCACGCGAGAAACATGTCCTTGATGGTCTGCTCCCCAGATATCAATGACACGATCAAAACCTCGGAGTACAAATTTGTCAAAATGATATGCAATATCTGAAGCGAAGTACGTGGGTGTACCATCCGAACGAATCAACACATTATCCTTGGATTCTCCTAGTTCAGACGATGTGAACCAGACTGCACCGTCTCTTTCGGTGGTTTGTTTTTGGGTGTTGAGGAGACTCATGATCCTGTCATACTGTTGGTCGGGGAGCATCAATGTTTTTTCCGAGAACCACCGATCGAATTCGACATCAAGTTCTTTCAAATCAGATTTAATTCGTTCGACCATAATCTCGATACCGAGACTTCCTAGGTTCTCGAGTTCGTTTTCGTTGGAACCAATTAGGTCATCCCCAAATCGCTCACGAATATCTTCTGCCAGAGTGATCATATATGTGCCGGGATAGCCATTTTCGGGCAGGGTCGCGTCTTCACCAAGAACTTCTAAATACCTGGCTTTCAAAGTTTCGCCAAATATCGCCACCTGGTTTCCAGCGTCGTTGATGTAATATTCCTGTTGCACTGCATAACCACAAAACCGAAACGTGTTAGCTAAAGTAGAGCCAATCGCAGCGCCACGACCATTCCCCACATGGATCGGTCCAGTAGGGTTAGCAGAGACATACTCCAGTTGTACGGCAGCCGTCGCAGGAGTAGCCGCCGCGCCAAACGTTTTATCCGAAGATATATTCTTGGCCTGTTTTGCTAACCATGAATCATCCAGATAGAAATTAATGAAACCGGGCGGAGCAACTTCAATTCGATTGACAGCTTCATGCTCGGGTACATGTTGTTTTAGTATTTCAGCAATATTGAGAGCCTTCATTTTTAGTAGGCCCTGTATCCTTAGAGGAAGATTGGACGAATAATTTCCATGTTCGAGTCGATTCGGATGCTCCAACGTAATCACGGGATTCGGAATGTTTCCCAAATCTCCGTTCTGCTGGGCCGC
>CAZSFJ010000149.1:0-3099 GCA_964606125.1 uncultured Dehalococcoidaceae bacterium | reverse complement strand
AAGTGCGGCGTTACCACCACCTACTATGATTACCTGCTTGGCAGCCATAATTTCTCCTAAGCCCTTGTTATGAAGTCAGTTGTTATTAGACTGTCTCGAAATGCCTCTATATCAGTACCGTCGTAACCGAGTTCTTCGAGAATTTCTTCTGAGTGCTGGCCAAATGCCGGTCCGGAGAATTTTGGAAGTATAGGCCGTCGTTCGAAACGCCATGAGGGCCGTGCAGTGCCGTGAGAGCCTTTTACTGCATGTTCTACATCGATAAACATTTTTCTTTCGTTAAGATGTTCGTCATTGAGAAGTACTAGTGATGACATGACTGGGGAGGCATCGATACCGACGGATTGCAGCAATTCTGCCATTTCTTCAACGTGGCGAGTAGTTGTCCAATCTCGAATTATTTCGTCGATTTCATCCTTTAATGTTTGCCGATCGGCGGCACGGAGATATTTATCATCCCGGAGTTCAGGATGATCGATTAGGTCTACAAGTCTGAGCCAGTCTGCGTCTGATCTGCAAGAAACAGCTAACCAACAATCCGTAACGTGAGCTACCGGTTGTCGATCAGGGCCTAGTACTGGTCGGCTATCCACTGATGGCATGGTTGGGTAAATGTTGTGAGGCGCAAATATCAGGTGATCTGTACCGGCTCGCAAGGGGAGTTGACAGTCGAATTGCTCAGCCACCATATATTCTCCCACCAGTCCTGTGATTCCATCTCGCTGCGGTATTAGGCAGTAGCTTCCTGATCCGGTACGGGTTCGCTCGAGTAACGCTGTGGCCACAGCGGCGGCACAGGTGGATCCGGCAATTGGATCTCCATACGAGATTCCGGACTTATGAGGCGGTCCATCCTTATAGCCTTGTAATGCAACAAGGCCACCCATTTGCTCAATAGTTGGTCCAAATCCGACTCGTTCAGCATCAGAGCCTCTATGGCCAAATCCGGGCATAGAGATATATACCAATTGAGGGTTGAGTTTGATTAAGTCGTCGAATCCGAGGCCATTCCTTTCAGCGACTCCTGATGACCAGTTCTCGATAAACACATCAGCCGTTCTAATGAGGGCAAGTAACGCTTTCATTCCATCTTCTTGTTTAAAATCAAGCACTAAGCTTCTCTTGCCTCTGTTGTACTCATTGAAATACGAGGAAAGATTGATTCCTGGAGAGGTGAGTTCACCAGTCATAGTTCGTATCGGATCAGGGAAAGAGGGACCTTCGACTTTGATGACATCCGCACCCATATCTGCGAGGAATCGGCCTCCGTAGGGTCCTGCCCATACTTGGGTCATATCAACCACACGCAGGCCATCGTAAGGTAAAGTGACATCCTCCACAGCAGCACTTGATATCATCGGAGGTCTTGAACTATCTGGAGTTAAACTATCTCGGACCTCCTGATTGTGCTCACCGATCATCGGTGGTGCTTTGTGAATCCCTCTATTCGATTCTCCGAACTGTATTGGTCCAGCAGGTACCTTATATGTGCCGAACTCTGCATGGTGAATTTCTTTCCAAAATCCGATTTCCTTGTAGTGCGGCCAGTCAAGTAGTTCCTTTGGCGTTGGGATGACTGAAAATGGTGCCCGGAAATTAGCAGCATTTGCAAAAATATCTGCTGCCTTATGCTGTGTTGTATATGCTGGGATTAGATGTGACAAAAGTTCATTTGCTTCAATAGCCCAACCGCCATTAGCGAATACGGGGTCGGTGGTGAGGTCTCCATGACCCATCGCTTCTAGAACGGAATTTGTTTGTCGAGGCATCGAAGCTACGCCAATCCAACCATCTGCGCAGGGATGTATACCCCATAAAGCTCGCGCTTCGTTTCCAGTTCGGACCTGCTCGCCACCATACCAAAGTGCGGCGGGGCCACCCCCTTCAAGAGTAGCGGCTTGTATTTCCTGAATCGATAAATCAAGAATGTCTCCAATACCACTTCTTTCGGCCCCAAAAAGTGCGGTTACCGTAGCGCCAAAAGCTTGCAGTCCTGACTGATAATGGGCTTGATGTCCGGCTGTCAGCATTGGCGGTTTGTCCGGGTCACCGGCCAAATACATTTGTCCACCTGCCGCCGCTCCAGTAAGTGCCCCCATTTTCCAGAAAGATTTAGGCCCGGTTCGCCCGTACGGAGTGACATGAGTGATCACTATAGACGGTTTATCGATGGCTAATTGGTCTAAGTCGATACCTAATTCTTCGAGGACATTTGGCTGGTAACCATTAATCACCGCGTCAGCACTTAAAAGTAAATCCCTAAGGAAATCCATATCTGAGACGTCAGTTGAATTTACCGTAACCGACTGCTTTGATTCTCCGAGATACGCAAAGAGTATGCTTTTTGCCGGGTCAGGAATACCAGACTGCCAGGGGGGCAAATGTCTGATACCGTGACCAGCCTCTGGTTCGACTACGATCGTATCAGCACCGTAGATAGCGCAGAGGCGGGCAGCAAACGCGGAGGCGACGTCATCCCCTAGCTCGACAACTCGCGATCCATGTAATGGTTGCCTCTCGGTAGACATATCTGCTACACCTCAGCTAGATGTTAGCAGTGCTGACTGCAGGGGGCATGCGGCCTCGCAAAGAGAATTCGATCAAAATTAGAAGCGGGTAGTTATTTGACTCGCATTATCGAAGAAAACCTGAAGGCTCGGGATATATCTAAAGAACAGATCTGCTTTGAAACCATCTTCAAGTTCGTTCCGATGGATAGGCTCGTCATACTTCAGATCGAGGGTATTCAATGTCCAGTCAAGTGACGCACCATTGTTTTTCTTTATGTCCTTGAGCATGTCTTTCCACTGTTCTGCCTCAAGTTCGATAATGAAGTCACAGTCACGCATTTCATCTTCTTCAATTTCCTTAATTTCATGAATGTTAAGTACATCAAAATTAACTTGGATTATTGAGTCTTCAGACTTGAAAGCGACAATCGCATTGAGTCGGCCGTATTTTTGATACTGTTGGTCTGCCACGGTGATTGATGCCACTTCTTCATACCACCCGACTGACGGGAACTTTATTCTTTTTGCTGTCGATGCTTTCGCGGCCATTGTTTGTCTCTCCTTCGTTTAGATCAGTTTATGCACCAAA
>CAZSFJ010000148.1:2916-3131 GCA_964606125.1 uncultured Dehalococcoidaceae bacterium | reverse complement strand
GACCTGGCTGAAGGTGAGGAAGGGCTTACATGTGAGCAGTGCGACGGAGGCATATTGAGCCTCGCACGTGGAATCGAGATGGGTCATGTGTTCAGACCTGGACAGATCTATGCGGAAGCCTTCGGAGTTTCGATACAGGATTCTGATGGGGCCGCGGTAACACCGACTATGGGTTGTTATGGGATTGGAATCGGGCGGATATTTGCCGCTGCGGC
>CAZSFJ010000148.1:0-2901 GCA_964606125.1 uncultured Dehalococcoidaceae bacterium | reverse complement strand
TGAATTGGCCAATAGCTATTGCTCCTTATCAGGTTCACTTGGTTGCTTTCGGCATTGATAAAGATGACGCCGTTCGGAACGAGGCCTATGGGCTATATGCAGAACTGATTGAGAGTGGCATTGACGTCCTGTTTGATGATCGTGCACTCCGGCCCGGAGTGATGTTTAACGACGCGGATCTGATGGGTATGCCGATTAGAGTTACGGTGTCGCCGCGTAACCATGAGAATGAGATAATCGAAATTACTGGCAGGGCAGATGGCGAATCGCTGACCGCTCCTCGTGCACAGGGACTAGACAGTATCAAGGCCGAAATTCACAAACTACGGCAGGGTTGAACTAAGAGTATTTTGCGTCCCACTAATCTGGGGTATCGGTGGTAGAATTATTAGACCAAATAGAGCTAGTGACTCGGTTAACAATCGCGTGCGCGGCCTTCAGGCTGGCGCTCTTTTTATTTTGGGGGACGAATGAGTACGAACGAATTAGTTACGGCAATTAAACAGGTCTCTGATCAGAAAGGCCTGAATACGTCTATTGTGCTGACGAAGGTAGAATCGGCGGTCGCTTCTGCCTTGCGCAAGGATGACCTTCAGTATGCTGAAATAAAAGTCAGGATCGACGAAGCAACGTCCTATATCACGGCTGAGCGGCTGTACACAGTTATGCCTTATGAGGAGATTGAGGATGACGAAATTGAAGTGTCAGCTGATCGGGCTGCAACGATGGGTTTCTCGAACGCCAAGAATGGCGATGTCATTAATGAGCCAATTGAGCAGCAGCGAGTTGACGAAGCTGGGCGAGTAGCTGCCCAGACCGCGAAGCAGGTTGTATCCCAGGGACTTCGGGAAGCAGAAAGAGAAGCGGTGTTTGAGGAGTTTGTCGGAAAAGAAGGCGAGCTCACATCGGGTGTGGTCCTCAGAGTCGAAAGTGGCAGGCGGCAGGTCGTTGTTGATCTTGGGCGTGCCGAGGCGGTGTTGCCATGGGCTGAACAGATACGGCCAGAGCACTATCGTCAGGGTCAGCGAATTCGTGTATTTATTAAAGAAGTGTACAGGGCGGCTAAAGGCCCGCAGATTGTTGTGTCTCGATCCCATCCGGACGTGCTCAAGCGGTTGTTTGAGCTGGAAATACCAGAAATTAGTAGAGGGACTATCGAAATAATGGCCATCGCCCGTGACGCTGGTTTTCGGTCTAAGGTGGCGGTCATTTCACGGCAACATGGAGTTGATCCTATCGGAGCCTGTGTTGGCCCTCGAGGGGGCAGAATACAGAATATTGTTACAGAACTAGGTGGGGAACGCATCGATATACTTCGTTGGGATCCGAACGAAATCGCCTACGCAGCCAACGCTATTTCCCCGGCACAGGTGATTTCAATCAGTTTGAACTCTCCAGAAAACACCATCGAAATTGGAATACCTGATAGGCAAATGGCCTTAGCTATAGGTAAAGAGGGGCAAAATGCCAGACTCGCGGCTAAATTGATTGGGCGGAGAGTCTCCCTCAATGCAGAAAGTACGCTGTTAGAATCGGGCGTGGATTTGATACCGCCGCCGGAACCAAACATGGAAGCCGTTATGCTCAGTCGAGCACCTGCGAACAGAGCTACACATTCATCTGATGAGTCGGTCAATACTGGCCTCATTGATCAAGATACTTCTGGGGCTGTTCAGGATGCTGATGACAAAGACTCTGCTGCTTCCAAGCAATTGACACCCGAGATGGAAATTCTTGCCGCCTTCGCTCCTGAGAGTGATGCCGATGGCGCCGTAGTAACTGCAGACGTTGATGAAACTGAAATTGCGGAGATTACACCAGAAATTGAGGAGAGAGCCTCAGCCTCTGGTATTCGATTCGGTGATCAGATAGAAGAATTACGCCGCGAGGAAGAAGAAATACGCCCAGGTAAAAAGGGCCAGAATAAGCGGAAGCGTGGCCAGGATAGAGGACCTGCAAGACAGTCCCAGGGACGCCGATTTGATTATGATGAAGATGAGATCGAGGCTGCTCTCTCCGGAGATGACTACTTCGATGAAGAATTTGACATTTAGCTGTGGTGAGAAATTGAAATGACCGTTGATCAAGAAAAAATAACTCTTCCATCCGCAATTGTGGTCAGAGATCTGGCAGAGATCCTTGATACCTCCCCTGTAGAGGTGGTCAAGGCACTAATGCAGAATGGAGTTATGGCGACCGTAGTTCAGGTGATTGATTTTGACACGGCTGCTATTATTGCTGCCGATTTTGGATTTGATGTCGATAGTGAAGGGGATGCACCAGACGACGCTCCGGAAACCAAAGAATCTACATCGGTACGATTGATTGATGATGGAGAAAGTGCCGTCGTTCGCCCACCGGTTGTCACAGTTCTGGGTCATGTTGATCACGGAAAGACCACCCTTTTGGATCAGATTAGGTCAGCTAATGTCCAAGAAGGTGAAGCTGGGGGTATAACCCAACATATCGGGGCATACCAAGTCGAAGTTGGCGATGGGCGAGTAATTACTTTTCTTGATACGCCGGGCCATGAGGCATTTACCCAGATGCGGGCTCGCGGAGCCAATATAACGGATGTCGGTATTGTTGTTGTGGCTGCTGATGATGGGCTGATGTTGCAGTCTCGAGAAGCAATATCGCACGTTAAGGCTGCTCAAGTTCCGTTGATCATAGCAATTAATAAAGTTGATTTACCTGATGCAGATTCCGCGAGACTAAAGGGCCAGCTCACCGAGGAGGGACTCTTACCGGAGGAATTGGGCGGTGACCAGATTGTTGTAGAAATTTCTGCACTTGAAGGAATGGGGATTGACGAGTTGCTGGAAAATGTGCTTGTAGTAGCAGACCTTGAAGACCTCAAGGCCGATCCCGTCATTCAATCTCAAGGGTTCGTATTGGAAG
>CAZSFJ010000147.1:0-3152 GCA_964606125.1 uncultured Dehalococcoidaceae bacterium | reverse complement strand
GCCTCGGTTAGCTGGCAGCACGAAGTGGAGTCAAACGAGCGCACTATCGTTGGTGTGAATGCGTTCATCGATCCAAGTGAAGATGCAACACCAATATTTAGACCTAACCATGAGGTGGCTGATGCTCAGTTAAACCGACTCGCTGAACTTCGCAAAAACAGAAACTCGGAACAGGTGCGATCTGCTTTAGATAGACTCCGGACTGATGCCAACGGCCAAGAAAACTTAATGCCGACCATCATCCAGGCTGTCCGTTCTTATGCAACGCTTGGTGAGATTTGTGGTGTGCTGCGCGACGAGTGGGGTGAATATACTCCAGTTACGGTTGTTTAATTACATACCTTCCAATGCTCTATATCACTTAGAGATGCGTATAGCGTCGATACTCATTAACTTGGTGTCTGGAAACGTTTGAGTCGTAATAAATGTAGGGGTATATATGTCTGAAAGTTTGACTGGAAAAGTTGCGCTAATTACCGGTGCAAGTAGAGGTATTGGAAGAGCATGTGCACTTTCCCTAGCCGCGGAAGGGGCAACTATTGTTATCAATTATGTCTCTAATCAAGATGCCGCTGCAAGCGTCAAATCAGAAATCGAATCGCTCGGAAGTCAGGCGGTGATCGTTCAGGGTGATGTTTCTAATGAGGAACAGGCACGTGCTGTGGTTGCTGCAGCTGAGAGTGAGTTCGGTCAAGTAGATATCCTTGTCAATAACGCAGGTGTGAATCGTGACAAGACCGTACAAAGACTCACTGGTGATCAGTGGAGAGAAGTTATCGATACAAATCTATCTTCATGTTTTTACACTACGAATGCGGCACTAGATGGAATGAGAGAGCGCGGCTACGGTCGGATCATTCAGATATCGTCGATAATTGGCCAAATGGGAAATCTTGGCCAGTCGAATTATGCAGCTTCGAAAGCTGGGATGATCGCCTTCACCAAAAGTACTGCTAAAGAAGTGGCCCGGTTTGGGATAACTGTTAACGCAGTATGTCCCGGTTTTGTAGAAACTGACATGGTTGCTGCACTACCTGAGGAAATAAAGGAAAACCTGTTGTCAAATATTCCGCTAGGCCGTTTTGGTACTGCCGAAGAAGTAGGTGCGACAGTGGCATTCCTCTGTGGCCCAAATGGTGGCTGGTACACTGGATCGCAAATGACGATGAATGGTGGTCAATACATGTAGTTTGGCGCCACACTGAACTATTGTTTACCTACCACATTGACACCACAAACTTGATTCGTCTAGGTTTATAACTACAGAATCACATTACTCAACACTTGATATTGAGAGATCTATGAACGAGACCAGAGAACAAATTCTAGGGCTGATTGAACTACAAGAGCTGTCGGCAGTCGATATCGCGACCGAACTTAACCTCTCGCCTGGAGCGGTAAGACGACACCTGGACTTGCTTGTAGCCGACGACCTTATTACGTCCCACATACCCCTACGTTCGGGCGACACAGCTCCGTCACGGGGCCGCCCCTCGAGCGTCTACCGACTATCCGACACCTCGGAAATGCTGAGGTCTGCTATGGACTACAGAAGGCTTCTGGGAAGACTTGCGATCGCATTGCAAGAACTTAATGAGCAAGACACATCAGGGAAAGATGGGACTGAGATACTCGAGATCGTCTCCAATAAGCTTGCGCGACTAATGTTTTCCGAATACAAATCTGACATGAGAGCTAAATCATTTGAGGCCAAAATCGTAGAAGTTATTTCTTTGCTCTCGGGAGAAGGAATTCTCCGTTCAGTCCACACCGACGGTGATGAATATGTTCTTTCAACGCCAACTTGTCCTATCAAAAGTCTCTCAAAAACTACGCACGCAGTATGCGAGGCAGACAGGCAGGCAATCGAATTACTCATTGGAGAAAAAGTTACTCAGGTGCAGACTATCGCCAAAGGAGCAGCGACCTGTGAATATAGGGTATGCGGCACTAGCTGATATTCAAATTAAGACTTATTCTCAATTAGATAGATACTCAGGCTATAGAGCATATAACTGCTATAAAAGATTTACATGCACAAAATGGCGTTAATTTGACGGTACCGCGAGGATCGACAAGACTAGACTTTACAGAGAAATACAACAGGTCGTTAAACGAAAGGCTCCTGCAGCAGTATGGATTCCGATGACAATTTACTAGTGGTTGATGACTTACACACGTCAGTAGCAGACAGGGAAGATGTTGATATCCTCCGAGGAGTCAGCCTGTCGATTAAACCGGGTGAGGTTCACGCACTGATGGGACCAAATGGGTCCGGTAAAAGTACACTCGCCTCCACTATTGCTGGTAGTCCTGAATATCAAGTTGACGGGGGCCGGATTACTTACAAGCAGCAAGATATAACTGATATGGCACCTGATGAACGAGCTCGTCAGGGGATATTTTTGTCTTTCCAGTATCCGACAGCGATACCAGGGGTGACACTTGTAAACTTAATACGAGAAGCAATCAAAGCTCGCACCGGCGAAGATATATCGGCCCGTGATTTCATCGCTGAGTTAAAAGCAACACTTGAACAATTGAAAATGACCGAAGATTTCGCTCGGAGATATGTCAATGACGGATTCTCAGGGGGAGAAAAGAAGCGTGCGGAGATCCTGCAGCTTGGAATGCTCAAACCCGAATTAGCGATACTCGATGAAACCGATTCGGGCCTCGACATCGATGCGCTACGAACCGTGGCTGAGGGTGTTAACACCCTCAGAAATCCAAAGATGGGGATACTTCTTATCACCCATTACGAACGAATTCTGAACTACATTGAACCTGATTTCGTGCACATACTGGTTCGTGGAAAAATTGTAGCTTCAGGTGACTTCAGCTTAGCCAAGCGAATTGAAGCGGAGGGGTATGATCCACTCCTAAACGAACTCAACTTACATGAGGAGGTAACGCCATGACAGCAATTGACCCCAGTATCCGCGATACGGTAGGTGAATATAAATGGGGCTTCCATGACACCGAGAAACCCCTCTTCATGGCTGAGAAAGGCCTGAATCCAAGCGTAGTGGAGGAAATTTCAAAAATAAAGAATGAGCCTCAGTGGAAGCTAGAAGCCCGCTTACTAGCTCTCTATACTTTTTTTCGACTTGAAAACCCGGCTTGGGCTGGCTCACCAGTAATTCTAGATG
>CAZSFJ010000146.1:0-3159 GCA_964606125.1 uncultured Dehalococcoidaceae bacterium | reverse complement strand
GAGTGAAGTCGCCAGAGAAACCTTTCGGTCCTTATCTCGAGCCGTGTTGGATAGTGAGCGGTGGAACTTTGTCTTCAGCCTGCTGGACAGCCGATAGTGCTAACAGTGCAGTGATATGGACCACACCTGATCAACCAGGAGTATATGCAATTAAGTTAGTGGTGTCAGACGGCGAAACATTTGTTGCGAATGAACGATGGTTGCGAGTGCAGAAAACCGATATAAGTGGATCAAATTCAGCTGCAGTTACATCTACGCCGACTACCACACCCACTAGTGTTCCTACCCCGCTAGCCACTCCCACGCCAACGCCTGAGGCTAGTGCAACCGCGACTCCCGAGCCGACACCAACTCCTACCCCGAGCCCGACACCAACTCCTACCCCGAGCCCGACAGCTACACCACCATCAGGCCCCCCCGGGCCCGCTCCAAATTGAGGTTATCAGTGACTATGAAGAGAAGTAGAGTCAATATGTATCGTAACCCTCGCATTATTGCTGGTTCTGCAAAAGGTACTCAATTACACGTGTCCCCGTCGGCTCGAGTACGTCCTACATCCTTGCGATTGCGTGAATCACTGTTCGGGATGCTTGATTCACTGGAAGCAGATTATTCATGTATTTTAGATCTTTATGCAGGGTCTGGTGCTCTTGGTATTGAAGCATTATCGAGAGGCGAAGGCTCTGCCATTTTTGTGGAACAGGATAAAAGCTCAGCAGCAACTATTCGAATGAATCTCGAGCGAGTGGGCGTATCAGATCGAGGTTCGGTAGTGCGCCAATCCGTGGAAGACTGGGTTCCGACTGATCTGAAAAAATTCACAATGATTTTTGCGGATCCTCCTTACCAATCCACGGGGATAGATTCTTTAATTTCTGAGAAATTAAGAGACAGCATTGCAGCGAATGGGGTGCTGGCTCTGGAACACGAGTCCAAACTCATCCCGCCAAATACGATATGTGATCTCAAATTATATAAAGCCAGGCGTCAAGGTAAGGGCGCAGTGGCAATTTATTGTGATGAAGCAAACTGAAGGAGATGAAATATGGTAGTAGCACTGTATCCCGGTAGATTTGATCCGGTCACGTATGGACATATTGATATTGCAGCTCGGGCCTCGAAGCTATTCGATTCGGTTGTCATTGGCGTTGCTTATTCGCGGAGCACTATTTTTTCTTTAGACGAGAGGATGTCTTTTTTTTCAAATGCTCTCGATGGAAAAGGGATAAAAAATGTACAGGTCCAACCGGTCACAGGACTTACTGTGGAATCTGCTCGTGAAGTGGGTGCTACCGCGATAGTCCGAGGGTTACGAACAGGCGACTTTGGTTACGAGTTTGACATGGCTTTGATGAACAGACATATGGCTCCAGACGTTGAATCGATTTATCTGATGACATCTTTGGAAACTTTATTTGTGTCGAGTACACGTATCCGTGAGCTCGCAGGTTTCAAAAGAGATGTGAGTGATTTTGTGACAGCGGAAGTAGCAGAAGCGATTGCTGAAAAATTTAAAGATTAGAAAACGATGAGGATATCTGCGTAGGAGGACATGACGATGGAATTAATGGATGCACTTACTGCAATGAACGAGCTGCTTGAGGGCAAAACACAAGTTCGGGGCAGAGTTTGGGTCGAGCGGTCAGATCTGATGGAGCTTATTGATATTGCTGTGACCAAGGCTTCCCAAAGCGCAAATTCTAGACTTGAAATAAACGCTCATGCCGAACGGATGTTAGAGGAAGCCCGTATAAAAGCAGACGAAGTCCTATCGCTGAGCAATGATCAGGCTGCTGAGATCATTAAGTCAGCAAAAATTACAGCAGCAGACATAATTGATTCTGCAGAAAACGAGTCGAACGAAATTCTGTCTGAAGATAACCGCATGAAGCAGATATTAGATTTGCAAGAGAAGATTCAATTATCTAGCCAGACACACCTCGACCATGTTTCGAATGTACAAGCCGATGCTATATCAGCCCTTCTTCGGATTTCTGAATATATTCGCGAACAGGCTCGTGGACTTGATCAGCACTTGGATTCCCCCATCGAATCAGACCCAAGACTACGCCAGAATTATTCCGAGGAGACGAAGCAATTTGAAACAGGAGACCATGATACCGAACATGACTTGGCGGAGACTACTATCGAGACAATCGAATCCTTGGAACCAGAATTGTCAATAGTCGGAGCTGGCGAGAATACGAAGTCATTGACCGAATCACTTGCCGTAGCAGAGATAACTGCTCAAGTGACAACTGATGAGTTGGGAGAGCCTGAGAGCCCAAATGACAGTCAGCTCCCGTTCATATCAGACGAACTATTTCAACCCTATGACTCTTACGAAGAACGTGAGCGTTAGATAACGATGTTGAGAAGTCGGTTTTCCACATAGATTACTCGCCGAATTTGTGCATCCTCGATAATTTGCTTGATTTGGTGGTTCGAGATGGCGATTTGTAGAGCATCATCCTCAGTAGTCCCGGTTGGTAACATGATCTTGGATCGGACTTTGCCATTAATTTGGACTGGTATTTCAATTTCGTCCACGATCATGGCCTCTTGGTCAGGAGTCGGCCATTTTTCGAGATGAACCGATGTTGGATATCCTTTTGTGGCCCAGAGTTCTTCCGTTATGTGCGGTGCTATTGGGGCCAAGAGTCTAAGTAATGTATTTATGGATTCTTCGTATAAATCGTTCGATAGGTCTCGACGATCTAGACATCCAGTGAGATGATTTGTGAGCTCCATAAGAGCGGCAACGGCAGTATTGAATGACTTGGATTCAAAGTCGTCGGTAACTTTCTGAATTGTCTGATTTACAATTCTTGATGCCTCGTGATCACCGGAGTTTGAATTGTCTACGTAGCTGGTTATGCCAAGGGTCCAGATTCGATTAAGCCATCTCGAGACTCCGACTATTCCTTCCGAATAAGGTCCGCCACTTTCCCATGGTCCGAGGAAGGCTAGGTGAGATCGAAACGCATCAGTTCCCCAGCGATCAACTATTTCGTCGGGTGCTACAACATTCCCTCTACTTTTAGACATTCTCTGACCATCGGTACCTAGGACTTGTCCCTGCGCAAAGTAATTTGTGAACGGTTCCTTCCCCGAAAGGATTCCGATGTCTCGCCCAAATTTGTGAAAAAATCTCGCATA
>CAZSFJ010000145.1:0-3182 GCA_964606125.1 uncultured Dehalococcoidaceae bacterium | reverse complement strand
TATGTGGCTGGTACCGTAATGCTTCATATCGCCATGAAGCCGGAAGCTGCTCCAGAATAATGAGCTCAAATCCGGGACTCTGTGGCGACTGCGAACATGCAACGATCGTGCGGTCAGCAAAAGGTTCTGAATTTACGCTGTGCTCACTATATAATTCTTTTCCGGATGAATTCCAGAAATATCCTCCTATTCCTGTAGTCATTTGTGCTGGATATACGCCTTCAGCAAAGTTAACAACTAATGAGCGCACACTCTTCGAAGACATCGGTGGCCGCAGCGCAGTGGGCTCCTTGGTTTCAGCGTTCTACGATGGGGCTACAAAGGACCCGGTCATCGGTCACCTTTTTTCTGCTGACAGTAGCGTCCCGAAACAGCGCCAAGCTGAGTTCCTCGAGCAATGGCTGGGTGGTGAAAAGCTGTACTCGCAGCAGTCGGGCCACCCTCGGCTACGCCTCAGACACTTTCCCTTTGTTATCGACCAAGAAGCTGCTGAGCGATGGTTAATGCTGATGGAGGAAGCTCTCGCTTCCATAGATGCTCCATCAGAGCTTACTGAAAAGATAATAAATCGGCTCACACCACTCGCTGCACATATGGTCAATTCGCATGACTCAGTCGATCGCACTGGCCCAACAACCGGATGGATGGATTAACTGGGAAGGCCCGATCTCTTGATCGAAAGAGCTAAGATCCGTAGTCTAGTCTCCCTACCTTAAGAAAGCCTAATAAAGAGAGCGCACATGCCAGACAACAATCCATTTAAGAAATACTCTCCGTCGATTAAGAAACGATGGCGTACCACCGCCAAGCGGACTGCTCGTCTCAAGCCGTTTCGCTCACGAGCAGCTACTGCGCTACGAGATGCAAAAATTGCCATCGAAGACGGTGATGAAAATGCTGAGATTCAGGTGCGCCTTAAGGCCGCTCACTCAGCCATTGATCGCGCGGCAAGAAGAAATATTATTCACAAAAATACCGCCGCTCGGAGAAAAAGCAGGTTAGCTAAGCTCGCTAAAGCCAGCCAGTCCGGTTCTGGCAATGCGTAAGTATTGCCAGTAAACCCTCGTCTAGTCCGTGACTAATCTCCTTATTTTGTTGGTTTTCTGCGCCGGATCCATTGGCTTCATAGGGGTAAATATTTCGGAAAGTAGAAATGGTTCCAGCCCGTGGATTCTGCGCTACGCTAGGAATTCAAGTATTATTTTGATCTGGCCCTTGATCATATTCAAGACCCTTGCCGGAGAATAACTAATTACTGATACGCCCAGGTAGGCAGACCTGCGCCTTGAACCGAGTCATATTCAGAGATATATGGCTTTAAGTCCAAAATTGGAGTCCCAT
This sequence comes from uncultured Dehalococcoidaceae bacterium, assembly GCA_964606125.1. GTDB lineage: Bacteria > Chloroflexota > Dehalococcoidia > UBA2979 > UBA2979 > UBA2979. Next base: position 1,841 of record CAZSFJ010000145.1, on the reverse strand, counting down.
TCACTAAATCAAGCCCAGACACGACCAAGGTATTGTCTGATATAGTCACTAGTTTACATACGGTCACAGACACGGGATTCGGCCGAGGGCCCCTTAGGGCAAAGGCTCCCACTTTCGGCAATCGGTCGTCCCCTGATGGATAAGCCTCAAGTCGCTGCCGCATAGCATCCGGCAACAAATGTAACCACCCGACGACCATCACATGAGAGAAACCGTCGATTCCAGCAAGCGCCGGAGCATACTCGTCATCCACAATGATCACTGACTTTAGGGTCGAGTCATAACTCTCACTCAAGTTCGAATATTCATTCTCTACTAAACCAATTTTATTGATATTAAAGCTCGATTCATTCACCTGACTAACCGACCTTCAAAGCACCACGAAGCCGTTTACCACTGGCTCCATTCCGTAGCATTAATATCTCAGCAACTATTGAAATAGCTATCTCTTCAGGGCTCTCGCCCCCCAAATCGAGCCCTATTGGTGTACTGACGGACCCCAAAGCCTCCCTGTCGTACCCTTCTTCGGCCATATGTCTCAGGACAGTTTGTGTACGTCGCTGGGAACCAATCATCCCAACATACTTCGCATTCGTAGTTAGAGCACAACGAAGGCCCTCCTCGTCGAGTCTATGGCCTCTCGAAACCAAGACGATGTATGTATCTGCCTGGTTCATCAACTTCGGGATAGCAAGTGCTGGTTCCTCGACTAGAATTTGGCTAGCCATTGGGAATCGTTCCTCGTTTGCGAACGAACTCCTATCATCTGTAACCACCACGTCAAAATGAGCGATGTCAGCAACCTTTGCCAGTGCCAACGCAACATGGCCTGCACCAACTATCAGGAGTCGTGGACTTGCCTTGAATACCTGCACCATGACTTTCCCGATTTTTGGACCTGACTTACTTCGCCTGGTATGCACTAGCCACTCAGCAGTTCCAGAACTCTCTATATAAACCGTCTCGGCCTGGTCCGGTCGTATCCGACCCAGCAAAGTCGGGCCTAAGTCCAAAAGAACCTGATCAAGTATTTGGTTTCCTGTGGAACCTATTTGCTCACCACGGCCCTCAACTATACAAAGCTTGGCTCCAATGACCACTGGTAAATCGAAACCATCATCGACCACGGTCATTACAAGCAGGGGTGGGCCACCCTCGAGTGCATGGAGGGCGCAGTGTGCGATTAACGAACCATGTTCACCAATTGTCAAAATTCACTCCGCTCAATGACGATCATACGCGCTAGAGGTGAGAAACTGAATCCATGGACCTAGCAATTCTCGGACTCCCTCTATCGGGAAAGACCACCACGTTCAATGCCATAACTGGTCAGGATATCCAGACAGGCGGCTATGGAGGTGACGAACCCCATATAGGTGTGCTGAAAGTGCCTGACCCGCGGCTCGCCATCTTGGAAACAATCGACAACCCGACACGAGTTATTCCTGCTGAAATGAAGTGTAGTGACTATCCAGGATCCGCATTCTCTGATACGTCCGTTAGTGGCTCTAGGGGGCTGGCTCGATTCATTGATCAGTTAGCCCTATCCGATGCCCTCGTCTATGTCGTCAGATCCTTTGTGGATGAGAAGGTGCCCATGCCAGCCGATGGAGTTGACGCTGAGCGGGACATTGAGACACTCAACCTGGAATTGACTGTTGCAGATATTGGGCTCATTGAAAGACGCTTAGAGCGGATAGCATCTGAGATGAAATCCCTCAAATCTAGCGAGCGCACAGCAGCTGAGCGGCACGCAGCCCTACTCAAAAAAATGCAAGAGCATTTGGAAATGCGCGATCCTCTAAGAACTTTGAAGCGCTCTGATGATGAGATTCGAGAGC
>CAZSFJ010000144.1:2690-3183 GCA_964606125.1 uncultured Dehalococcoidaceae bacterium | reverse complement strand
TTCAGCAGTTATGACAGATGGCACGGTATTCTCTGCCGACAAGGGAGTAAAGACTCCAGACAACACAGAGGAACACCTCTCTTTGGTCGTTGGAGTGACTGAGTCCTTATCCAAGCTAGCGAAAGAAAAAGAGATAAATCTTGTGCTACAAAATGTATTGACGGAAGCTCGATTGATTTCCGACCAGCTAGAATTAGATCTTCGTGACTCGAAGGCGGTTCACGTGTCGATATCAGCAGAAAAAGAAATTCTCGTAGACAAACTAGTTAATTTGGAAAAGGAAAGGGCAGACACTTCCTCGGAACTAAATATTCTTGAAACAAGTATTGCGACGTCAGAAGCACGCCATTTCGAAGAATCTGAGTTACTAGCGTCTATCAAAGACACTGAAGCATTAACTCGTGGCCTTGACGCGGAGATTGCGGATACGAATTTTAGAGTCAAAATCATCACGGATGAGCGAGATTCCGCTGCCGCGGAGTTTGAATCATCC
>CAZSFJ010000144.1:0-2680 GCA_964606125.1 uncultured Dehalococcoidaceae bacterium | reverse complement strand
AGCATGTTATTATTCAAAATGATCCTGATACTATAGCTGCAATAATTGCTGAACGCAATCTACAGGAGAGACAAGTTGCTGAACGGGAGATGGAGCGACAGAATAGGATTGCTTTGATGCAAGATCTTGAGCTTCAGCTCGGACAACTAGATTCGTCAGAGAAAGAATTGATTCTTGATCTTGAGTCTTCCAAAGACAAGCTGCGCTCCCAAAAAAGATTATTTATCCAGGTAAAAGAATCAATTGCGCCAATTGAGGCGAGAGTGAACGATCTTTCGGGGAAAGAGGCAGCTCTTGAATCTAGTCGCGCAAAATCAGAGAGTGAGTTGCGTGAGACTGAATCTCGCATGCGGGATTTGCAATTTGATTTGGAGAAACAGGAGGATCAACTCGAGCGCATAAAAAATGAAATGCGTGAAGAAGGAGTAAGCCTGGATACCCTAGTACAACCAATTCTTCAGAATCTTACAGAACAAGAATCTGATAATAAATTCAGTGAAGCTCAAATAATGGTACGAGAGTCACGTTCACAACTTCGGTCGCTCGGTCCAGTAAATATAGATGCGCTCGACGAACTAGAAGAGATTAATGAGAGATATGAATTTCTTACTCTTGAAATGGAAGATCTTGAATCAGCACTGACTGAATTGCGGGCCCTGATCAAAGACCTTAAATCAGAGATACAGCGTTCATTTATCGAGACTTTTGAACAAGTGAATCATCATTTCAAAGAATACTTTGTTCGTTTTTTCGGTGGTGGATATGCGGAATTGAAACTGGTCACCCCTGAGCCGACTGCGGTAAGTGAGCCTGATGACGATTCTTCTTTGCTCGAGTCAGGTCATGCCGAAACTCCCAGTACGGGCGAGGGTGTTTTGGGAGGAGATTTGTCATTGCTGCCAAACGACAAAGAGGCAGGTGTAGAGATATATGCTCAGCCACCTGGAAAGAAAGTTACTCGCTTAGCGGCTTTGTCGGGCGGCGAGCGATCACTTACGTCCGTTGCCTTATTATTCGCATTGCTTGCAGTCAATCCATCGCCGATTGTAGTACTCGATGAAGTAGATGCAGCTCTAGACGAATCAAACATCGGTCGATTTATTACGACTGTCAGAGACTTTACTGAGAATACTCAATTTCTCGTCGTGTCACATAGCCGACTTACCATAGAGGCGGCCGATTCAATTTATGGAGTTTCTATGGGAACTGATTCGGCAAGTCAAATTCTGTCGATGCAGATTAGTGAGACTAATGAACAGAATGCCGCGTAACGCATTGAGCTGTTTGTATGCCTAGCATGAACCTTTTCAAACGCCGGGATAAATCTGGTGACGGACCCTCAGATGATGATTCCCAGCAGCTCGCCAGAGCAGTCGGAGTTACCCGGAGGTCCATTTTTGGGAAAATAGGCTCAATATTGGGCCAAGATCAGGTCACCACAGCGACTTGGGAAAAATTAGAAGAAGTTTTAATTGGGGCGGACGTCGGTGTGCAAACTGCACTTTCGTTGGTGGAACGGATGAAATCGCGAAGTCCTTATCAACCGGAGGACGTGAGAGCATTACTGCGGGAAGAGCTAGTTGAAATTTTAAATCGCGCTGACCACCATTATGATTCGGGCAACGATACTTTGGAGCACCACGAGTCTAATGATTTGAGAAAGCCTTACGTGATTTTGGTCGTCGGGGTCAACGGAACTGGAAAAACTACCATGATTGGTCGAATCGCAGCCAAATATATGCAGGAGAGCTATGTTGTTATTGCAGCTGCAGCGGATACATATCGTGCAGCCGCTATTGAACAGCTAGAAACCTGGGGCGATATGGTGGGATTCGATGTGATCTCTCAACAAACCGGCGCCGATCCAGCGGCCGTTGCGTTCGATGCTATAAATGCGGGAAAGGCAAGGGACTGCGATCTTGTAATCATCGATACCGCGGGAAGATTACAGAACAAAACTAGCCTCATGGATGAGCTAGCGAAGATTAAGCGAGTTATCAGTCGACAACTAGGTCGTGATTTAGATGAAGTTCTTCTCGTGTTAGATGCTACAACAGGACAGAATGGATTGAACCAGGCTGGTATTTTTATGGATACGGTAGGAGTTACAGGGGTTGCCCTATCCAAACTCGACGGTGCAGGTAAAGGTGGAATTGCATTTGCTATTGCTGAACAATATTCACTGCCTGTCAAATTTGTTGGCACCGGCGAGAAACCAGAGGATATAGCATTATTCGATCCTGAAGTATTTGTTGACGCACTGCTTACCACGGATGAGGCTAGTGACTAATATTTTGATATCAGGCGATTGATATGTCTGCAATGATTTACTGGTACTTTGCTAGCTTGCTCGTATCGGGAGCAATGCTCCTGCCATGCATGATTATATTCACGAAGTCTCATTCAAAAGGAATACCGTATGCCAGACTAATTGGTTCAGCCTCTGTGGGTTTATTTGTGTGGTTCGTGTTGCGTTTCTCTGAATCTCAAAACATCATCGCAATGGTCTCTATCTGGATATTATTTTCAATTGCCTTGAACGGGACTCTTCTCTACCTGAACTCCAAATTACGGGATGAACTTTACGAAGTAGGCCCTATATTTCTCCGGAACGAGTGTCTCTGGCTAACGATGTTTTCATTTTTTTTACTCTGCAGATATCTTGCTCCCGACGCGACCA
>CAZSFJ010000143.1:0-3217 GCA_964606125.1 uncultured Dehalococcoidaceae bacterium | reverse complement strand
TATTAAGGATTTTCCAAAACCAACAGTAGTGCTTATGCAAGGTTTTGCACTCGGTGCCGGATACGATCTTGCAACTTCTTGCGATATTCGAGTCGCTACGGCCGACTGTAAAATTGGCGATCCGCGGGTGCATCGGGCACTTTGGGCGGCCGAGGGTTGGTCGTATAAAATCACCAGACTTATCCCCCAGACACACGCAGCGACCATGCATTTCCGTGGCGAGCTACTCACGGGACTACGAGCCAAGGAAATTGGCCTCGTGCACAGGGTCTATCACTCCGACACCGACCTACTAGAGCAGTCAGCAGATCTCCTGAAATATCTTGTGGCACTACCTACTGACTCCTTTGCCGATGCAAAGAGACTTCTACACATGAATCTTGATCGAAGATTCGCAGACACTATGGGCACCAGTATTTAACCCCCGTCACTTAACATAAAAAGCAAGGGACATTCTTCGTTCGGAAAATATTATTTGAATTAAGTGGTGAGAAATGAAACTCCATGGACCGTGGTCTTCTGAAGAGATACAACGTTTCCTAAAAGAGACTACTGTCCCTATGCAAATAGCAGTGAACGATACGAACACAAACCCGTTACTAATATCTCTGTGGTTCATATCTGATGGCCTATCACTATGGTGCGCGACCCAAAGCAGTGCGAAAATCCTTCGCCACCTGCAATCTCACCCCGTGTGTGGATTTCAGATATCACCTGAAACAATGCCTTACAGAGGGGTCCGTGGGCAGGCAAAAGTTACACTGTCGGATGATGACGGGCCCCGCATCCTGGAAACTCTCGTCGACAAATATATCGCTGAACAAGAATCCGACTTCAGTCGATGGCTGTTGGCACGGAAAGATACAGAAATCGCCATAAAATTGGAACCTCTCAAGATAACTTCATGGGACTACAGTCCAAGAATGAATAAAAAAATAGTTGGGAATGGTATATGAAAACAGTGAGTAACGCCGTCAGTGAATTTTTAAAGCGCCCTTTAGTCAGCACCCTTGCGACAATCGACGAAGATGGATCACCAAGAACACGAGCGATCTGGCATGACTGGAGCGACCAGGGACTGCTACTTTTCACTTCGACCAAATCGCCAAAGTGGAAAAACATCGAAATAGATAATCGGGTGTCACTATGTGTTGATGATCCAGAACCACCCTACAAATCGGTGATTATTGACGGTCACGCTGTGAGAAAATCCGGTGAAGAGGATCTCCTGTACCCAATAGTCCTCAAAATGGCAAAAAAATATTATGGCGAAACCGAAGGCAGAAACTTCGCAAATTCCTACCAAAACATGACTCCTGCTGATGTGGCACTCTTCGAAATTGTCATAGACCGTATAACAACACAGGAAATTTAAAGGTTTGGATAACCGCTAGTAGCCTGAGGATATTTTTAGTGAATATTAGCTCGCTACTTATTCCTGCCACCGAACCGTACAGGGATAAATGCGATGGCGCCGGTAATAACGGCTGCAGCGAAACCAGTAGCCACCGCCAGCCAGAGGTTGTCGATGAAGACAGCAGACACCAGGCCCACCAACCCACCAATGATCACCGCGAAGATTAGTTCACCCATGGGTTCATACTAAACTCAGGGGTACTTGGGGGCGAGCAGCCCACCCTGTCTCACTCACCATTAGCTTCTAGAATTAAATATAATTGCCGTTACGGTCTGTAAGGAGTGCCTCTCAATGCCTTCGTCCCCTGAAACAGAAGCCACCCGTGCACTAGAGGGCTACATGCGAGCGCTGAATAACCGAGATGATTCTCATTTACTTGATCTGCTGCACCTTCCCCACATTCGCATATCTGGAGCAGGCGTGAAAATATATACGAGTCGCAAGCAGCTCGAAGATGAGTATCTGGCAGAATTCTATGAGCGTGCCGGGACAGAGTGGGACCACACCGATCTTGACTTGGTTGATGTACTGCATATCTCCGAACAGAAGGTGCACCTATTTATTCAATGGACTAGACGTCGAAAAGATGAGACCGCAATCACGACACAACAGGCACTATGGGTCATGACAGAAATCGAAGGAATTTGGGGTGCTCAGGCCAGATCTAGCTTTGCACCAGCATGAAATCGATTAAGCTCCGCTACTCATCAGAAACTAGAAAAACTTGACGATGCTCATTATCCTTCCCTGACAGGAAGAGTTTATGGAAACAGTTGGGCCATTAGCAGGACTACGTGTCCTCGAAATCGGAGACTTTATATCGGTCGGCTATGCGGGCAAGTTACTCGCTGATCTTGGTGCCGATGTTATAAAAATTGAAGACCCTATCGATGGTGATTCTGTTCGTGATCATGGACCATTTCCAGATGATATTGTGCACCTTGAAAAAAGTGGACTACATCTTTTCCTCAATACGAATAAAAAAAGTCTGGCTCTTGACTATATGTCCGTCAAAGGGAGACAGATACTAGATAAGCTCATACCACACACAGACCTGATCATCAGCAATAATACTCATCAGGAGATACAGGATTACTCCCTCGACTATGCGTCACTGTCGCGAAACAACCCGCAACTAAGCGTCAGTTCTATCACCGTCTTTGGATACGACACGCCCTACAGGGACTGGCTTGGCACCGCGCTGACTGCTACAGCTGCTTCAGGAGCTCCAACGAAAATAGGACATCCTCAAAAAGCTCCCTTATGGCTCCCTTACTGCGCGGCAGACTTTCATGGTGGGGTGCACGGGGCTATCGCGGCTCTATTGGCATTGAGGATGGGGAAAATATCTGGTCAGGGACATCACGCGTGGATCTCTACTGTCGAAGTCATCGCAAGTTACTTAAATGGCTCTGGCGTGCCGCACTTCGTCTTCAATGGTGGACTAGCATCCCGTGATGGTACACACCGGAGTGGATTCTACCCATGGCAGGTTGTACCGGCCGCTGACGGTTACATGGAAGTAATCACTATGGTTGATGATCAGTGGAACCGATTTACCGAACTGATGGGAAATCCAGGCTGGGCAAAAGACGAACGTCTTCGAGACCGCTGGACATCGTTTGAATGGCATGAAGAGCTAGACGCATATTGGCACCCTTGGCTGAAAGAAAGAACGCGTGAAGAATTATTCGAGGTTTTCTCGGAGCATAGAATCCCTTTCCAGCCGGTTAATCGCATCGATGAGGTAGTAGCGAGCGAGCACCTTGGGACGCGTGATTTCTGGCAGACGGTCGAACA
>CAZSFJ010000142.1:0-3219 GCA_964606125.1 uncultured Dehalococcoidaceae bacterium | reverse complement strand
CATAGAACCTATCGAAACCACGTTGCAAAGGCCATCCGTGCCTCGGGCCTGCCGCTGAATTATGCTCAGCCGGATTTAAATGCCATTTACCCAGAGCGTAGGTGGAATATCCTTCCTCTCTCAAAATCTCAGCGAGAGTGCCTGCGTTGCGGGAAACTAGAGCGCGTCGGCTTGGAAAGCCAATGTCGTGCATATTTGCAAGACTCCCCATACCAACCGCATGATGATTTCTTCCTGTCAACAATGAAGCCCGAGTGGGGGAACAGAGCGGTGTGACGTGGAAATTCGAATATCGAAGACCACTAGCAGCAAGTTCGTCAAAATACGGGGTATCTATCACCGATCCGTAGCAACCGAAATTTCCAAACCCGGTGTCATCAAGAAGTACGACCAGGACGTTTGGACTGGTTCCATCATGTGAAGAAGGTGCCTCTGGCCAGTCAGGAGTAGATTCCGAGAAAGTAGTGCCTATTTTTCCTTTGAAATCAGTGGTGCTCATATCGTTATTCCTTCGCATATATCAGGTAGGTACGAAGGGGAGCATAGCCTGTTCAGGTTTTCATCGCTAAGTCTGACTAATCCACCGCCGCGATTGCTTCAATTTCTACTTTCACATCAGGCCGAAAAAGTCCGGCCACGTATATCCATGACATTGCTGGCTGTCCGTTGGGGAAATATTTATCATTCGCCTCGCCAATTTTTCGGGACCCCTCCGGCTTTTCAGTCAAAAATACTGTAATTCGAGCAACGTCAGAGGACGTGCCTCCTTCTGATTCCACGATGGCGACGATATTCGCTAAAGCCTGTTCATATTGTTGTTCAAGCCCGTCAACGATTGTTCCATCCATCGTATTCCCGATTTGCCCCGCTAAAACCAAAAGGCGTCTATTAGATGGCACAATGGCGAGTTGTCTATATCCTCCAGCTGACGGTGGGGCACTCGGAGGATTTATAAATTCAATGCTCATTCGGACTATACCCTTTCGATGGAGTAGTTTTCACTAGAACTACTGATGCTCGGGTTGATGACCCGACTCACGAGTCTCGCAGACCGGATCACATAGGTGATCAATCCGCCAACAATAAAAATGAAACCAGCCGATGCTAGACCGCCTGCCAATTTCCAGCCCCTTCTCGGGCGTGCTTTGCGCCGAGCCCACAACGAGTTGAAATATCTGGCAGGAAGTCTAACCCCAGTCAGTTTCACTGCAATAATTCCCGAGTGCTCTACTCGGCACTCTTGAGATTAGCTAGTCCGCTTAGAGTCAGCATACTGAACATTGCGATTGGAATAATAATCATTGGACCGCCAAAGTCGTAGTCTTCCGCGTTGGCATATGTGAGCCAGACCACCATTAATCCGAGCATACTTACTCCCACGAGAGCGGTCATTTTAGCTCGGGCGGCACCCGACGTGAAAAGGGCAATTCCAGCAGTAAGTATGGAGAATAGGGCCAACGATATTCCCAGCAAGGTCTCGTACATGGCGTCATGTTCGCCAGTATTGCCCTCACCCCAGCCCATCTCAGCAACGGACTGGCCATCAAGCAAAGCCGGTCCTGATCCCATGACCAGATTTAGGATCGCAAAGATCCACAACCAAATGACTGGATTTAGTACTTTCGTCATAAATTACACTCCTAAGCATTCACGTTATTAATTTGTTTACCCTAGAGGATCGTCATGAAAAAATCTATGCCTGACAACGGGAGTCATGAATAGTTTGAGCAAAGAGTATTATTGATTCATGACCGAGCAAAGTGATCGTACGCCGATAGCTGACAACTACTTCAAACAGGTAATAGAGGCGAATCAGCGAATGGAGCAGCAACTATATTTTATAGAGCAGGACGGCCAGCAGACGTTCGCCTATTTTTCTTCCTATCCGGCCACTTTTGACTCATTTGAAAATATTATCGGGCCTGTGTAAACCGTAGCGTTCTCGGAGAGTAGTTCCTTGATATGCAGTTCTGAAGATCCCTCTCTTTTGTAGTAGCGGAACTACCTCGTCGATGAATACATCCAGCATTTTAGGGAGTACCGGGGGCATTAAGTTGATCCCATCGGCTACACCATCTGTGAACCAATCTTCAATTAAGTCAGCTATATATTCTGCAGTTCCGGCCACAACATAATGGCCGCGAGCTCCGGCTAGTTTCGCCAGTAATTGTCTGAGGGTTGGTTTTTCCCTCCGAACCACGCCAGTTATCACCTCGGTTCTGCTTCTCGCAACCTCTACTGTCGATGGGTCTGGGAAATCATCAGGGGACAACGGAGTGTCGAGTGGGAGGTGCGAAAAATCAGCGCCACCAAAGCGGGCTGAGAGTCGCGCTAATCCTTCATCGGTATCAGTCAGCTCATTAAGGTCCTGACTGTATCGTTTTGCTTCATCTTCAGTGGAGGCGATGATCGGACTCAATCCTGGCAAAATAAGACACTGACTCTCGTCTCGCCCCTGAGCTCGAACCAAGGACTTCAAATCATGATAAAAAGCCTTCGCAGTAGATTTCTCCATGTGGGCAGTGAACACTGCCTCAGCATGTTCAGCCGCAAATTGTCTGCCAGTGTCTGACGATCCGGCCTGTACTAAGACCGGCCAACCTTGTGGCGGACGAGGAACATTCAGTGGCCCCTCGACCCGATAATAGTCACCAGTATGGTCTATGGGTCGGACACGGTTTTTGTGAATATATATGCCGGCTGCTCGGTCGTCCGCGACAGCATCATCTGACCAGCTATCCCAGAGGCCCTTTGCTATTTTCATGAACTCGTCGGCACGAGCATATCTATCTGTATGCGTCGGCTGCTCATCGTATCCATAATTTTTAGCAGCAGGAGCGGACCACGACGTGACTATGTTCCAGCCGATTCGACCATTGCTGATGTGGTCAAGCGAGGCGAATTGGCGGACGAGGTTGAAAGGCTCTGTATATGTGGTCGATGCCGTGGCGATGAGTCCGATTTGAGTGGTAGAGACTGCCAAAGCAGCCAGAGCAGTTAGGGGCTCAAGGCTGAGTGCAGCTCCACCACCCCTGAACGACAATTGATCGGCAAGGAATATCGAATCAAACAGACCTTCTTCGGCCCGCTGGGACAATCCTTGTAGATACTGCACGTCAGTTAAGTCCAGCTCGGATGCGTCAGGATGCCTCCAAGAGGCTTCATGGTGACCGCGACTGTTGATGAACAGATTTAGATGTAGTTCTCGCTTCATACTCT
>CAZSFJ010000141.1:0-3280 GCA_964606125.1 uncultured Dehalococcoidaceae bacterium | reverse complement strand
AGAATAGACGCAGAGCTTGGTGAGGTGCAGGGAATTGTCCTCGTACCTACCCGTGAACTTGCCCAGCAGGTACTTGATGTAATGACCACACTGGCTGAGCCGCACGGACTCTTGACTGTTGGACTACTGGGCGGTCGAGCAATAAAGAAAGATATTCAGAACCTTGGACGGTCTCCACAAGTACTCGTGGGAACACCTGGGAGGGTACAAGACCATCTACAGCGAGGAACTTTAAATCTACGAAAAGTCAAATTTGTAGTGCTTGATGAGGCAGACGAAATGCTTGATATCGGGTTCCTTCCTGCTATCCGACGGATTCTTTCAAGAACGCCTAGATCACGGCAGACGGCACTCTTCTCCGCAACGATGCCAACTACGATAAAGAGACTCATATGGCAATTCATGGATGATCCTGAAACATTCTCCGTTGACTCAGAAGGTTCTGCAGCGGTGTCGGTTGAACAAACATACGTAGAAGTCGCTGAGAGGGATAAAGTTCTTGCACTGAAAGAGTTAATAGAAAAAGAGCTCAAAGGTCGTAGTTTAGTCTTCTGCAGAACACGTCGTATGGTCGAAAAGTTGGCCAAGAATTTATCTGGCTTGGGAGTTAAAGTTGGGGCACTTCACGGAGACATGGATCAACGAGTTCGAGATCGTGTGGTTAAGCAATTCCGAGAGGGAGCACTAGAGTTACTCATCGCCACTAACGTGGCTGCACGTGGAATCGACATCCCAGAAATTACACATGTGGTTCATTATGATTTCCCTCAAAATACCGAGGAGTATATACATCGCACTGGCCGCACTGGAAGAGCTGGAAAGACAGGAAAGTCAATAGTGTTTGTGGCGGAGTGGGATTTAGAAGAATTTACTCAGTTCCAAGAGGAATTAGGTAACACCTTGGAAAAGGAAACTCTCGCACTGTACTCGTCAAAATAATTTGTACGTATCACAGTGGTAATCGGCCTATACTGTTACGAGCGATAATTCAATAAATTGTATGGGGGGTAAAAGTGGCACGCAGGCTTAGTATTGGACTGAACTGGCAGGGTGAATTTGATCTTGATCAAGTCATAGAAGATGCAAAAGTAGCTGACGAGGCGGGTATTGAACAACTCAATATCGCCGAGGCCTGGGGACGAGATGCTCTTACACTGCTCGCTGTAATTGCTCGTGAGACGACAAACATCAAACTCGGCACCGGAATAATTAATAACTTCTCACGTTCGCCTGGTGCCATCGCTCAACACTTTGCAACGCTCGATGAACTTTCAAACGGGCGTATGGTGATTGGGCTCGGTTCGTCCGGACCACAGGTAATTGAGCATTTCCACGGTATAAAATTTGAGAAGCCCCTGACACGTATCAAAGAGTACACAGAAATCATTAATATCATTATGTCGGGAGAACCACTAAATTACGATGGTGATATTTACCAACTAAAGCGCGGATTCACCCTTAGGTTCAATCCGCTTCGAAATCATATTCCTATTCATATAGCCTCAGTAACTCCCAAATCAGTTAGACAAACTGCTGAAATTGCTGACGGGTGGATACCTATTTTCTTCCCCAAGGAACAGTGGGAACCACAACTTTCAGCATTTTACGATTACGTTAAAGAAGCTGGTCGGGACAGAACAGCTATTGATGTAAGAAATCCTAGTGGAATTACAGTCACTGATAACCCTGAGCGCGCACGGATGGGAACCGCAGCTAATGCAGCGTTTTATATTGCTCGAATGGGTGACTTCTATTATGAGCATTTCTCGAGAATGGGTTATGCGGACGAAGCGAATGCCGTTCGGCGTGCCTGGGAAGATGGCGGCTCGGCAGCTGGTGCTGCAGCTCTACCTGAGGATTTGGTCAATAGCCTGGGTGTCGCAGGATCGGTTGGTGAATGCGTTGACTTCATAGAAGAAGCGACTGATGCCGGATTCGATCTACATGGTGTGAGTGTCAATGAACCAGACAGAAGCAAACGCTTTGAGTTATTCAAGGATCTTGTTGGGTAATTAAATAGTCTCCGGAAGAGTAACGATGGATCTCCAACTTGAAGGCAAAGTTGCATTAGTAACGGGCGGCAGTCGAGGAATTGGCAAAGCAATCGCCCTGGCACTTGCCGGCGAAAATTGTCACGTGGTCATTGCGGCACGTGATCAACTTAGAATTGACGAAGCCGTGAAAGAGATAGGCGAAGTAGGCTCCGGAGATATTCTTGGATTTCAGTGCGACACGACGGATCCACAAGCAGTCAAAGACCTAGTCAGAAATACAACAGCTCAACTAGAAACAGTAGACATCCTCGTGAATAACGCCGCTCAGCCGGGCGGACCACGCCCACCTTTACTTGAGATCGATTGGGAAGAACATCTACTTCCTCAGGTCGACACAAAGGTTATGGGATATATTCGGTGCGCTCAGTCTGTGGCTCCTCTGATGAAGGCTGGTGGATGGGGACGAATCATCAATATTTCCGGGATGCAGGCGAGAAATAGTGGAAGTACTGTCGGTAGCATCAGGAACGTCGCTGTGTCGGCACTAACGAAGAATCTTGCTGACGAGCTAGGACCACATGGCATAAATGTGAATTGCATCCATCCAGGCCAAACCACTACTGAAGCAACTGAAGAAAGAATCCAAGCTCAGATAAGTAAGGAAAACATATCACGGGAAAACATACTCCAGTCGATGTCTCAGGAGAACAGTGTAAAACAAATTATTGACGCCTCGCATATAGCGTCACTAACGGCTTTCTTAGCGTCCCCTCTTTCTATTGCGGTTACTGGAGAGACAATTGCTGCTGGCGGCGGGGTTGGAAGCGGTATCTATTATTAGCTGCTATTTCCATAAGCTTGCTATCCAACTAACCTGAAAATATATGTGGCCAAAAACAGAACAACAAGCCGAGATACAGGGCGTAGCTGAGAAGATCGCAAAGCATATAGGTGTGACTGCAATCGCACATGATGTGGCCGCAAGTTTCCCATTCGAGCATTTTGATTTCATGGAGGATCTGGGCTATCTGAAAGCTGCGGTACCCATAGAATATGGCGGACTAGGTCTGGGTTTGACCGACATTACCCTTGCTCAATATGAAATTGGTGTGGGTGATGGATCTACTGCTCTGGCCGTAGGCATGCACCACGTGAGTGTTGGTGTCGAATCTTTGATAAAAAAATGGCCTACTGAACTCCGTGAACCAATTTTCAGGGAAGTAGTCACGGACGGGGCTTTACTGAATAACATTAATTCAGAACCAGAGATGGGATCGCCTCGTGGC
>CAZSFJ010000140.1:0-3311 GCA_964606125.1 uncultured Dehalococcoidaceae bacterium | reverse complement strand
ACACCAAATAGCGATAGGACTGTTATCCGGTCCCGTAGGCACTCATGCTTCGGTACCACCAGTAGTTGAAGAAATTGCTTGCAACTACCTTGGCCTCGAGGTTGCTGATGCGACTACTCAAATCCTTCAGCGTGACCGGCATGCGTTCCTAATAAATTGTATTGCGGGTCTAGCAGGGACTTTAGAGAAGTTTGCGACTGAACTCAGAAACCTCCAGAGAACCGAAGTGGGAGAGGTGGAAGAACCTTTCACTGAAAACGCACAGACAGGTTCGTCATCAATGCCACACAAGCGAAACCCGGAACTGTCGGAGCGCGTGTGTGGGATAGCACGCACCTTGAGAGGCTACGCAGTCACCGCTAATGAAAATATCGCATTATGGCACGAAAGGGATATTTCACATTCAGGTGCGGAAAGAATCATACTCCCTGATGCATTTGGACTGTTGGATTACGCACTGCATATCCTTACCGGTGTCATAGAAGGGCTGAATGTAAAAGCTGACCGTATGCAGGAAAATCTGCATCTGACTCGAGGACTTATCTTTTCATCAAAGGCATTAAATGCCTTAATTACGGCCGGAATGACAAGACAGGATGCTTATAAAATTGTTCAAGTTGCTGCCATGAAATCCCATGCCGAAAGGCTTGATTTCCGCGAGCAGCTAGAAACACACCAAGAGGTTGATGAGCTTTTAACGAAAGACCAAATTAACGATATATTTAACCCACAGTCATATTTGAATTATGTTGACGTCACCTTCAAGCGAATTGGTCTTATCGAATGAGCACGAACGCTCCCATGCTGATTACGGCACTGGATCTTGAACTTCTACACCGAGGGAAAGTTAGAGACGTCTACAAAATTAATGAGGAAACTTTACTGCTTGTCACGACAGACAGGATTTCAGCATTCGATGTGGTGATGAACGAGGGAATACCGAATAAGGGTTTCGTACTGTCCCAGATCTCGGCTTATTGGTTCGAAAAAACCAGCGATGTCATCCCTAATGCTTTTATCGGATTGCTCAATCAAGAAACTGCTGCACAATTTGGGCTCGGCGGTATATCGGACGAATACTACCATCGCTCGATTATCATGAAAAAAGCCGCTACTCTCCCAGTCGAATGCGTTGTACGTGGGTATCTTTCCGGCTCGGCTTGGAAGGACTACCAAACACACTCCTCGATAGCTGACATTCAGTTAGAGCCCGGCTTGCTCGAATCTAGTCAACTCCACAGCCCGATCTTTACTCCTTCAACCAAGGCCGAACCGCCAGCACATGATGCACCAATGACATATAGAGAGGTTGAGGAACTAGTTGGGGTCGATATAGCCAATGCCATCAAGGTGCGCTCCTTAGCCCTCTATGGTTTCGCATCTCAAAATTGTACTCCTAAGGGACTAATCCTTGCGGACACCAAGTTTGAATTCGGGCTCGTGGACGGAGAACCTTGTCTGATTGACGAGGTACTTACACCGGATTCTTCACGATTTTGGGCAGGTAACGACTACTTCGCGGGGAGGCCCCAGAAATCCTTCGATAAACAACCCCTGCGTGATTATCTCGACAGCCTAGATTGGGATAAATCGGCACCCCCGCCTCCCCTTCCTGCGGACATAATTCAGACCACATCCGAGAGATATATGAAAGCCCATTCGTTGGTGACCGGTTTAGAACTCAAGTGAGGTAAAATAACTTCATGGCAATCTTTCAGGCCCGTGTAGACATCATGCTTCGGCATGAAATAAACGATCCACAGGGGCTCGCTATCGCAAACGGTTTAGCTGAGCTTGGTTTTGATGAAGTTCAGTCTGTTCGAGCTGGTAAACGAATAGACTTGACAGTCGAATCGGATGATATTGGGTCAGCACAAGACAGAGTCAGTGAAATGGCCGATAAACTTCTAGCGAATCTAACAATCGAGGATTACACGGTGTCAGTGACACTGGTCGACTAATCAGCCTACTCATTCAAAAATTCAATCACTTCACCATGAATCAGCCCGTTAGAAGACACTGCATGCCCAGCGGTATATATCTCATTGCCCAGTTCATCGGTCATTTTACCACCAGCCTCATGAACCAAGAGGAAAAGCGCAGCGACGTCCCAGATACTGACAATTGGGTCTAACATTATTTCAGACGCACCCTCAGCAACCAAACAATGCCCCCAGAAATCTCCCACACCGCGCTCTCGCCAGACTCCAGCCTGTAAATCTCGAAATTTCTGCCATTTCTCTTCGCAAGCCTTCGTCCCTGTAAACAACAGTTGGGCCTCATTCAAATTTCTCACCCCAGATGTTCGGAGTCGACGAGCTTCATTGTCAACATCAGATTTATAGGCACCTTGACCCTTGATCGCCCACCATCGAGTATGGAACGCTGGGGCCGAGATAACGGATAAAAGAATCTCATTATCGAACCGTAAGGCAATCAATGTGGCCCAAATTGGTAGACCCGTCATGAAGCCGTGAGTGCCGTCAATTGGGTCAATCACCCAGCAAAAATCCCCATCTGTGCCAGGCGATTCACCTTCCTCTTCTCCGATCACGGCATGACCAGGGTAGACCTTGCCTATCTCATTACGAATGACTCGTTCGACTTCCTTGTCCGCTCTAGTGACGTATGAACCATCGTCTTTCTGAGTCTCACCAATGCTTCCTCGAGCCTGTCGGAAATATTTAAGGGCAATTTCATCAGTCTCATCCAAAATGCTATTGAGCAATGCTAGAGAACTGGCCGAATCGAAATCCTTATATTCAGTCATTGGAATGTCACTTCAATCCGTGAGGGTACCTTTCGTACTGGGGACCCTGTCAGCGATCCTTGGATCCGCTAAAGTTGCCGCATCCAGTGCGCGCCCCAAAGCTTTCATGGCTGCTTCAGCAATATGATGATTGTTGCTACCAGAGAGTTGCCGAACATGGATGGTCGAACGCGATCCGGACGCCAATGAGTGAAACACATGCGCTACCATCTCAGTAGGAACGTCCCCAATAATATCCGGTCCAAATTCAAATGAAACTTCTGCGTGTGGTCGACCGGATAAGTCAACTACACACTGAACTAATGCCTCGTCGAGAGGCACAGTAGCATCACCCATTCGAGTGATCCCAACTCGGTCACCGAGCGCCTGATCTAGTGCCTGCCCAAGCACGATGGCAACGTCTTCAATCGTGTGATGAGTGTCAACATCTAGATCTCCACTGGCGGCAACCTGTAAATCAAATCTGCCGTGTCGTGCAAATGCTTCAAGCATGTGATTATAGAAACCAAGCCCAGTAGACACCTCAGCATTGCCTACACCA
>CAZSFJ010000139.1:0-3407 GCA_964606125.1 uncultured Dehalococcoidaceae bacterium | reverse complement strand
GATTCGAACCACGAACCTGCCGGTTAACAGCCGGCTGCTCTACCGTTGAGCTATCGAGGAGCGTATAACAATTCTCCTCTATTTAAATCCGCAAGGCAAGTGGGGAGGTTTGGGTGGCTGGCGGACCAGGGATCGAACCTGGGCTATGGGATTCAAAGTCCCGTGTGCTACCTCTACACCATCCGCCACTACATATCCATCGTAAAGGGAACCACACCTATAGGACAAAGAGTTATATCAGAAAGCCTTTGAATCATTCTGGACTTTTACGCCAATCAAATAAGCAGTAGCATTGTGGGATGAGCCGAAGTGGCGGAATTGGCAGACGCAGCGGATTCAAAATCCGCCGAGGTAAAATCTCGTGTGGGTTCGAGTCCCACCTTCGGTACCATAAATGTTTATCGCCTTCGACGTCTCTCAGCTCGAGTTGGAACCTTTGAGCGCTTTGCCTTAAAGCGCTCGACGGGCTGTTGGATAAACTGATTGAGTAGCATCGCGGCGAGGATTGCTACCACTATTATGGCCAGCTGGGCCGGTACATGTCCAGCTGAATATACCAGTTCATAGGCCAATCCGTATGCCACAGAAATCACCATGACGTGAGAGATATAGAGAGGATACGACAAGTCACCTAACCATCTATCCAGTCGAGCAAACTTCGCCCGCCACGTTGTCGAAACATCATCGTGTCTGGGATCGTCGAACCTGAATGCAAACGGCATCAAGACGGCTAGGGTTCCATAAAATATCCAGTTATTCATCGACGGGAGCTGAGCCACGAGCAGAGTTGATAACAAAAGAAAAATCAACGCCCCTCTCTGTAAATAACCGTGAGTCTTCAGGTCAGTGCGCTGGATGAATTCATACAAATAATAAGAAATGACCCCTAAAAGAAAAAATACTAGCTCAAAGGGGAAAAATTTGTATTCGAAAAAATTCAACTCGCCTAGTCCCGTGTATTCGAGAAAATAAATACGAACACCCAAAGCACATAATGCGAGCAAGAGTACTGCCCTTCTGCCGAGATAAACGATTGCTGGGGCAATAAGATAAAACAGCAGTTCTAGCCCGAGGGACCATGCTTGAGGAATGAAAAGAAAATAATTCATAGTGACATGGGTACTGTCCTTGAATGGTTGGAATTCCTCTCCCACTACCGAACCGTCCGGTCCGTAGGCGAGCACTGCTGCATCACGAAATCCGTCGGTCTTTACAAATTCGCCCATCGACATTAAACCGGACCCGCTTGTAGCGATGTAGCTAGCAAATTCCTGACCTAAAAGTGTTGTGTGGGATAACAATAGGAACAAAATCCCAGTCGTTTCGAGACGATCACTCATCGAATTCCACGCGTTGAAAATAATAATAGGATAGTCATAGGTTTTCCATTTCGGTTCATAGCGAAACTCGAACAAAGTCAGGCCGAAGTGCTCAATAGCGATGTACAAAATGATGCTCAGTATCAACACCACGTAATATATGGGGAACAATTTTAATATCCGAGCGGTATAGAACGCGCGGATACCTCTAGACTGATACTTCCCCTTCAGTATTAGAGTCATGTAGAAACCGGAAATAATAAAAAATCCCTGAACAGCCACTTCAGCACGCATCCAATGCCCAACAGGATTCAATTCCCCTGCTAAGCCAGGCAAATGACCGAAGACGACAAACAGTGCAAGAAAAATACGTACCGTACCCATTTGCCTCTAATCCACTGCCCTAAAATATTCAGCTATTCCAGTGTAGAGGGTATATTTGTGATAATTAATTTGCCGTCTTCTCCCTTGTAGCTAACACCAATAGATACCCCACAGTGATCCCAAACAAAATAGTACCCAATGCGAGCAACAATGATTCCGTGTTTGTCGGCTTGAGGAGAGCACGGTCATCATCGAGCCAAGGCCACAGCACTCTCAATCCGCCAAGCATTAGACCAAGTAAAACCGACAAAACAATTTCTCTCTGCGTCCGGAGTATCTGCCGTATCAAAGATGCGAATGTGAGCATACCCACTAGAGAACCACCAGCAAATGCAGCCCAAATTACGATATCGCGATCACGTATAGCATC
This sequence comes from uncultured Dehalococcoidaceae bacterium, assembly GCA_964606125.1. GTDB lineage: Bacteria > Chloroflexota > Dehalococcoidia > UBA2979 > UBA2979 > UBA2979. Next base: position 1,334 of record CAZSFJ010000139.1, on the reverse strand, counting down.
TATAAATATTTCATAAAATCCCAAAATTAGTAAAAGAAACGAGCCGCTGATGCCGGGAAGCATCGTTGAGCAAATTGTAAAAGCGGCCACCAAAAAAATTAATATAAGGGAGGGATCTTCAACTGCTCGCTCCGGAAGTCCTGCAAGTAAAAAAGATATTGATGCGCCGAATACAACCAGCAGGACATGCCAACGAGACCAACGTGACACATGATTTACTGCACCAGGCAGCGTCCCAAGAACTATCCCCAGAAAGCAGCCACGGAGATATTCAGGATAATTATCGTATAAATGGCCCACCAATGACGCCCCGATCAATAGCGAAGTCATAATTCCTAACCCAACAGGTATGACAAGGAGCCACTCAGTATCTCGAAGAATTTGCCACGTGGAGCGTGGGTCAAATCGTAGCAAATACAGTAATGCTCGGGCGAATTCAGAAATTGTGTATAGGATTTTTTCCCATATCCCAAAAGCAAAAGCTAATGTCCCGCCGCTAACACCTGGCACTAGATCAGCGGCACCAATTGCTATGCCCATTATTGCTTTTTGTAGAAAATTCACAAATTACCACTCGTATCTTCAGTTACCACAGATTTTCACTCACGTAACACATCGAAATAAAATTTATTCGACCAATCTCCCGCTAATTTTAAATTTCTTAGGCGAGCTCGCACGTAATGCTGACCCGGTTCAAGCTCGGCAAGGTCCCAGTTATAAAATAGTTGTGTGTCACCAAATTGCAGTCTTTCGGGGTACTGAAAACCGCGACTGAAAGCAGTAGAACAGTTGATACAACCCAGTCTATTCTCGTTACCATCCAAACTTAATTCGACCCACAAATGTTGGTTGTCGTCACTGGCCAACCCCATTACTTGAACAATGACAGGATACAAACCACCCATATCCGAAATTGGAGCAAAAAGCGTGTCTGGTGGTGAGCAGACCATGTCAGAGCAGACCGAAACAATCATAGGCTTTCCAGGTTTTGAAAAGCCAACATTAAAATCGAATGCCGGTGACCAGTCACCTCCAGATTCACGAACTCGGATCGAGTGTGAGGAATTCGTCTCCAGTTGAGCTACAGCCGCGTCAATATCATCAAAAGAAATAGGTTCGTTACGTTGATCAAGATCAAATTCCGTGTTGGAGCCCGTGACTGACCGAGATGGGATGATGATTAACATTTCACCAAGTCCAATTTGATCGCCAGCCGCTATATACCTGTCTCTACAGGACTGTAAATTAACAACAGCGTCAATTCCGGAGCAGACCGCAAGAATTTCCAGAGGTACTAGAGTAGCTATTTCGGTCGGCCGAATATCTTCCGAAGC
>CAZSFJ010000138.1:0-3436 GCA_964606125.1 uncultured Dehalococcoidaceae bacterium | reverse complement strand
TAAACCTGATCCTTCATTTGCAATTCCAGCCCTCGTATTAGTAGGAGTCGGCAGTTTTTGTGTGGAAACTTCTTTTGTGCCATACAACACTCTACTCAGGGTATTTGTCCCTCCTGAAAGAGCTGGTCGGACCTCTGCATTAGCTTGGGGACTAGGCTACGTGGGTGGTGTCATGTGCCTCGGAATAGCTGTCAGTCTCATGATGTCTGGTTTAATCCCTGATGACAATCTTCTGAATGTCCGGATTACTAGTCTTCTCGCTGCTGGTTGGTTACTAGTATTTGGCCTCCCAATCGTCATCGCTCTATATAGGCTACCGAGGACAAGCCTCAACCAGCCGGGGTACGCCTCTGTGGGCCTTACAAAAAAAAGAGTCCTACGCCTACTCACATACCGGGGTATGTGGAAATTCTTACTATCACGCCTGTTCCTGGCTGAAGGCCTAACGGCTTTGTTCGCGTTCGGTGGCATATTCGCTGCCAGTATCTACGGGTTCAGCACCGAAGAAGTCTTATTTTTTGCAATAGCTCTGAATATTTCAGCTGGAATCGGTGCAATCCCCGGTGGTTTCTTGGACGACCGGCTTGGACCACGTTTCGTGATTTTGGTCTCCCTGATTTGTCTAATACTATCGGGAGTTGTGATTGGGCTTATCGATCACAAGCTCACATTCTGGATCGTGAGTATATTCCTAGGCATGTTCATAGGACCCGTCCAATCATCAGGTAGATCTTTAGCGGCTAAGAGCGTTCACAAGGACGAAGCAGCTCAGCTCTACGGATTGCTGGGTTTCTCAGGTAGAGTCGTATCATTCGCCGGCCCCCTTTTAGTGACACTGGGTATTGCCATCACAGGAACAGACAAAATTATAGTTTGGATTGTCGTTGCTCTAATGACTGCAGCTTTGTTTGTTATGCTCACCACACCAAAATCTTTAGGAGAAATTGATAAGTCAAAGATTTCTGGAGAAACCTACTAGCTTGCAAAATATGAACAGGAGAAGCCCAAATGCTGAGTTTGAAAAATTATACCGTCGCCGTCCATGATCTGGATGAGGCCATCGAGAATCATTCGAAGCGTTTCGGTATGCAAAAAGTCGGAGACAGAGGATTCAATGATGTAGGAAATTTCGACTTTCAAGCAATGGGGTATGGAGACACCACCTTACTTCTCCTCTGCCAACCCACTGACGAAAGCCCCATAGCAAAACTGATGTCGGAACGGCAAAACGATTTCAACCCCCATGGCGAGGGAATGTATCTCATAGCATACGAAACTGATGATGTTGATACCTTCTGCAAGCAAGTTGAAGAAAATGGTGGCAGGGTCACTCGTATCCCAGGTGCTGCCAATGCCTGGGTTCACCCTACGTCGTCACATTTTGTCCTTATGGAGATATTACCGAAGTCATAAAACTACATTCCTAGGGGGAAATGAATATGACATGGGAACCAGAAATAGATGAAATCAATCGCAGGCGTGCCTTGGCCAGAGAGATGGGCGGAACAGACCGGGTTGCTCAGCAACACTCGCTAGGGAAACTTACCGTCCGTGAGCGCATAGAAGCGCTAGTGGATCCCAATAGTTTTCTTGAAAGAGGCATTCTAGGCGGGGTCGGCACCTACGACGACGATGAAAAACTCACGGATTTTGTACCCAAATCAACAGTATTCGGAATCGGAAAAGTAGATAACCGACCGGTGTCAGTCACTGGTCAAGATTTCACGGCCAGACCGGGGAGCGGGAGTGCCGGTGCCAATGGGACCACAGTCACCGGAGGTCCGCGTACGATATCGGCGGAACATATATCACATGAAATGAAAATACCCTTCATCCGACTAATCGATGGATTTGGCGCAGATATACGTGCTGTCGGGCAAAAAAATAGAACGTATATTCCGAACGGCAACTGGAAACTGGAGCACGAATTACTATCCGAAGTCCCAATAGTCGCAGCTGCTCTGGGCTCGGTTGCAGGACTTCCTGCAGCCTGGGTTCCAGCTTCCCATTTTTCGATAATGGTCAAGGGAAAAACACAAGTGTTCGCAGCAGGACCGCCTGTCGTCAAAAGAGCGATAGGCTTGGATATCCACAAAGAAGATCTAGGTGGATATCAACAACATTCGCGCACGAGTGGAGTAGTGAATAATGAGGCGGAGGACGAATTGGATGCTCTTCAGCAAATCCGCCGCTTCCTTTCTTATCTACCTACAAATGTCTGGGAACTGCCACCTCTCGGGGACGAGAGTGACCCGCGCGACAGAAAAGCTCACGAACTACGATCGATTATTCCACGAGATCGGAATCGTGGATATAACCCCAGACAACTAATCGCCTTTGTAATGGATAAGGACTCTACCTTTGAACTCAGTCGGTATTTTGGTGGATCGCAGATAACGATGTTTGCCCGGCTCAATGGTCGTCCGGTTGGCATTCTAGCGAACGATCCTATGGTGCATGGTGGTGCGCAGGACGCATCCGCAGCAAGAAAAGTGGAAAAATTTGTAGACACCTGTGACACATTTCATCTGCCAATAATAAATTTTTCTGACCAACCGGGTTTTATGATTGGTCCCGCAGCTGAAGCTGCCGGCACCCTCAGAGCTGGGGTGCGAACGGCAGTCGCGATAGGACAGGCGACCGTTCCATGGGCCACCGTAATTGTCCGAAGAGTATATGGAGTCGCAGGTGGCGCAAGACAAGATAATTCTCATTTCAATTTCCAACTAGCGTGGCCATCGGGCGAATGGGGATCGCTTCCAATTGAAGGAGGTATCGCTGCCGCATATAGACGTGAGATAGAAGCTGCTGAGAACCCAGAAGAGTATCGGCAACAACTGGAAGAAAAACTTATCTCCATCCGAGCGCCGTGGCGTACAGCAGAAGATTTGGACGTTGAAGATATTATCGACCCGGCTGACACCCGACCAATGCTTTCAGACTGGCTTGATGTGGCCTACAAGGCAAACGAAAGATTGGTTGGTCCAAAGTCACGAGGGATGCGTCCATAACTCATCAGTCTTCGGCCAACTGGGGCAGAACCTCAGCAGAAAGAAGCTCTAGATATTTCACAACTTTATCGTGGTCGATACCGGGTGGTATGCGGAGAATAGTACCGTTAATTGGCACCTCAGCTTGACGGCGGCGATAAAAATCTACCGCTTGTTCAGGAGTACCTACAAATGGACCAGAAAGATCAGCCATGGACCGCATCTCCTCCGGAGTAGTAGCCGGTTCATGTCTTTTATCAATATTGGCACCATCGGCCACAGCAGCAGCAGCTCCCCACTCAGCATATTTTGAATACGAGTAGAAGATATGCTCACGTGCATCTTCCCAACCTTGTTCAGCATCTTCGGACACCCAGAAATCACGACTATCAAATACTGGTATCGATGCTGGATCACGTCCATACTTCCTCATAGCGGAAGCAAAT
>CAZSFJ010000137.1:0-3475 GCA_964606125.1 uncultured Dehalococcoidaceae bacterium | reverse complement strand
ACCTATCTTGCTCAAGAAAAATCTGTCCATCAGTAATAGAAATAACATTCGTAGGGATATAAGCCGAAACATCCCCTGCTTGCGTCTCAATAATTGGAAGTGCTGTACTCGAACCACCGCCCAGATCATCAGTAACTCTCGCTGATCTCTCAAGCAATCTGGAATGCAAGTAGAAAATATCTCCTGGATATGCCTCTCGGCCGGGAGGACGTCTCAACAGAAGAGATACTTCTCGATACGCCCAAGCATGCTTCGAAAGGTCATCGTAAATTATCAAGACATCGCGACCCTGTGACACAAAATACTCAGACATCGCTACTCCTGCATATGGAGCGAGGTACTGCAGTGCTGCTGATTCAGACGCCGAAGCCGAAACGATAATCGTGTGGTCGAGGGCTCCGTTTTCAGCGAGCGTTGCGGCAGACTGAGCAACTTTCGCTTCTTTCTGCCCAACGGAAACATAGATGCATATCACATCACTATTCTTTTGATTGATAATCGAGTCGATAGCGATGGCGGTCTTACCGATGGATCTATCCCCAATGATCAACTCACGTTGACCTCTTCCAAGTGGGATCATCGCATCAATAGCTTTGATACCAGTTTGCAGGGGTTGGTCAACAGACACTCGCGAAACCACGTCTGGTGCAATTTTTTCCATCGGATATGTTTCAGTAGTGGTGAGTGGACCTTTTTCGTCTATAGGGTCACCAAGAGCATTCACAACACGGCCTAATAGTCCTTCGCCCACGGGTACTGATGCTACCTGCCCTGTGGTTCTTGCCTCAGCACCTTCCTTGATGGAGGAGGCATCACCCATGACCACTGCACCCACAGTCTCTTCCTCTAGGTTCAGTGCTAACCCACGGATTGAACGTCCTGATTCATCTTGAACGTCAAATTCAATCAATTCTGATGTAAGACAATCACCCAATCCGTGGATCCTTGCGATCCCGTCCCCAGCTTCAATCACAGTTCCCACGTTCGCGCTCGAAACTCCCGCATCGAAGTTTTGAATCTGCTCCCGAAGTATCGACGCTATTTCTTCAGCTCTAACTGCCATAGGTCACCTCACTTCACCCTTTTCTCTATCACTCTATGTCCGAGCTATGTGCGACTTAAGTGCACTTAGCTGTCCCCTTGTTGACGCGTCTATCAGTTGATCTCCCACTCGGATCACTAATCCACCAATTATTGACTCGTCCACCCTGGTTTCTATTATTATGTTTTTCCCCAACACGTCAGATAATTTACCTGCTATGTCATCAGCCTGAGTTCCATCTAACTCCACGGCACTCGTGACCATCGCTCTGGCAATGTTTCTTTCCTCGTCCACTAGCTCTTGAAAGAAAGACTGAATCGAAGGACCAAGTATCAGTCGATTCTTTCTCCGCAAGAGACGAAATAGATTCATCTGCTCAGTTGAGATATCAGGTATGACTCTTTTGACTATGCTCTGGAATGCTTCATCGGTCATCCCGTCACCCTGAAGTGCCTCTGAGTAACCTGGCTGTGCTGTAAGAGCACCAAGGCCCTCCACTGCTTCCGACCAACTGTCAAGAGTATTCGAATCCCGAGCGATCTCTAGGATCGCGCTGGCGTATCGTCTGCCCGCAACATCTCTAGTACCTGACACTGTTACATTCGCTCCGAACTACTTTATTTCTCTTCAGAATCGCTAAAGGACGTGCCTACCAGTGACTCAGTAATGAGTCTCTGATGTGCATCTCTGTCCAACGATTGACCTATGACGCGTTCAGCCGCGTTGACTGTTAACTCCGCAAACTCAGAACGTAATGAATTGATTGCTTGTTGACGTTCTGCGTCGATCTCGGCTCTAGCCCTGGTGACGATTTGTTCTGCCTCAGATCTTGCCTGCGTCTCCAGTTCCTCACTAAGCCGAGTAGCTGTCTCCTGTGCACGTGCCACAAGTTCACGCCCCTCAGTTCTAGCTTCCTCAAGAGCTGCCTTCGCCTCTTCTTGGCTTCTCTCCGCAGCTTCAGATGCTTCAACTGAAGCATTCAGGCCAGCTTCAATCTTCTCTCGACGTTCGTCAACGATTCGCATGATAGGACCCCAAGCAAGGAGTCTTAAGATCAGAAGAAGAACGCCAAAATTGACGAGCTGCGCAATTAGTCCAGGGAGATTGATGCCTAGGGCCGAAATTCCACCACTACTCTCCGCTGCCATAACTGCCAGAGGATTCAGTGCAACAACCACAACCATGGAAGCGAAAAATATAACTTTCTGTTGCCACGATAAATTGACTGTATTTGTTTGTTCCATTATCAGTGGCTCCTTCCTGCAGGCCGACTCATCAGTTGATGCCCGGCATGACTAATCAGTAAACCTGATTTTTATGCTGGTCTAAACCCAGCTATAAAATCTAGAATACGAATCCGATAAGTATTGCTACTACTAACGCATAGATTGCCACAGCTTCCGCGAAAGCAATTGCCAGAATCATATTTGTCTGAATCACTCCAGCTGCTTCTGGGTTCCTACCGAGAGCTTCCATAGCCTTAGAGCCAAGCATACCAATACCGATAGCTGGACCTAGTCCACCAACACCCATTGCAATACCAGCTGCTATGAACTTCATGGATGCTTCAGTGGATTCATTATCCGCTGCACCCTCTGCAACCACGACAGCGGTCGCAATCAACCACATTGCCGCCGACAGTAAGCTCACATAAAAAGCTCTACTTCTTATCTTCATGTTCTGGTCCTCCTACTTCTTAGTAACTTTCCAGTTACGTTTTTCCTTATTTATTTCAGCTCATTCACTGGAGCGTCTTTCAGACGCGTCCGTGAATAATACCCTTATCTTCTAAGCAGGCACGGCTTCCTGCTGATGTTGAACGTGTTCCTCGTCATGCTCATCATCATGATCACCGTGAGCCGTCACTGCTGTAGCAGCAAAGACCGTTGTAAGCATCGCAAACACAAACGCCTGAACAAGGCCCACAAACAATTCAAGCAAATAAAACACGTCGGTGAGTAAAAATGGGACCAAAAATGTCATCATCAGCAGCAATACTTCGCCCGCGAATATATTTCCAAATAACCTAAACGTGAAAGAGACAATTCGTGACAGTTCGCTTACAAACTCAAGTATACCCACGAAAATATCGATAACCCCAAATCCACCTTTCCGGTAGAAGTCCCAAGCAAAGAATTTCTTCAGGTACGACACCCCTAGTGCCTGCAAGCCCCATATCTCCACAAAAATAAATGAATATATAGCGATAGCCAGTGGGGCATTCATATCAGACATAACGGACCTTAGAGCGGGTGCAATTACTCCGTAAGAAACCCCTTCAGCGCCTGAGGCATTTGCGAGAGTAGTAGCAGAGCCAGTGGCATCCCTACTTACAGTTTCCAAGCTTCCAGCGCGGCTATCGCCGTGCCCGTCATGATCATGATCCAAATCCACTTTCTCAGCCTTTAAAGGAATATATGTAATCTCGAATCC
>CAZSFJ010000136.1:0-3527 GCA_964606125.1 uncultured Dehalococcoidaceae bacterium | reverse complement strand
GGTGAAGCTGAACGAGTGTTTGGTGAAGCCTTCGATGGTTCCGTTCCAGACGGTGTCTACGTCACAACTAAATATCGATTAGGGTCCCCGAAGCCAGAGGAGGTATTGCCGCTACTCCTCCAGAGTCTGGAAGAATCTCTCGAGAGGATGAAGGTGTCTAAAGTTGACTTGATGATTCTGCATGGAATGGTCGTGCCTGACGGTTTTGATGACCCAACTAAGGGAACGGAACTCTCTTTGTTCAGAAGTTCCGTTGGAGAGGCGTTCGAAAATCTGATTGGTCAAGGACTAATTCGTGGCTGGGGGATCACAGGGATTGGAGTCCCAAGTGTTCTTGCTGAAGTGCTTGATGATGCCGCTCAAAATCAGGGACCGAAACCGTCTGTAATTCAGATTGTGACCAATCTCTTAGATTCTCCTGGGAGTATGAAGATGTATGACGAGCCGGCAAACCCAAGAAGGTTAATAGCTGGTGCCAAGATCGCAGGTATGGGTGTGATGGGGATACGAGCCGTTCAGGCTGGAGCTCTCACCTCCCAGCTAGACAGACCATTGGCTGATGATCACCCAGAGATAATTGATTTCAAGCGGGCTGCACCGTTTCGTGATATCGCTGCTCGTCTTGGCGAATCACCAGCCAGCCTTGCGCACCGATACGCACTTGCAGCTCCAGGGGTAGATACTGTGGTACTTGGAGTAAAAAATAGAGAAGAACTTCGAGAGTGTATTTCTGCTGAAACTGCGGGTCCTTTGGACTTGCAGACTTGTACAGAAATTGATCTTGCGGTTGGACGTATCTCATAGTGAATACCGAATCATAACCGACTGAAATTTACTTGCGTTATGCTGCGATGCGTGAATGATTAATAAAATAAGGAGACCAAAATGCCACCGATTCCAAAGGGGAGTACCGTTGCTGTCACAGGAAGTGCAGGCTTTATAGGCGGTTGGGTAGTGAAATTGTTGTTGGACAAAGGCTACCGAGTTCGGGCGTGTGTTCGTGACGCAGATGACGAGTCTCGGGTTGGATTTCTTCGAGAAATGCCTGCCTTCTCCACGGGAAGACTGACTATACATTCAGCTAATTTGGACGATGACGGATGTTTCGACGATATTTTTAAAGGATGTCAGGGGGTGTGTCATGTATCCCATGTCAGCACCTATGAGGATCTGGATTACGTACAAAACGTGTGCTCGCACATCATCAACAGTGTTAATAAGTCCGAATCCGTGAATCGGGTGATCGTCACCTCCAGCATTGCGGCCGTCCTTTCTGAGGCAGATATCTTTGAACTTGAGAGAAGACCTGTCTGTTATGAAGACAGATATCCTGACGAATTGAATCCGAAGCGAACTCCTGAGCGACAAGGCTACTCTATGGGGAAAGTCCTTGCACAGCGAATATTTTCTGACGCGGCTGAGGAGAATGGGACTTGGGATGCTATCACCTGCTGTCCAGCAGATAATGTCGGCCCAATACTTTCGGCACACCAGAAAGATATGGGACCGTGGCAACACAATATTGAGACAATGTTGTTGGGTGAATATGAGCAAAACGGAGCATACAGACCTTGGATGACTGTGGACGTGAGAGACGACGCAGCATGCCATATAGGGCTTCTGGAGAGTGTGACTGTGCAAAATGGCGAACGTTATATCGCCTGGTCGACCGATGCTCGCAATGTCGAAGATATCTGCGCAGATATCGACCGTTTGCTCCCCGAATTAGGACACGATACGCCCGAGGTTACTGATCCATTTCCTGAACGAATTCAAGCCCGAGAGCAGGAATTGCGAGCTGTATGGGCGGGTGTTGAGCTTCGCAACGACAGGATACGCTCCGTGGTTGATATAGACTTCCGTCCACTCGATGAATCGATTCGTGACTGTGTGGAGTCACTCATCAGTGTTGCGAGAGTCAAACCTCAACTGAGGGAAGGTTTCACGCTGAAGCAATAGCTATTGACCGAGGATGATGTTGTCCACAGGGAGGATGATTGGTTCTCCAGCGTCGGCTCCGACTGCTTCTAACACAGGGATCAATGTTTCGCCGAATGTTTCAAAATTTTCCATTGAATCCCAGATGTCCACCACACTGAGCCTGCCATCATCCTCAATATAGCCGACGTGATACTCACGACCGACTGGATTCCCTTGCCCTGCGTCTTCTAGGCCCTGATTAATTGCATGGTACTGCTCGACGGTCACAGTTCCTTGATCAAATCGAATCATGAATGGCATAAATCCCCCTATTTGACGTATATACGCGCTTTGGCTGGCAGCATATCACTATTGTGTACTGATCTAGTCAACAACTTATAGAATTGTGGGTGGTGAGGTCATACTTGACTATGAAATCGCCGGTTCTGCTACTAAATTAGATTTTTTGGAGCGAATTCTCATATAAAACAGTAAAAGTATTGTGAGATTCACGAATCCCATTGCTGACGCAAAGTTAAATGACCAGTCGTAGTCGCCAATATAGTCAAAAAGAAAACCACCGAGGAATCCACCCATTCCCATACCTCCCCAGCCGAAGAAACTGGTTAGACTCATTGATCGGGCGGCAAGCCGGGCACCGACCATTGTTCTGGTGCAGGTGATAATACTGACCATCACTCCTGAGTACGTGAATCCAAACAGAATAGCACAAATATAGAGAAGAAAAAGACTGTTTATCCACGGGAACCATAGCACAAAGAATGCCTGTCCAAAAGAAATAATCATGTATGTGGGTAGGGCCCCGATTATATCAGCCAACTTGCCGGCCATAATACGTCCAACTGCACCAGATAACATGAGGATGAGGAGTACGCCGGATGCGGTTTCAACGCTCCAACCCGTGTCAGTTAAAAGTGGTACGAGATGGACGATGGGAACCGCCATACAATTGCAGCAAAAAATTATTGCGATCCCAAGCCATACCACTACCTCCACCTCTGAAAGTGGAGAGTCACGCTGCGTATCAATGCCGGTTATTCTTACCTGTTCTCTATGTGGAGATTCCTTCACTAGGAAAGCGATTGGTAACGCTATACAGAGGACTACTAAGGCCATAATTATATATGTCTGTTCCCAGCCGTTAGCGACGATACTTCTGGCGACGAAAAAGGGACCTATTCCTTGTCCGATAGCTCCACCTGCAGCGGTTACACCAAGAGCGAGTCCTGGGTTTTTACGAAACCAGAACCCTACGTTGGCGGTTAGAGGCGCAGTCACGGCGGCGACGCCGAAGGCACCAAACAGAAAGTAAAATAAGTAGAACTGAAAGAGACCTGACTGCGTACTGAGAAGGAAGAGACTACCTGCCATCACGACCGCGCCAATAAGTCCGAAGTGCTTGGTGCCGTATCGGTCAGCGAGGTATCCCCATAGAACTCCGAATACTGCCGCCGACAGTGCGATTACGGTGTATCCGAAAGAAGTGTCAGCTCGGCTCCATCCTAAATCAGCGGATAATGGTTTCAAGAACACTGATATCGAACCAAGCGTACCGAATGCCAATGAACTTAAAGTGAAAGCAGCGA
>CAZSFJ010000135.1:0-3533 GCA_964606125.1 uncultured Dehalococcoidaceae bacterium | reverse complement strand
TCAGACGGCCGATCGGATGCGGGCTTGTGGCTATTGAATTCCTTTGTCGCGAGAGGAGCACATCGGAGCACTGCCTGAAAAGCATGACTGGGACTGTCATTTCCAATCCGTGAAGGCACCGTGCCTTCTAGTTGTGTTTGTATGTAGTATTCACCGAGATAGGCCGCCATCGCTTCAGATTGGGATAAATCGACCAAACTCCCTTCGCCTGTCTCTTCACGATGCTGCAACGCTGTGAGCACGGCAGTGGCAGCGGTGACACCAGCAGCAGCATCAGTCAGGGCCATTGATGTTACTCGCGGTTCACTCTCGCTATACCCCATGATTTCAGGCAGTCCTGACAATGGTTCTATGCTCGGGCCCAGCCCCACGTACGCCTTATAGGGTCCTTCACGACCAAGGGCAGGCATCGCGATATAAATCAGTGATGGATTAATTGCACGCAATGATTCATAGTCAAGTCCAAGAGACGGCATTGCACGAACACTGAAATTTTCGATCAGGACGTCACTATCCTGTACTATTTTACGAAAAATCTCTTTGCCTTCTTCCGACTTCAAGTCAACTGATACTGACCGTTTATTTCGATTCAATTTATTATTTAAACTATGCCGATTCCATAACTGACCTTTTTCAAGGTCCTGCTCCTGAACTCCACTATTCTGCGGCACGACTGGGCTGGTCATTGGCCCACGACCAGTCGGTGCTTCAATCTTGATCACATCTGCGCCTAAATCGCCCAATATCCGTGCACAAACCGGTCCGGACCAAATTCTTGTCATATCCGCAATACGGAGACCCGAAAGTGGCCTTTCCTTCGGATTCCTTGGTTTATTTACCGAGACTGGAGTTTCAGTCGGGATGTTCATATCCTGAAAATTTGCGAAAGGCATGACCTGCTCGTCCGGCTGTGCTTGAAATCCAGAAATAGTGAATGGAGATATAGGTGCTTGAACATTCTCGAGGCCATTAATAGGTTTAAAAAAACCTCTATGCTTTAGTTGTGGATCATCAAACACCTGGGAAAGAGGGACCGAAATCCCTACAGGAACCCTCCAGGTTTCCTGGCCTTCCTTCAGTACGTCTCTGACTGATTTATCCTTCAGGAAACCCCTTATGATTGATTCTATTTCATCTTCATAGCGCATTCGATCTGTGTTCAGTAACCACTCCTCTTTCTCGGCAAGCTCTGTACCGCCCACCCATAAAGCAAACGCTGGCCAGAAATTTGGAAGAATATTGAAACCCACCCATCCATCTTGTGCAGGCAAGAGAGTAGTCGGGCACAAATTTTGGAATCGATTCCCATGCCTCGAACGAACCTGTTTATCAAATATCCACATCGTATCGGTGAACTGATGGAGAGACGCAAGCGTTTCAAAAACTGAGATGTCGATAATCGAGTTGTTTTTTCCATATAGCAACTCGGAAAGCCCCAGCACGTAAGCATAGCTTCCTGCCTGGTAGTAGCAGTATTCAGATGGGAGAGTCAACGGCTCTCTTCCAGGATCGCCAGAAAGCCACGTATAGCTACCCATCGCGTTAAGTGTTGCTGATGTTCCTTCGTAGTTTCTATATGGTCCTTGCCGACCAAAGTTTGTAATAAATATTTGAGGACAAGCAATACTGTCCTTAAGTGGACCCGATACATATCGATCAAGTTCTGCTGGTATGAAATCAGACACTAGTAAATCTGCAGTATTCACTAAACTTTGCAATTGAGATGAATCTTCCTCATCATTGAAATTAATTTGGAGTCTATTTTTCCCGCCATTAATATAGAGATCTCGATGTACTTCTGGGGGACGCCTGTCTCTGGACTCAACTCGTATGACTTCGGCTCCCCATCGACGGAACAGCTTGCCTGCAAATCCAGCCGCTCCCTCTAAATTACTAATCTCCACAACCCGCATGTACGCACTCCTGGATTATTTGATCCCCGTGACTCTGTAGTGAGAAAGAGTAGCATGCACTGTGGTTAGTCCATCAAGATCTAGTGACGCTTCGGTACTCCTTTGGTTATACTCCGGTCGTATCCAGAGTTTATTGACGAAAGGGAAAAACATGACTGATGTTAAAGCAGAGTGGCCCGGTGTGGTTTCCGAGATAAAAGTATCCGTGGGAGACTCAGTGTCTCAGGACGATGAGCTTGTAATTTTAGAGTCCATGAAGATGCTCACTCCTATCGTGTCCCCTGCGTCCGGAACCGTCTCCGAACTTCCAATAGAGCAAGGCCAATACGTCGATGAGGGTGCGGTACTAGTGCGACTGGACTCATAAAATCACAACAAACTAGCTCGCATGTAGGAGATTTACCCAATGGTATGGCAGCCTGAAATTGATGAATTGAACGAACGTAAATCATTGGCGTATCGACTAGGTGGAGAAGAACGTGTTCAAAAACATATCGAGAATGGCAAACTTACCGTTCGAGATCGAATCGTTTCCCTTGTAGACAGTGATTCTTTCAGAGAACGAGGTGTACTGGCTGGCAAGGCCACGTATGAAGATGGAAAATTGAGTGAATTCCGTCCGTCTAATTATGTGATGGGTATTGCTAGTATTAACGGTCGACGAGTCATGGTTGGTGGAGATGACTTCACCGTTCGAGGTGGAGCGGCCGACGGGAATGTCGGTGACAAGAAAACTCATCAGGAACGTATGGCGCTCGAACTGCGAATTCCCATTATTCGTTTGGTGGACGGCACCGGAGGTGGCGGCTCAGTAAAAACAATAGAAGACATAGGACGAACCTATCTTCCCGGTGGACCAGGATTCTGGGAGACCGCCGATGAAGCCATGGCTAAAGTTCCAGTTGTAGCCGCCGCAATGGGTTCCGTCGCAGGAATTGGGGCTGCACGAGTAGCGATCTCACACTTCTCTGTGATCGTGAAGGGTACGGGACAGGTGTTTACAGCTGGACCGCCCGTAGTCGAACGAGGACTGGGAATGTGGGTAGAGAAGGAAGAGCTAGGTGGTGCGGAGATACACGCTCGAGGTTCTGGTGTGTGTGACAACGAGGCAGAAACTGAAGAAGATGCCTTCGATCAGATTAAACAATTCCTCTCGTATTTACCGGCAAATAGCTGGGAACTCCCCCCACGTTCAACACCAAATGACGACCCAGAAAGACGAGACGAAGAATTACTTTCGATTATCCCACGGGAACGAAGACAACCCTACGATGTGCGTAAACTAGCCTCCCACATCGTGGATCGTGACTCGATATTCGAGGTTGGCAAATATTTCGGGAGGTCTGTTGTCACCTTGCTTGCACGACTGGATGGCTACCCAGTAGCGGTTCTCGGCAACGACCCCCTAGCAGTTGGGGGTTCCTTAGACACACCAGGCTCAGAAAAAATGCTGAAATTTATCGATTTGGCAGATACGTTTAACATCCCAATCATTAATCTCGTCGATCAGCCTGGATTTATGATAGGAGTTGAAGCAGAAAAAGCCGGAGTCATCAAGGCTGGTGTCCGTGCACTACAGGCGATTTACCAATGTGATGTCCCTTGGTCGACTATCGTCGT
>CAZSFJ010000134.1:0-3571 GCA_964606125.1 uncultured Dehalococcoidaceae bacterium | reverse complement strand
TCATAGCCTTCGATCCCTGGGAATATGTCCTCGTCATTTTGTATTTTTGCGATGAGATTATTACGTAGCTCCTCTCGGATGGGGAGTACTCGGTAGCCTGCTTTCTTTAATTGTCCCAGAGTCCGTGGTTTGTTCGCCATTCTTCCCCCCTTGTTTAAGTTTGACCAGAAGATTTAAGTGTAAGCGACAAGAGTATATGTGGCCCCTAGCCAGCGTGCGCTAATATTTCTAAAACTGCTAGTCGATTTTGAATTGGGAAGTTGGAAGCTATGACAAATACAAGTGGCCTTGTAACACCGGATATTGTTTATCAAGACAGTGATGTTCGTATTGAGCGTCTCCGAGAGATAAGCTCATGGGCGAATAATTCTTATATTATATCCGACGCAACAGGTGCAGGGCCGGTCATTGTTATCGACGCACCAGAAGGGTCTGAGTCGACGGTGGCTGCACTGGTCGAGAGAGATGTACAGGCTCTATTTTTCACCCACCACCACGGAGACCATTGGCAGGGCTACGATGTGTTGCGTGCCGCGACAGATGCTCCGGCCTACGCCGGGGCATCTGAAACCAATCTCGATTCTTCACGCAACATATTGCCAATTGAGGATGGACAGGAATTCATCATTGGAGATACTCGAATCGTTTCTATGCATACCCCTGGACATACGCCGGGCTCGACCTGTTTCTTGGTAGGGTCTGCTCTGATTGCGGGCGATGTTCTTTTTCCTGGAGGTCCGGGACTAACTCAATCTAACGAAGACCTAAAGACAAGCGTGAAGAGTATTACCTCTCGACTCTATCCTCTATCACCTCAGACAGTAGTGCTGCCCGGCCACGGCGCTTCCACCACAATTTTTGAGTCTAAGTGGGAATACAATATTTTTGCGGCTCAGCCGTGGGACTCGACGTTAAAGGGTGATGTGGCTTGGATCAGTAACTCTGATTAGTAGGATACTTTTTACTTGAATTCTCATTGTAATCGATGTTCATTAAAGTTCAGATAGACGTTGGTCGATTGCTTCAATTTGAGATTCAGCGGATTCAAGCTTATTGTGTTCCTTCTCCACAATTTCGGCGGGAGCCTTGGATACGAATTGAGGATTTTGGAGTTTAAGTTTTTGCCTCGCAATTTCTTCTTCTAAGGAGGTCCTTTCTTTTTTGAGTCTCGCGCGTTCTTCGGCTAGGTCGAATAAGCCCCCAAGAGGGAGAATCACCGTACCTGCTCCCGTTATTCCAGAAGCAACTTGTTCAACTGGTGCCTCGGATGCGGAGTGCACGATATGTAGAGGATCAACCTTTGTGAGAGCTGTTATTGCTGAACTCAGTCTGACCAAATCATCGAATGTGGACTCACTCGCGATATAACCCTCAATATCTCTGGCGGCATCAACCTTTTTTTCAGCCCTTATATTCCTAATGGTGCGGATGAAATCTTGGATATTCGTGAACATCTCCTCGGCTGTCAGATCTCTCTGGCCATCACTATCCTTATTTGAAGGATAGTGCTCTACGATGAGTGCTCTTTGTTGAGTGCTTTCGTGTTTGGACTTTTCAAGCCTTTGCCAAATTTCTTCGGTGATGAATGGCATGAATGGGTGTAGCAGTCGAAGAACTGTATCGAGTGTCTTGGTAAGGATAATTATTGGGGAATAGTTGCCTGACCGTATTCGTATCTTAGCTAACTCTAAATACCAATCAGCGAAGTCATCCCAGAAGAAGTCTCTTATCTGTCGGATTGCCTCAGAGAGTTCATATGAATCCATGAGACGCTGAACTTCTTGCACTAGGTGTGTGAGCCTCGATTGAATCCATCGATCCTCTAACGAATGTTCTACTGTTTCACCTGGCACTTGGTCAGCATATTCCTCCCGTAGTGAAATAACGAACCGTCCGGCATTCCAAAGCTTGTTTGAAAAGTTCCGGCCGGATTCGAGGCGATCTTCCGTGAGACGCTGATCGTTTCCTGGGCTTGTGCCCGAAAGTAAAGCATATCGAAGTCCGTCGCACCCATACTGATCAATTGTCTCGAGAGGGTCTACGCTATTACCCAATGACTTTGACATTTTGCGGCCATCAGCAGCTCTTACAAGGCCGTGTAAATAAACTGTGTCGAAGGGAACTCGGCCGTCCATGTTATAGAGCGATAGCATAATCATCCTCGCAACCCAGAAGAAAATAATGTCGTATCCGGTTTCCATGACCTGAGTTGGATAGAATCGGTCGAGATCCGCTCCCCACTCACCGTTAGTCTCATTAGGCCAGCCGAGCGTGGAATGGGGCCAGAGACCGGATGAAAACCAAGTGTCCAATGTGTCTTCGTCTTGTCGAATATCTTTGCAACCGCAGGAATTACATTCCTCAGGGTCTGTAATTGCTACCGTCAGATAATCGCACTCATCACAATACCAAACCGGAATACGATGGCCCCACCATATCTGTCGGGAAATACACCAATCCCTGATGTTTTCCATCCAATGAAGGTAGGTCCGTTCAAATCTTGGAGGAACGAAATTAATTTTCTTTTCCTTGACGGCGTCTATGGCCGGTCCCGACAGATTTTTAGCATCAACCCACCACTGCTCTGACAGTAGTGGTTCGATTACGGTGGAGCATCGCTGGCAATGGCCGACAGAATGATTGTATGGATCTATGCGTTCTACTAATCCCAAGTTCGCCATATCTTCTACGATTTGGGAACGTGCTTCCAAAAGACTCAGCCCGTTGTATGCACCGGCACGCTGATTCAAAGTCCCATTTTTTTCTAGAATATTTATGATTTCTAATCCGTGTCGCTCTCCGATTTCAAAATCCACCTGATCATGAGCAGGTGTGACCTTTAACGCGCCGGATCCCGATTCAATAGATACAGCGTCATCGGCAATTATCGGAACTAGTCTGTCCGTAGTAGGTACCCGACAGAGTTTCCCAATCAGGTGTGAGTACCTCTCATCTTTCGAGTTGACTGCTACTGCGATGTCAGCGGGGATAGTTTCGGGTCGCGTGGTTGCGATGATGATTGCATCACTCGTGTCTACTATTTCATACCTGATGTGCCAAAAGGACGTATCCTCGTCCTCGTATTCGACTTCGATGTCAGAAATAGCTGAATGGCAACCGACGCACCAATTTATGAGACGCTCAGCCCGGAAGATGAGTCCATCCTCATATAGATTCTTGAATGTGGTGCGTACAGATAATTCACGGTTGGCGTCCATCGTGAAGGCTTCACGTTCCCAGTCAGCAGAAGCCCCGAGTCGTTTATGTTGACTACTGATTTTGCTCCTACTTTCATTGACGAACTCCCATGTTCGCTCCAGGAATGCTTGTCTTCCAATATCGTGACGGGATAAACCATCAGCTCTGAGTTGTCTCTCAATGATTGCGTTCACGGCGATAGCCGCATGATCTACACCTGGCAACCACAGCGTGTCATGCTGGAGCATGCGATGCCACCGTGTGAGGGAGTCTTCAATAGTCGCTGTTAACGCATGACCGGTATGAAGTTCTCCGGTTAGATTAGGCGGCGGCATGATTATGGTGAACGGGTCATTCCCTTTGTTCTGTGGCG
>CAZSFJ010000133.1:0-3596 GCA_964606125.1 uncultured Dehalococcoidaceae bacterium | reverse complement strand
GTTTATAAGAGCTGGGACTTCCCGAATAAGAATTCTATGCTGGCTCAGAAGTTCGAAGTCCCAGCCTAACTCAGATATCGTGGTCATTTCGGTTCTCGCTAGGTCATGTAGTAGCGGTGTCGAATTTAGGATGATGGGGGAAAGCAATGGTTGGCGTCTAGTATTTCCAGTGGCAATATCTGCGAGTAACGTTTCATATCTAGCACGTTCGTCTGCAGCATGCTGGTCTATGAGCATGAGGCTGTGTCGGGTCTCACACAATATGTATTTCAAAGAAAATTGTCCAATTGGCTTTAGCTCCCGGAGGTCAAATTCGCTCTCAGGACCTAGATTACTGATCTGGGAGGTAGGTTCTGGACCTGCCCTTTCTTCTAGGGAACTGGTTGACTCGTATCTCCTGAGTGTTGGTTGCGAGAACACATCACGCATGATCACCGTGGGTGCCATGTTTGTTACGGCCGTTTCCATTTTTGTGAATGAGGCATTACTCAAGGTTCGTCCCAGTGCCAACTGAGTAGCTTTAACTACCTCACTCTCTGATTCGAATTTGATTTCCTGCTTTGCGGGGTGAATATTGACATCTATTTGATCTGGTTGGACGGTGACATTCAATAATACACAGGGATGTCGTCCAATCGGCAACAGCGACGAGTAAGTGCGTTCGATGGCATGGAGTAGAGGTTTGGATTGGATACTTCGTCCGTTAACGAGGATATGGATATACGAGCGATTACCCTTGTGAACGGAGGGAGGACTGCACAAGCCAGATACTGATACTGGGCTCTCGGATTTATTTAGCTCAGAGTGAAAGTCTAGGAGTGGCTCCGCAAGCTCAGGTGAATGCACGGCGCCAAAGGCACTCCTGGGCGAACCGTCACCTGGAGTAAGTATCTTGTCAGTATTGTCCGCGATCAGCCGAAATGCGATGTCTGGATAGGCTAGGGCGATCCGGCAAACGATTTTAGTGATAGCCATAGATTCAGCGCGAGAGGTGCCAAGGAATTTCTTACGTGCTGGGATTGCATCGAAAAGCCCTCTAACCTCTATCGTTGTGCCTACCGGGTGTGGGTGTGGCTTTAGTGGGCTAACTCCCGAATATGAGGCAACTACAGCGTGCCCATGGCTCGCGTCAGCTGGTCGAGTGGTGAGGGTGCATTCCGCAGCAGATGCCATAGAAGCTAGTGCCTCCCCTCGGAAACCGAGAGTTTGAATCCTGAAAAGATCATCGATACTAGCTAGTTTGGAAGTTGCATGCCTTACGAAGGCTAAGGGCATTTGGTCAGCCGGGATACCTCTCCCGTTGTCATGCACTCTGATTAAATCGATACCACCATTCTCGATAGATATTTCGATCCTTGATGCCCCCGCATCTACAGCATTTTCGACTAGTTCCTTCACTATTGACGCGGGTCGCTCAATGACCTCTCCGGCAGCAATTAAAGATGCGACGTTAGAATCGAGTTTCCTAATTTCGTGTGAGTGTGGGGGAGGCAATAGGTTCGAGCCGGAGTCCGTATAAATTGAGGCGACCATGCGATAATTCTATCAAATAATCACCTGCATAGACAGGTGACTAATTGATAGAAGGTTTTATAATTTAAAATCGTTTATCCGTGCCTTGAGTTCATATAGATAGTCGAGCGCATCCTTCGGGCTCATTTGATCAACTGGCAGATTTTCGAGTTGCTTAATGACTTCACGGTCCAATCCTCGACGATCGTCCGTTGCTTCTGAGGCAGAACTTTGACTAGTGATCTCCTGAATTTCAAGCTTTGACAGGCTCGCAAGTATTGCCTTTGCTCTGAGTACTACACTCTCCGGTAATCCAGCAAGCGAAGCTACATGCACTCCATATGAACCATCTGCGGCGCCCTCAACAATTTTGTGTAGAAATACGATATTGCCATCATGATTTACTACGGAGACAGAATGGTTACTAACGTCTTCAAACTGACTGGCCACGTCAGTTAGTTCTCGATAATGAGTCGCGAAAAGAGTCAACGGGGCTGGGGAAACATCATTGTGTAGATGTTCAAGAATCGCCTGAGCGATAGCCAGGCCATCTTCCGTGGCTGTCCCTCGACCGACTTCATCAAAAATTATCAGAGACTGATTACTCATGTTATTCAATATCGTGGCAGTTTCCGACATTTCGACCATGAATGTTGACCTACCGGCAGCTATTTGATCTTGAGCCCCCACACGGGAATAGATACGATCGACTAATGGGACCGATGCCTGTTCAGCTGGAACGTAGAAGCCGGCGTGAGCCAATAACACTATCAGTGCGCATTGACGGAGGTAAGTTGATTTACCAGCCATATTAGGGCCAGTCAGCAGCATTATTCTAGGAGCAGATGAACCTAGTCTACAGTCGTTAGCTATAAACTCTCCTGTTTGAAGCTTACTTTCCACAACTGGGTGTCGTCCATTGATAATTTCTAGTGATGAGTCTGTCACAATTTCGGGTCGAACATATTGATTTGTATGCGCTAACTCGGCAGTACTGCATGCGACATCTAATCGTGCAATTGTTAATGCAAGCTCCCTTAACTCGTCAGCAGTATCAATCACGGCCTGGAACATGGTGTGCACGATCGTTTCCTCTTCATGGATAATGGCCGCCTGCACTGATTTGATTGAATTCTCGATTTTGTCGAGGAGAGGTAATGTGAATCGTTGAGAATTGGCGAGGGTTTGTTTGGCTTCATAGCTTTCAGGGACATGGGCAGCCTGACTTCGAGGACATTCAAGGAAATAACCAAATACTCTGTTATACCCCACCTTTATTGATAGCCCTGTGGATTCGCGCTCTTTCATTTCCAGCTCCGTGAGCTTAGAGAAGCATTCCGTGAGAATCACTCTTTGGTGATCGAGGCTGTCGCTAAATTCTTCTTGAATAGTGGGTTGATCTCCGGGTTCGACTGGAGGATCTTCCGCTAGCGCTGTTTCAAGTTGATTGGTCAGTATAAGCAGTTCTTCTCCAGCACGGAGTAGGTAGGCGAGGTGGGTATTATTAGCCAAAATAAGATCGACAATTGCGGGTAATTCACGGAGGGTATCGCGGAGCTGAGCTAGGAGCTTGCCATTTCTAGATCCTGAACTAATCCGTGCAACTAATCGATCTATGTCGGAGAGTTTTGACAGTCTTACACGAACTGTATCTCTGACATGATGGTCTTGTAGTAGCAGTGCGGCCTCATCGAGTCTGTCAGCGATTTCTCGGAGATCTCTAGAGGGACGAGAAATGCGATCTTCGAGGAGCCGTTTTCCCATGGGTGTTCTCGTTTGATCGATAACTGATAATAGTGATTCCTCACTTCTTTCCCTAGTGTTTATTAGATCTAGGCTCCTTCGTGTTTGGGGGTCGACGAAAATGAAGTCGTTATTTGCCTCAAGCTTGGGTGGGCGTAGGACGGCTAATGCGTCAGGCCATACTTCTCGGATGTATCCAAGTATTGCTCCCAGAGCTCTTAGGGCCTGGGGATGGTCCTCTAGTCCGAGAGAATCGATTGGAGGATGACCTGATGTCTGGCCCCAAATTATTCGGGCATATTCAACTTGAACTTCTTCTGGTGGTCGGATCGTTCTTAGGG
>CAZSFJ010000132.1:0-3656 GCA_964606125.1 uncultured Dehalococcoidaceae bacterium | reverse complement strand
ACGGCCGCGGCTCAGGATTCTGCTGGCAGCGGCTCGGAGGGATCGGTCACTGCAATGATGTTCCTTGGACTGTCTCTCGTATCCCTTAGTTCGCCACCGATTGCAGGGACTATATACGACATCTCAAGTTTTGACGGTGTTCTGATTTTTTGCACCGGATTAGCGGTAGCTGGGGCTCTATTGGCAACTGTTTTGCCGACGCCGCCATCACCTACTATCGGAAAAACGGCCTGAATTCATACTCGCCGCCATTAGGAAATACCGACCCGATACCCGATGAACCAATATGAGCTGATGCTATCAGCCCCGTGTGTTTCACGACCTCCTCAATTAGCTGTATACGAGTCGAGATACCTTCCCTTGAATTCAGATCGGAATGGAAGGCTCGAGAAGGCTCAAAAACGTAGAAAGGGCTTACTATCACGTCCCCGGTAACATATAAGTACTCACCTTGTGAAGAAATCCGAATGCTCACGCTACCAGGCGTGTGGCCAGGAGTTTCAAAGCAGGTCACACCAGGCGCTATCTCAACATTGCCGCTAATTAGTCTCAACAATCCGATTTCCTCAAGTGGCTTGACGAACCTGACGAAGAACGGAGGAACAGGTGTACGACCAGTAAATTCATCCCAGTCTTTCTGGTGAAGCAGATAGTGTGCATTAGGAAAATAAGGGGACCCTTCCGCGTCGACGTTCCAAGCAACATGGTCCGGATGCGCGTGCGTCATTACAACATAATTAATGTCGGTTACAGCAACACCCACAGTGCCTAGACTCTGCATCAGTGTCCCGTGCATGTTTTTGTACCTTGGATAGGGGCCAACTCCAACCCCTGTATCCACAAGTATGTTTGTTTCGTTAGTTTGAATCAGGAAGCAATTATTGTGGATCCGCCAATTATGTGAGTCCCCATGGAAGTCATTCGCAAATTTATGGTGGTACCAGGACCAATCCACTTCTTCACCGCTGTCGGTATCTTCACGATATGGATGTCCATCAATATTTGCAGCACCATCAGGCAAACAAGTAATCAATATTTCACCAATTCGAACACTCTGTATGTCTGGACTCAATCGCGGACTCCCAAAGTCTCAGTCGGTTCTACGAGAGCTCCGCCTCCACCAACGGCCACAGGTGCGCCATCAGCCCGCCAGCATGCCACTCCTGACATTAGTCCAGTCTCCAAGTCCCGATATATACCATTCATCCCTCCACCGATCTTGAACGGAGCACTCGCCTCGTGACCCAAGCTGGACAGCTCGGAGAGAAGGTTCTGTACGTCTGGGAAGGAAGCTTCAATCTCGAGACCATGCCCTTGATCAAAAATACGAGGGGACTCAACTGCTTGTTGCAGAGTCATACCATGCACGATCACGTTCGTTATGGCCTGATGAACAGAACTGAAGATTCGAAGTCCCCCAACTGATCCCAAAGCAAAATTTGTCTCTCCGTCCTTCAGAACAATGACGGGCGACATAGAGGAAAGAATCCGTTTTCCTGGGGCAATAGAATTTGTTCGGCCAGGCCTCGGATCCATAAGTTGCATCGTGTTATTGAGAAGTGTGCCAGTACCTGGCACAGTAACTTTCGATCCGAATGCTCCGTGGAGGGTATTTGTCGAAGCCACGACATTCCCATCAGAATCCATCGCACAGCAGGTAGTCGTTTCATTGTGCTCGGGTGCGGGACGCTCACCGTATGAATACTGTCGAGCTCTGTTCAAATCAATATCATTCGCACGATCTTGACCGTATTCCTTGGAAATCAACCAATCAATCGGAATATCAGTGGTTAAGGGGTCGGCCATATATTGAGTACGATCCGCAAACGCTATTTTCAACGCTTCAGACAACAAATGGACTCCTTCCGTAGAGCCAAATCCAGTCCCCGCGAGATCGTATGATTCCAGAATATTCATCATCTGCACAATATGAGTACCGCCCGAAGAAGGAGGCGGAGGTGCAAGAATCTCATAGCCTGCACCGATCTTTGCAATGACTGGTGGTCGTTCATATATCTTGTAGTCTGAAATTTCTTCCTCTGTGATTAGTCCCCCGTGAGCACGCATATCGTCAGCAATAGCTTTACCCAGCGGACCGCCATACAAGTAGCCAGGCCCTTCCGACCCAATTCGTTCCAATGTATTTGCATAATCTGATCGAATTATTCGATGCCCCACTTCGGGAACATGATCACCGGGTAAGAATACCTTTTGACTATCCGTAAAGCGTCTTAATCCAGACTCAGCATTTATGATGCTCTGCTTCAGGTAGGGACTCACTGGGAATCCTTTGTTAGCTAGTCGGACGGCTGGCGCAACCACATCGTACAACTCAAGATTTCCGTATTTCTCGATTGCAGTTGCCCATCCAAGACAAGTACCACCCACTCCAACGGCCAAGTGACCGGTCAGGTTTAGGTCATCAACCACACCATGATCCAAATGATCAGGAATGGGTTCGAACAGATCCGGCGTAGCTGCTTTGGGAACCTCAGCATAATTATCGATAACGATATCGGTTCCATCAGCCATATGAATATTAGTAAATCCCGCTCCAAATACTGTCGTCATCATTGGCTCCACTACTGACAGAGCAAACATTGTGCCTATTGCAGCATCGACCGCGTTACCCCCTTCGAGAAGCAGCTCGACGCCTGCATGAGACGCAAGCACGTGATTGGAAGTCACTACTCCTTTGGAGCCCGAAGCTGGTTCCTTGACAGTCGGGAAAGCATATTTCCCGCCGGAACTTCTCGTAGGGATCGGTGGCGAGTTCAGTTTCAATTTAGTCCTCCCAAATCAGGTACGGTCAGCTGGTAATGAATCGTTTAAAGACACCTACAAGTCGTTCAGGGACCTGCGCATTCGGATAATGACCAACACCGGAAAATACGTGTAAATGCCTAACTGATTCGTTGAGTTGCAAAAAATAGTCGAGTGGTTCTGCCGGGTCTACGACATCATCAGCATCCCCAAGTATGACAAGCGTCTGCACTTGTATAGTTGCTGCCACGTCAGTAATTCCGTCCCATGGTCTGGCTTGACCAAGTAATCGTTCTTCTGGATTATTGTCAATGTCAGTACGAAGTTGCTTCCGTATGTCTTCAGATAGTCCAAGATGCTGTGCCTCCCAGTGTGCAAAGGCTTCCGGACTCAAAGATTTCCCGTACCCCGCCCTGGTTTTGGAAGTCATAGATGATCGGTTCGGTTCCTTCACCACGGCAGGACCTGCAATCTGTATCAGTCGTTCTACTAAATCAGGAGCATCGCGCAGAATATAGCTCGCCACGATTGTGCCCAGAGAATGTCCGACAAGGACACATTTCGTTATCCCCAGTTTATCCAAAGCACCTCTCACGTCGATTGCATAACTCGAAGGATGATAATCCGTACTTTCTCTCGTCCGATCTGAGTCACCGGCCCCACGCAGACTGATCGCATAGGATTGATATCCGGATTCAGGCAATTAGGTTTGAACTGAATCCCATATGCGAGCTGAAGAACCAGCACCATGTATCAGTACCACCGGCACCGACGACTCCGGACCTTGCTGGAAATATTCAAGAGATACATCACGCACTTCTACTGTTGGCATGGCAATCCTCATCCAAAGTTAGCCCTAGTATACGGTCTCCTAAACTGACTGAAAAAGTGTT
>CAZSFJ010000131.1:0-3663 GCA_964606125.1 uncultured Dehalococcoidaceae bacterium | reverse complement strand
CAGTGGCAAGAACTCTTCTACGATCAAAATCTAGTCGATGTAGATATTTCTCAACCAGATTTTCTCAAAATTGCAGAGGCTTATGGTATCAAGGGGATCAGGGTTGATAACCAGGAAGATGTGGATGCCGCTATCGAGGAAGCCGAAGCCACGGAGGGACCGGTACTTATAGATTTCCGCGTCGTTCAGCAGGACAATGTTTGGCCTATGGTGCCGGCCGGTGCTGCCCTAAGCGAGACGATAGAATCCGCTGAAGAGTCAGTTATGAGCTAGCATCTCGGATTTAAAATTGGACGAAATGATAAGGAAAATAGTATGAAGGTAAGTCGAAATGGCTCGCGACAAACTATCGCTGCTTTGGTTGAGGACCGTCCGGGTGTTTTGACCCGGGTAGCATCACTGTTTCGCAGGCGCGGATACAACATCGAAAGCCTAGCGGTAGGTACAACTGACGAGCAGGGTGTTTCTCGGATGACGATTGTGGTCGAGGGTACCAGTGAGGTTGGTGATCAGGTAGCGAAGCAACTTGATAAGTTAATTGATGTTATAAATGCAGCCGTTCTTGATTCAACTGAATCGATAGATCGCGAGCTCGCACTTATCAAGGTCATGGCAAGACCTGACCAGCGGCGCGAGATATTGGATGTGGTTGAGATATTTAGGGCATCTGTTGTTGACCTCTCTGTCTCAAGTCTGATAATCCAGATCACAGCTGCAAATGAGACAATAGAGGCTTTAACAGATAATCTTCGGCCATATGGTATTTTGGAGATGGTGCGGACAGGAGCGATTGCTTTGGTAAGGGGTGAAGATACCACTCAGGTTGTTGAATTTGAGGATGACGAGCTCCGAAGATTCCATATGGAGTCTGGGAGAATACCTACTGGACAACTGCCGCATTTAAGTGATTGAATCAACTGAATTCAGGATTAACAAAGGGGGACGGTTTTGGCCAAAGTATATTATGAGAACAATGCAGATCTTTCAGTACTAGATGACAAGAAGGTTGGGATAATTGGCTTTGGATCACAGGGACATGCACACGCCCTTAATTTGCATGAATCAGGAGTAGATGTATCAGTTGGGCTGTATCCCGGTTCTAAATCTTGGGATGCAGTCAAGGAAGCCGGACTAGCTGTAGGTACGGTGGACGAAGTAGCTCAGACTTGTGACGTCATAATGATCTTGGTTCCCGATCAGATACAGTTTCAAGTATACAAAGAACACATTGAGCCACATCTTGAATCGGGTAAAACCCTTATGTTCGCGCACGGGTTTAATATCCATTTCGATGCGATCAATCCTCCACCAAATATTGATGTGTCCATGATCGCACCCAAAGGACCAGGCCATTTGGTTCGTCGAGTGTTCCAAGAGGGCGGTGGAGTGCCTGCTCTTGTCGCAATTCATCAAGATGCTAGTGAGTCAGCCCTCGCGGTTGCCCTGGCCTATGGGAAAGGCCTAGGTGCTACTAAAGCCGGTATTCTCGAAACAACTTTCAGAGAAGAAACCGAAACCGATCTGTTTGGGGAGCAAGCAGTTCTGTGTGGAGGCATTGCGGAGATGGCTAAGGCAGGATTTGAAGTGTTGATTGAAGCCGGGTATCAGCCTGAATCAGCATATTATGAGACCTTCCACGAGATTAAGCTTATTGTTGATCTTATGTACGAAGGTGGATTAGCTGCGATGTTCTCATCAGTCTCTGACACGGCTGAATATGGGGCGTACACGAGAGGACCACGCATTATTACTAGTGAGACTAAAGATGAGATGCGTAAAATTCTTGCTGAAGTTCAAGAGGGTAAATTTGCTCGCGAGTGGCTTCTGGAGAATCAAGTTGGTCAGCCACATTTCAGAGCACTTAGACGAATCACAGCTGAACATCCTGTTGAAGAAGTTGGCTCAGAAGTCCGGTCAATGATGGCTTGGTTAAACCAAAAATAGAGATTTACTTACTTTGGTCAGCGATACACTGGTGGTCTGATCCCCGTTACATTCACCTCTAGCGTGTATACGCTTGTGCGTGCGGTAAGGAAGATAGTTTGGTAATTGTCGCCACCGAATGCAATATTTGCCGGCAATTCTGGGAATTCTATTTGTCCAAGTACTGTGCCATTAGGTTCAATGACCCAGACACCTCCTGCTCCGGTGGTCCAGAGCCTTCCTTCGGTGTCAACTTTCATTCCATCTGGGTTTCCAGGCCTGTCGTCTGAGGACATATCGATGAATAGTTGTTGATTTTCTAGTCGGCCGTTTTCATCGATATCAAATGTTCTAATGAGACCATCTTTAGAGTCACCAACGTACAACCGATTTTCGTCAGGTGATAATGCTAGACCGTTGGGCTGCGTAAATATATCTGTGAGTAGTTCTAGCTTTCCATCTGGATCGATCTTGTAGACTCCTTGAAAACTAAGTTCTTGTTCGGCATCCGGATTGCCCTGAACATGCACCCGCCCGGGTTGCGGTAGCCCGTATGTTGGGTCCGTAAAGTAAATAAACCCATTGCTATGAACGACTATATCGTTGGGGCTGTTGAAGAGCTTGCCGTCCCAATGATCCGCAAGGCTATTTATGACCGAATCGTTATATGAGGCCTGCGAGACCCGTCTCCCCGAGTGTTCGCACGCGAGTAGTTTCCCTTCGTTATCTACCGTAAGACCATTCGAATGCCCGCTCGGTTCCCGATATACGTCTACTTCACCAGTGGACTTAGTCCAACGGTGGATTCGCTGATTATTGATATCACTGAACAATAAAACGTTCTGATCGACAAGCCAGATTGGGCCTTCGGTGAATGCGAATCCTGTGGCAATCTGAACAGCATTATCATTTGTCACGAGTCCAGAGAGTCCATTGTCGTTACTGATTACCATGGAAAAATCCTTTTACTGAATGATGTATTTTTATCTGCCTTTGAACTCAGGCTTTCTTTTCTCTGCAAAAGCTCGTGGCCCTTCTTTTGCATCTTCGGTGAAGCCAAGTCTGGCCTGCATGGCCGATTCAAGTCGAAGGCCGTCACCTAATGGCATGTACTGCGCTCGCACCGAGAGTTCTTTGATCGCTCTCACCGCTAAAGGGGGCATAGCCGCTAATTCTTCGGCACGCTCCATCGCGGTTTCATGAACTTTGTCATGTTCTACTACTTCATTAATCAACCCGTAATGTGCGGCTCGTTCTGCAGTCAGCCTTCTTCCGAGAAGAAGCACCTCCATCGCAATCGGATAAGGCAACTGTCTGATAGTTCGTTGCGTACCTCCGTTACCGGGCAAGATGCCTCGTTTTACTTCTGAAAGGTCAAATAGAGCATGCTCTGAAGCGATACGGATGTCAGTGGCGAGCAATAGTGTCATTCCTCCAGCGAGACACAGTCCGTTAATGCCGGCAACAACTGGTTTCCAGACTTCCAGTCCTCGGTTGAGGATTTGGTTGCTTTGCGTTTGCCAAAATTCGTGAGCTTCGGGGCGCTGCGGTATCGTTTGCTTAAGATCCGCACCCGCGGAGAATACTTGTTTCTCCGGAGGACGATTGGGCTGCGATGCGGCAGTCACTACCGCTACCCAAATTTCAGGATTATCACGTACCTCGACCCAAGATTCAGACAACTTGGAATACATGTCTGGCGTCATCGCATTCAAGGCCTCCGGCCGGTTGATGGTGATT
>CAZSFJ010000130.1:0-3700 GCA_964606125.1 uncultured Dehalococcoidaceae bacterium | reverse complement strand
CTGAGAGGAGCTGTTGCGCTCGTTGATTGCCTATTACCGCATGAGTTAAATCGTTGAATTTTTTAGTTAGCATCTCGTCACTGAGTGGATTCTTTGGTGACCCGGACGCATGTTCGATATGAACCTGATACGTCATCCCGTCTAGGGTCCGTATCGACGCATCAGTTTCATCTTCTTGAAACGTATTATTGATGGTTGCTTGTATCTTTGCTCGCAGAGCCTGTACTTCTGGTTCGTTCACGCGAAGGTCGGAAAATTGTTCATCAGTCCCTGATCCATAAATGAGTGCAGTTGCAGCACAATGCTGAAATGAGAATTTTGCATCCAGTCCGGTGGTAGGGTTTGGTCTGTCCATAAGTTCAAAAACTAACGGGTGCACCTGGAGGTTGATCTCTTCGATACTTTCATGAGTGAGTTTGTGTTCGTTTCGTAGAGTAATAATGGCATCTTGAATAGGATGTGAAACGACGCCGTTAGCGTAAGGCTTCAGTCCATTGTTGAGCAATTCCCATGTGGTACCTAATTCTTCAGTAATGCGGCTGGGATCGAATCCATCGGAGGAATATACAGCTGGCCATCCTCTCCGGCCACTTAGGATTTGTGTAGGGCCATCAAATCCATTCTGTATCAGCAACGCGGAATGAACACCTGATGAGGCGGCGTGACCAGCATGTAGTGGTTTGCCTGCTGTACCAAACGTTTCCCGGACTCCAGCAGATTGTGTGCCGGCCAATCCCAAGGCTTGGATTGTTTGCTCGGGGGAGAGTTCTAATAGACGACTGGCTGCTGCTGCTGCCCCAAAAACGCCTGCCGTCCCTGTAATATGCCACCCTTGGTCGTAGTGCCAGGGGTGTACCGAATTTGCGACTCTACAAGCCACCTCGAGACCAATCATCCCCGCCAACAATGTATCGACGCCAGACATTTTTTTGGTTTCTGCTATCGCGAGTGTTGCCGGCCATATTGGAGCAGAGGGATGTAACACGGTTGGGAAGTGCGTGTCATCAAAATCTTGAAGATGGGCAAGGTATCCATTCGAGAATGAGGATTGTTGGAGGTTGGCTTGAAGGCCCATACCGATTATGGTCGCGAGTGCATTTCCTCCCTCTTGTTGGATCAGTGAAGCGAGTGAGTTGGCTGTTGGATGTTTGGAACCGGATAAGGCTACTGCAAAAAAATTGATTAGAGTCCTAGTTGTTTCGTGTTGAATTCGCGTATCTACGCTATCGATCTGAACGTCATGGATGAATTCTGCTAGAATCGCTTCAGTGCTCGTACTCGACATTTATAACCTCATTCTCAATCCTAAAGATATTTAGTTTCCGGAAGCGCTACCATCTTCAAAGATACAACAATTGTTTGATTATTGAGGGGGACGCAGTGAGCTTAGATCCAATAGTGGAGAAATATCTGAGAGAGCAGGCAGCCTTAGGGGCTCCACCGCTCAGTGAATTGGAACCTGAACAAGTCCGACAGGGGTTGAAAGCTGCAGGCACTGGCCCTGGTCCTGATGTTCATTCAATTGAAGATATGGAGGCTGCTGGCCCAGAAGGTCCGATACCAGTACGTATATACCGCCCATCTGAGGAAAAAGATCTTCCTGCTCTTGTATATTTCCATGGGGGTGGCTGGGTAATTGGTGATCTTGATTGGAATGATGGAATGTGCCGTCAACTCTGTGATATCAGCGGGTCTGTTGTCATATCGGTGAATTATCGACATGCTCCTGAGTATCCGTATCCAGCCGCCGCAGATGACGCTTATGCCGGTACTGTATGGACATTTCAGAATGCGTCCCGACTTGGTATCAGTGAGACGCGTATCGCAGTAGGTGGGTGGAGCGCTGGTGGTAATCTTGCGGCGGTTGTGTGCCTGATGCTCCGGGACAGAGGTGGCCCAAAAGTAGTGCATCAGTTGATGATTTGTCCTGCGACTAGTGGTGCTATGGATACTGAATCGTACTTGACTCGTGCGGAGGGATTTGGACTGACCGCCGACACGATGGAATGGTTCTGGAATCACTATGATCCGAGCGGTCAGTCTCGGGAGGAACCCTACGCATCACCCATAGATGCTCCGGATCTGAGTAATCTACCTGACGCTCACATCATAACTGCAGACTACGATCCGCTTCGAGACGAAGGGATTGAGTATGCAGAAATGCTTGAGTCTAGTGGTGTCAATGTGATTGCTACGAATTACGCAGGGCAGATTCACACGTTTGTGAGGGAGACAGACATTTTCCCGGCTGGGAGAGAAGCGCTGGAAGAAGCTGCAAATGTACTCCGGGAGAAATTCGAGGAATAGATAGGTTTTTTGGTCTGGGAACTCAATAAGAATTCGGCTAACAATAATTCCTAGTTCGTGCTAACATTCCGCAGCGAGACTGTTACTGAGCGCTAGAGCTTGAGGGGGCTAGATGCAGCGATACATCCTACGACGAATCGTTCTCATGGTGCCGACGTTGTTTGGCACCACTTTCTTGGTGTTCGCGATGATGCGTTTAATGCCGGGAGATTTCACAGACTTTCTAGGTGGTGACTTCGGAGCCCTAGACGCTGAAACGAAGGCCTTAATCCAGGCTGAGTTTGGGTTAGACCAAAATTGGGCTGTTCAGTACGTCGGTTGGATTGCTGACTTGCTTCGAGGAGATTTCGGGGTGAGCGTATACAGTGGTAGACCGATTAATGACGATCTAATTCAACGGCTTCCTATCACGCTAGAATTAGGGATACTTGCAATGGTGATTAATGTCATTATCGGTATTCCAATTGGTATCGTCTCTGCTATCCGCCAGTTTTCTTGGTACGACTACGTTGGTCGTGCAAGTGCGATCGGCCTGCTGGCAGTTCCTAATTTTTGGATTGCATTACTGGCTATCGCGTTGGCTGGAAAGTACGCTCTGTGGGCGGTCCCCCCACCGACATATCCAGGTTTATTAGAGAGTCCAATTGAAAATCTTCGTTTCATGTTGTTTCCCGCGATTCTGACGGGTGCGGCGGGTGCTGGCTATCAGATGCGATTTGGTCGAACAGCGATGTTGGAAGTCATGCGGCAGGACTACATTCGGACTGCGTGGTCGAAAGGCCTCCAGGAGAGAGCTGTGATTATCAAACATGGCCTGCGTAATGCGTTGATTCCTATTGTGACGGTAATAGGCTTATTTCTCCCCGGTCTAATTGGCGGCACAGTGGTCATAGAGACAATCTATTCAATTCCTGGGATGGGAAGATATTTCATACATGCACTGAATGGACGAGATTTGTTCATAGTACAGGCGCTGGCGGTGATATTTACCCTTGTAGTTATTTTTTCGAACTTCGTAGTTGATATTTTGTATTCGGTATTAAATCCGAGGATAAGGTACTCATAATGGCATCAGCAGCACAACAGGAAGACACCCAGGAAATTCTCTTCGGTATGCGACAGGCCGACGAAAGGCCGTTATACAAGAAGGCCCTCGCGGGAACGAAAAACTTTGCAATCAAATATCCTATGGGGATGGTTGGCGCGGTAATTATGGTCTTGCTTGTTGCTATGGCTATTATTCCGTCCCTTTTCACGCCGCTAAGCGTTCAAAAAGCTGACTCAATCATTGGTATACATATTGGTGACCGATTCGAATCGCCAGGTTCACAATGGTGGTTTGGAACAAATGCATTAGGTCGTGATATGTACGGTCGGTTGATATACGGTGCTC
>CAZSFJ010000129.1:0-3719 GCA_964606125.1 uncultured Dehalococcoidaceae bacterium | reverse complement strand
TCGCTTGTTTTCGAGCACTTTTCACATTCGTAGTTATAGAGCGGCATGAAGTTAATTACCTAGCGCTCTCATCACGGGCGCGCTCACGCATTTCTTCGATCATTGCTCGCATCTCATCCGCTGAAGTATGACCAGTTATCGGAATTCCTGCTAGGATCGCGCCCCAAGGCCCATTGGCAATCTGCGTTGTTCGATCAACGTTGGCCTGCTTGCACCGGCCTAAGTAAACACTCAGGAAATGCTGTTGTAGTTCAAGTACGCGTCCCATCCCGAGTTCCATATTTTGTACCCCGCCACCGAAAATAATTGCTAGGGCTTCCCAAAGTACCGGATCGTTGAAGTCGCTAAGCTGGGCGAATTCTGCGAGCTGCAATGTTCCCTGAAATACATCGGTAAGCTCACTCTTCTTGGAGATAGCAAATCTAATGTGGTCGCAGGCATAGGCTGACTTACGCATAATGTCGGGTAAAATTCGAAACGCCAGTTCACGATCGGCCTCAGTAGGGCCGTATACAGAGAGATACCGTACTATCGCTGTCATGAGTGACCCGCGAAGAAGCCACATAGTCAGAACGGTCTGTGACCAACCTGAGTATGTTTCAAGGCAGGCCCGGTTCATTCGACCCGGACTTTCCAGCATCATTCCTGCCCCATTAAGCAGAGCACGCTTCCGGTATCCTTCTTCGACTCGAGCCGAGTCATAGACGGCAGTTGATAGGAAATATTTCACTTCGTGATATCCCGGGCTGAGATTCTGGAGCCATGCGGAGACAACCTCTGATTCTACAGAGCCCCAATTTGAAAGTTCAGTTGCTACCTGCGCGATGGCTATTTCCACATCCTCAGACAGGCCATGACCTGTCTCCCACGGAATATCAGTAGCTGTTGACCACCTACGCGAAATGCCTTCTTCATAGAGAAGGGCGGCTGAATCTGCCCACTGCTCGTATTTGTCCTGCACGTAATATCCACCGATTGAGCCAGCTGACGGCACAGGGACTGCTCCACGCGGAAGACGATTTCGATATGGATAGTGTTCAGGGATGTCCCCATAGATGCCTATATTGAGCGCATCAAGAGTCAACCCGCCGCCATTTTTTTCAGGTAGTGCTTTTGTACCCCACTGGAACGTTTTATACATCCAGCTCAAATCGGGTAGATCAGGAAGGGCATTACCTTCGTAGTCAGCTTTGGATGACGTGTTGCTATCTTTTTGAACCATGTACCCCTCCGAACGTCAGTGACCTATATAAAAAAATACTGGGTGTATAGATCACACCCAGTATTTCTAGATTTACGCAGCTACGTAGTCACTCAGGCCAGCAGCGGCACGGCCGTTGGTGAATCTATCACCCAAGCCAGCAACCTTGATTCGCTGGATGTATTCCTTTACCTGGCGTTGTCGCACTGCTGCGGCAATTTGTTCACCTTCACGGAGAGAAGCCTCGTCGGTTCCTCCGCCAAGCAAAGCAGTGATTGCTGCATTCGACGGAGTGCCTCGAACCGCAGGGTTCTGTCCGCCTGTGCCCGCGACCAAGCCGAGTTCGATCTCGTCGAGGTACGAGTGAATTTCTTCAGTTCGCTCAGCGTCAGTCTGGGCTACGTACTGTAGATGCATGACACCAAAAGCCACGTGTCGTGATTCATCCGAGGCAGCCAGTCGGTAGATAGCTTTTTCAGCATCGTTATATGCCATCCGTTCTCCCATTCGGAAGATAGAGAGGACTAATCCTTCTCCCGAAATGTGGAGGCGCGCAGACATTTCAGTGAAGTCACGAGCTGAGTCAATTGATGCACCTGAAAGAGCAGCACTCGAGGTTTGACGGAGAAGACCTCCACCATTAGCGAGGGCTCTCTTTCTGAAAACATCAGCGTGACGTGCCTCATCCATAATCTGAGAGATGAGGAACATTCGGGGCTCGTAATAATCGGGCGAGGTCTCGCTGATCCAGCGACCAGGAACATCACCTGCAACAAATTCGACTTCCGTTAAGAAAGTTGCTAGTTGGCATTCGGCTCTCTCGATGTCATCAGGGAGTTCTTCGAGAGTTTCCCAAGGTACATCAACCGCTGATGACCACTGTCGCTGCACTGCCTCTTCGTATAGTTGCGCACCATTTTTTAACCAGACATCTGCCTTGGTTCGGATAGCATATTTTCCAATGCGAGCCGCACTCGGCCTGGTCATAGCACCGCGTGGGCGACCAGTGACATTGTTAGTCCATTCAGGCACATCTGCGAAGGGGCCCGAATCGACATCCTGAAGGAGGAGTCCCCCTGATTTGTCAGCCGAATCTAGTTCTGTACCGAAGGTTTCTCTCTGTTGGAGCCAGTCCAACTTATAACCATTAGTTTTACCGTATTCAAGCAGTTCTTCAAATGTTGACGGTGCTGTTTTTTTCTTCGCCTCGGTTGCCATACTGATGCCCTCCTCAATACGCGGCTGCAGGGATTTGCAACCACCTGTTGACATCATAGGCGATATCGGGAATTTTTGTAAGAGTTTTATGCAATTTTTATCACGTAATTCAGTTTTTCGCGGTATTACATATAGTTTTGAGAAGAAATAAATCGCAATAAACGTATCTATTGTGTACGTGACCCAACTTATGAACAGATTGTTATTGTAGTCTTGAGGCTAAGGTATATTGGTACCGGGAATGGGACTCGAACCCATACAGAGTAAATACTCCGGCAGATTTTAAATCTGCTGCGTCTGCCAATTCCGCCATCCCGGCGTACTTTTATCCATATTGATGGATGAAAGAGTTTGGAGGCGCCGACCGGAATCGAACCGGTGATAAAGGTTTTGCAAACCTCTGCCTTACCACTTGGCCACGGCGCCGAGTGCTAGAAAGTCTATCAAAGGATCAGCTAACAATAAAAGTTACTGTGGTGCCCGGGATGAGATTCGAACTCATACACCCAAAGGGCACTGCCCCCTCAAGACAGCGCGTCTGCCAATTCCGCCACCCGGGCAGTGTATTCATAATAAACGTATTTGATAGAAAGAGCTGAGTTTGCTGCACATACCGGTTCTTATCTCTATTTATTAATGAGTGGTATAAACGCCCCGAAAGGTGAATGGCAGGGGAGACAGGGCGATCAGTGTATCCTTTGGTGGGTTTTGATGATGTTTGTTCGCTTGCCCTGGTTTCTGCTTACTTATGTATGTCAATAGTTTCTGAGAAGCATGATGTATAAAGGTACAAAAGTGAGCAAACGCCAACATAAAGAAACATAAAAAATAAATGACAGTTTGAATGACAGTTTGTATGTTTTGCTGCGTCTAGTCATCCCTCAGCAGTGCCGTTGCAGATTGGATTAAGCGTTGCATTGCGTTAAAGTTTCGAGTCTTTTTTCCAGTTGATTCATTCATGTAAATATCCCGTCGTACCTCAATCATGACTGACTGAACTTGCTGCTCAGTTTGGTAATAAGCCATGGGCACGATCGACCCGGCGAACGGAGCATTGATCTCAACGGTTAATCCTTCCGCAGAGAAGAGACTGGTAAGAGTCTGGGTGAGACGGTCGGGCGTATGGAATTCATCGACACCGATACAGATTTGAGGCCGTACCGGTGCTTGATCCAATTCATAGGGTAGAGGGTGCTGAGGAAAACTATGGCAGTCGAGTATTAAAGCCGAGCCAGTGAACTCTAGGGACTGCCGTACCTGGTTGGTGAGAACTCGATGATGCTCATGAAAATAGCGCGTT
>CAZSFJ010000128.1:0-3731 GCA_964606125.1 uncultured Dehalococcoidaceae bacterium | reverse complement strand
CTATCAGTAAGCGGAGCATAGGCAAACCATCCGGCATCTGGAGCCCCGCCCAAGAAAAATGACGAGAATAAAATTAGTGAACCTGACAAAAATACCCAATAAGAAAGTGCGTTCAATCTCGGGAAGGCCACATCACGCGCACCAATATGTAACGGGATGAAATAATTAAAGAAAGAGGCACCCATCGGCATGATTGCCAGAAAAATCATCATTAGGGCATGCATTGTAAAAAACTGATTATATAGCTCTGCGCTTAAGACCTCTCCGCGTGGCACAGCCAACTGCGTTCGTATCGCTAACGCCGTTACCCCGGAAATAAGAAAATAAGTAAAACCGGTAATCCCATACATCGTACCTATTTTTTTGTGATCGACAGTGGTCAAC
The DNA here is from genome assembly GCA_964606125.1 of uncultured Dehalococcoidaceae bacterium. Lineage (GTDB taxonomy): Bacteria > Chloroflexota > Dehalococcoidia > UBA2979 > UBA2979 > UBA2979. The sequence continues at coordinate 3,347 of CAZSFJ010000128.1, read as the reverse complement.
CACTCCCATACTTTTGACTGGTCATTTTGAGTGGTACCTATACTGTCAGTAGCTGTAGCCATTCATCAGTCCTTTCTTCTTTCTCTGGAGCTCTTAACGTCTATCTATTCGAGACTGTCCAGCATCGCAATGAGCTTGGTTATCTCGTCTTCAGTTAGTTAACAGCAGGAGGATTAGCCAACCACTCTCGCATTGAGGCTTCATCCCTATCCAGCAACGCCGAAGCAATAGTGGTGCGGCTAGCAATATGACTCAAGTTTGGACCAATAGCCGCCACCCTAGGTGGAATGAGCCAATCGGGTGCATCATCTTTGCTGTACGCAACTTGATGACATGAGTTGCAGCCCTTCGCTACGAAAAGCTCTCTACCCGCCTGAACTAATTCATCATTCGACCACGCAGCATCACTCATTTGATTGGCTACCCATTGGTCATAGCCTTCTTGTGAATCAACAAATATTCTAAATCGCATATTGGCATGAGAATCACCACAATATTCAACACACTGGCCATAGTGCATACCTTCAGTTCCAGAATTAGGCGTGAACCAAAGCCTGTTATTGTGCCCTGGCATCATATCTTTTTTACCGAACAGTGCAGGAACCCAGAACGCATGTATAACGTCATTGGACTGCAGGCTTACATTTACCGCTCTACCAACCGGCACGTGCATTTCATTCGCTGTTCTGAACATTTCGTTGCCGTCTTCGTCATGATACGTGAATTCAAACCACCACTGATGACCAGTTGCAGTAACCTCGAGCGCGCCTTCATCCGCATCTGCCTCCACCGCGATCACAGCACTAAAGGTAGGAACAACCATGATTAATACAATTATGATTGGAATAATCGTCCAGAGGATCTCCAAGCGCGTATTGCCATGAATATCACGTCTTGGCTCATTACCTGCTCGCTCCAGGTAGAGAATACTCAGTAATAGGGTCGCCGCCATTATTGCAACGAACACGGCCCCAGACAGCCACCAGACAAGTTCATACACGTCGTGATAACGCTGAGTCTGCCAAGATAACGGATTTAGAGTACTCATTCTGTTATCCACTGCTGATTCATCAAATGCAATGAATAATAACCAAGTTACAAATGCAACGAGTATTAAAGACCCGGTAATGGTAACAATCTGTCTCGAGCGACTTGTCATCGTTCCCTCCCCAAGGAATTGACCTTCTTAAACGATCTTTTTAAGTACGCAGCAACTTTTTATCACTAAATGACCTTGTTAGATAGTCTAACATCGCATCTCGGTATGGTTCGACCCAGCTTGAGGAGTATTTACAAGGTTTGGCCAGGGTCAAATTTTTAAGGCTTACCTGTAAAATATTTAAGATGAGTTAGGTGCACTTCAATTGATCAGTAGTCGTCAAACAGTTTGGTTAGCACTCGTTGGTTCGGTAGCGTTCATAGGACTGTTTGCGCTCTCGCTCATTCGGTCAGAGCAGACTGAGTTCTCAGTGCTGCAAAGTGCAGCACCTACAGGAGCAACGGCAGCGAATTTTGAAGGAATAATGATTGGGATCTCAGAAGCATCTGGAAAGGAGGAGAACATCTTCAGCTCCGATATCCTGAGAGACAAGTACGTACTAATTTCGTTCAGAGCATCTTGGTGTGCCCCATGCAAACGTGAAGCCGTATTTATGGAGTCACTTTATGACGAATATAAGTCTCAGAATGTTGAGTTTGTGGCCATCAATATCTGGGAGCCCGAGTCCGATGCGAGGAGATTTGCTGAGGAGTATCCAGTCAGTTTCCCTGTAATCTTGGATGCCAAGAGACGCATTCACATCGACTACGGAATCCGAGGCCTCCCGACGATGCTGCTTCTGTCGCCAGACTTACGTATATTTAAAAGGTACGACGGCGAGTTGTCTGAAAATAATCTGAAAGAACTCCTTGACTTATTAGTGAATTCAGATGGCTAGACAATCCTGAGATAATGTTGGAATCTACATTTTGAAAACTTTTAAACTTGGACCAGGTACGACACTATTGCTTGTTATTCTGATATCAATCGGAGCCATAAGTGTATTAGTCGCACGAGCAGCAACCTCAAATTTGTCATATTACTTAACCCCCAGCGAATACCTACTTGATGAAGCAAATGTTGGAAAAAGAGTTAGAGTAGCTGGACGAGTTGTGGAAGGTTCGATAGTCAACCAGGATGGCAGGCTATTACGATTCGATATCGTAGGCGATATAAATGACCGGATCGCAGTCGAATTCAGCGGTCAAGTGGTACCCAATCTTTTTGGACCGTATGCCTTAGTCCTCGTTGAGGGTCTGGGAGAAGTCGATTACATTGCCGGCGATCAAATCATTATCAAGCATGAAAATGAATTTTTTGCGGGTGAAGTCCCTGAGGAATCAATATCGTCGAACTTCGTAAAGCCCAAGAGTACATCCGATGAGGAAGAAAAATAACGTCAGCGCTAATGCGATAGGAAAGTATATTGGTGTCTCTGAACCTGACACAGTTCATAGGTCAATCAGCGCTGATCGTTAGTCTGGTCACGGGGATCTTCGGAGTATTCTTCGGTCTCTACATAGCATTGGCAAGACCAACCGTCTTAAGTAAACAGTTCACTATGTTGCGAACGTGTGGAGTGATTCTTCTCACGACAATTGCTGTGGCCTGCGGCATGTTAGTATTTTGCCTCCTGACAGATGACTTCAGTTTGCTTTATGTCGTCGAACACTCGTCCAGCCAAATGCAAACTCCATACAAATTGGCGGCGTTCTATTCTGGACAGGCCGGCTCGCTGCTGATCTGGAGTCTTGTCATCGCCATCGGATTATTCCTACAAAATTTCAGTAAGCAATCCTCCAAAGATGCGCTCACGCATACAGTTCTCTCGGTGATATTGGTTCTCTTTCTTATTCCGTTGGTTTGGCTGGACTCTCCATTTGCGTCAAGTCGCGGTGATTTCGACGAAGGAATAGGCCTTAATCCATTACTAGTTGACCCAACGATGCTGATCCATCCACCCATGCTACTAACTGGACTAGCAAGTACAGGTGTACCTTTCGCACTAGCGTTGGGTGCGATCATTAGAGGAAAGAATAGTACTGAAGATATGGTTCAACTCAGAAAGTGGAACTTAATCTCTCTACTTGTGTTGTCTGCTGGTAATTTTTTGGGGGCTTGGTGGGCCTATACGGTACTTGGATGGGGCGGATATTGGGGCTGGGACCCAGTAGAAAACTGTGCTCTTCTTCCATTGTTACCACTCGTAACATTCTTACATCTGTATCCAATTTACAAGCGGTCAGGGGCGTTTAAAAATTGGATACTGATAGCCGCTTGTATGAGCTTCGCTTTGGCGATATTCGGT
>CAZSFJ010000127.1:0-3741 GCA_964606125.1 uncultured Dehalococcoidaceae bacterium | reverse complement strand
CATAAGATGCGCAATAAGAGCCAGCTTCTCGTCCGTATCGACAGAAACTTGAGTAGTCATAGTGCCTCTCCTACTACCTTTATGTTACGAAAGTAACTCTATTTTCCTTTTCCTGTAAGTGATTTATAGCACAGAATCGAGAACTTGTAACTGCCAAAATTGCTGTCACCCACGGGGCAAATTTAATCCCCGCGTGGCGATAATATTACGTTGAATTTCGCTTGTTCCAGCCGCAATAGTGAGCGAAACAGAAGTCATATAGTATCGGCAAAATTCACCCGCTAGAGGGGCTCGTGGATCGCTAGGCCGCAGTCCACCATACAAGCCGAGCATATTTATTCCCCGTTTTGCAGTTCGCTGCTGTAGTTCTGATCCAAACATCTTCGACATTGATGACTCTTGATTCGGGACCAAATTAGATGCCTGCATCCAGGTCACTCTATAACCAAGATATTTTGCTACTTCAATCTCTATTCGCGTCTGTGCCAGTGCGTCTCTTGAAGGTCCATGATCCGCGATTGTTTGAGTTGAACCTCGTGAACCAGGCTGCGAGGAAAATTCCAAGAGACGATAGTACGGGGATACAGCCCCCGCCATCCGATGGATACCACTCCGTTCAAAATCTAATGCAGTGGCCGCCACATACCAGCCACGATTTTCTTCACCGATCATATTTGAGGCAGGAACCCGAACATCCTCGAAAAATGTTTCATTGAAACCATGACCATCCGCCACACCATCATCATGCAATTGTGCGATCGGTCGGATCGTTATACCTGGTGTATCCAGCTTCAGCATAAAGTATGAGATACCTCGATGCTTCGGCGCCTCTCCATCAGTTCGTGTCAGTATATGAATCCAATCGGCCTCGACTGCCCCTGAGGTCCATATCTTCTGACCATTAATAAAGAAATCATCACCTTATCGGATCGCAAGAGTCTGAAGTGATGACAAATCAGAACCTGATCCAGGTTCAGAGTAACCTTGACACCACATCTCTTTACCTTGAGCAATCGACGGAAGGTGTTCCTCTTTTTGTTCTTGGGTCCCATGAATAATTAACACTGGACCGACTCGATCAGCTCCCTGTCCTCCCGACGGAGCATTCGCCATGGCTGATTCCTCATTAAAAATCATCTGCTCCCAGTACGTGGCGCCGCCACCGCCGTATGCTTCCGGCCACGACATCGTAAGCCAGCCGCCATCCGCCAGTGACCCCTCATATTCCCGTGCAGCCTGCCAACGCGTAGTATCCCTCTGCAATGCCCCTCGGGTCCACTGCTCATTTATGAATTTATGGACATCTAATCTGAATGATTTTTGTTCATCTGTAAATTCAAAATCCATTGGAACCCCCCGGTTTACATGTCGTTTCAGTTGCCCTTAGTGTAGCCGAGATGATTTGACTGCTACTTAAACCCTTGGATCCGGAGACTGTTTGCGACTACTGACACTGAAGATAATGCCATCGCAGCGGCCGCCGCAGTTGGGTTGAGAAGCCAAGTCTCAGAAAATAGCCACGGTATCGGCGATCCACCATCTCCACTGCCAACTAGTAAATAAATTAGATATCCGGCTCCCGCTGCTACAGGTAGCAGCACGATGTTATACAAGAAAGCCCAAAGAACATTTTGCTTGGTTACCTTCACCACCCGTTTAGACAAGCGGAACAGATCATTTACCTGCGAAAGGTCAGAGTTCAGTAAATTGACCGTGGCGGAGCTCTGAGCCAGTGCGGAAGCCTGTACGACGGCGATCCCAACGTCAGCTTGAGCTAGAGCTGGAGCATCATTCATACCATCTCCAATCATCACCACCGATCCAGCGGCTTCTATCTGCAATTCACGGACTAACACTGCCTTATCATCTGGCAACATTGATGAATGGATCTCCGAAATACCCAAATTGAGTCCAAAAGGTCGAGTTATTTCTTCTCGATCACCGGAAACTAAAATGTTCCGGTAACCAGCATTACTTAGTTCACTGACAACTCTATTCGCGTCCGATTTGACTGCGTTTTTTATGCCATACACACCGGAGAGTTTGCCGTCAATGGCTACTAAAACGACCCCCAGTCCGTCTGCACCCATCGCTTCGATCTCTGAGACAAGTGCAGAATGCTCTACACCATGGTCTTCAAGCAGGGAGATATTCCCTACCAACACCGAGTATTCAGACAATTCAGTTTCAACTGATGCCATTATGCCTTTCCCTGGAAAATATCTGAATGTAGTCGGCCAGACTAATTCGAGGTTTTGCGAACTAGCTAAGTCTAGGAAAGGTACGGAAAAAGGATGCTGGGACCCACGTTCTACACTAGCAACAATTCTCAACAACTCTTGAGCGCTGGCCTGACTTCCTTGAGCAAGAACGAACCGTGACACGGAAGCCGTACCTTCAGTCAAAGTACCGGTTTTATCAAGACATATCGTCTCTGATTCCGCGATCTTCTGAAATGCTGAGGCATCAGTGATAAGTATCCCTGATTTTGCTGCGCGACCAATGGCTACAGCAAGTGCGGCAGGAGTCGCAAGCCCCAAAGCACATGGACAGGCAATAATGAGAACTGTAACTGAGGCGATGAATGCATAACGAATCGAAGGATCCGGACCATAAATCCACCAACTAAAAAATGTCGCCAATGACAGCAATATCACTAGCGGAACAAACACAGCCGACACCCGATCAGCAAATAACTGGATTGATGACTTAGACATTTGTGCCCTGTCAATGAGTTGCACGATACTGGCATATATTCCGTCTGAACTCACCCGTGAAACCTCAACCTGAAGTGCACCATCGAGGTTAACAGTACCGCCAATCACTTGATCGCCGATCGTACGAGGGGCTGGATTTGATTCTCCGGTGATGAGAGCTTCGTTCACCAATGACTCCCCTTGGACAACAGAACCATCAAGAGGAATAGTTTCTCCAGCCCGCACAAGTAATATCTCGCCTTCAACAACAGCCTGAACTGGAATCTTATATTCATTCCCGTCTGCCTCGAGCACTCTTGCTGTAGTTGGATACTCATTCACGAGGGTGCGAAGCAAATCTGATGCCCTATTGCGAGCTCTCGCCTCGACAACACGGCCAGTCAGTAGCAGAGCAACGATGAATGCCACGGCATCAAAATACGGTCTAACTTCCGTTTCACCGTAGATATCTGGAAAAAGAAATACTGAGCTGGAAAAGAAATAGGCTATACCGACTCCAAGGCTAATTAGGGTATTCATATCAACCGTACGATGACGAGCTGACAGAAACGTCAGTCTATGAATCGGAGCCGCTACCCAGAATACTGAAATAGTTGCTAATCCAAATGCTATTGCCTCCCGCAGAGGATAGTCAGACAACAAGAATCTATCAGCAAATACAGGCTTTTCTATGAAAAGGCTACTGAGCATAAACAGCAATATCGGAACCGCCGCCGTAATACCCACGATCGTGCGAGCGGTCATCAGGCGTAGTTCTCGGTCCTGATAAGAGAACACCCTGCTCCACCAACTCATAGCCTCGTTTTCGTCAGAAAATTCAAGTTCATAACCAATTTTGCTGATTGCATGTGACAATCGATCAGTAATATCGTCATCACTCGGTTGAATAATGATCTGGGCATTGTTCGTCATGAGGTTCACCGACGCACCCATAACACCCTCGGTCGACAGTAGTACTTTTTCGACTCGCCTAACACAGGAAGCGCAGGTCATTCCCGTTACTGAAACCGTTAGATGTTCAGAT
>CAZSFJ010000126.1:0-3743 GCA_964606125.1 uncultured Dehalococcoidaceae bacterium | reverse complement strand
CGTGACTAGCGCCTTCGAAATGTGCCTGGGACCAACCATTGTCATCCCTTGGACCGACTAATATAAGTCCAAGTTTGAAAGGCTCACTCGCCTCACTTGAAACAGATTCAGTTTCTTCGTTGTCGGAACACCCAACCACGAAGAGCAAGAGAGAAAAGAAAATTACCAAATGTTTCCACTGCATATTTGTCTCCTAAATTAACCGGAGCGTGCCTAAACAGACACATCACTAATTCACACTGGAGACATCTTTCGGGCTCCGGACCCAATCGATCTGGGGAGATCGCCAAGACTGAAGTATATCTGGAGGAGTAAGAGTCGGCAATCTAATCCTACTGACAATTAGTCGGACTGGATCACCACATTATCCTGGATTAATCGATCGATATGATCCTCCGCGTAATCCAGTTCTGCGAGTATCTCGGTCGTGTGCTCACCTAATCCAGGTGAAGATTCGGTGGGGAAAACCGGTGTTTTCTCCATCTTAATTGCAGTACCGAATGTCTTGTACTCACCTAATTTCGAGTGCTCCATGCTCAATACAAAATTATTTGCCGTAATTTGCTCCTCATCAAATATCTCATGAGGAAATTTAAATGGACCTGACGGCACACCCGCAGCACGCAGTTCCGAAATCCAATACTCGGCTGACTGGCTTCTAATGACGTCTTCACATTCGCGAGTGAATTGTACGAGCGTGTCATAATTCTCAGGACGGCTCATATCAAAATCACCTGTGCGAGGGTCCACCACATTGAGCACCTGACAGAATTTTGTCCTCAGTCCGTGACTCAGAGCACCGACTGCAAAAAAATTATCGCTTGCGTGGTAATAGCGGAAGTATGTGTTTGTTGCTGGGCCGCCCCCCGGATTAGTAATACTATTTAAGATGGTTCGTTGCTCATCAAAACCTGAGCCCTCCATCTGAGCTTTCGCCAGAGCTTCAGAAGCTTGGTCCCAGGCGGACGGGTCTGTGGCCGCAAACCAGTGAATCCTATTTCCTGCAAGAATCAGTGATGATTGGAGTAAGCTGGTACTCACCTTTTGTCCCTCACCGGTTGCATCTCGGTGGCGCAAAGCTGTCACCACAGCGAGTGCCGACGCTAGACCAGTAGCCATATCTGCAACTGCCGGTGTTAAAGAACCTGGTACTCCCCCGATGTCACGTGACATCAATGAAGCCAACCCAGACATACCCTGAGCGACGACATCATATCCACCATCTTGTCCATACGGACCTTCAGGCCCATAGGGAGCATGTTCCAGATAAATAATTGAGTTATTCCATCTCGTGAGATCCTCGTATCGCAGATCGAATTTTTCCAAATCAGAGAGCTTAAGAGACATCAACACCACGTCACATTGCTCGACCAGTTTCCCTATAATCTCCTTGGCGTCATTCCGGCTGAGATCCATTGAAATACTGCGTTTCCCTCGGTTCATCACGGTGAAACCTTTACTCTCATCTGGAAGTATCGGACCTATCCCGTACCTATGAGGGTCACCAGTCAGCGGCTCAACTTTGATTACTTCAGCTCCCATGTCAGAAAGATGTAACGCGCAGGATGGGATAGCCAGAATCGAGGCAAATTCTAGAATTTTCACTCCATGAAGTGGTCGCTTACTGACGGCTGCTTTATCCATCAGCACCCTCCCCTACCAATAAATCTGCCGTGGAATTTTGCTTAATCATAGCCTCAGTGTAGAGGTTAAGCGTCTGCTTTCGTTCCCAGGCGAATTCTCGGGTCGAGCGCAACATACACCAAATCGGTGATCAAGTTAGCTGTTAGAAAAATCGCCACCAACAAAAGAGTGATCGACTGCATAACTACGTAATCACGTTCTCGAACTGATGACACAAGGGCGCGGCCGAGACCAGGCCAAGTAAATACCTGCTCAATAACGAGTGTCCCTGAGAGGACACCGCCAAGTTCCAGTCCCATCACAGTTACGGCTGGTATAAGACTCGGTTTCAGTGCGTGCCGAAGCAGCACGGCACGCTCCCTCAATCCCTTAGATCGCGCCGTACGTATGTAATCCTCAGTTAGTGTGTCTAGTATTGACTGTCTTGTATAACGAGAAAGATTAGCGGACACAATGCTCCCGAGCGCAATTGCAGGGAGTGCTACGTGCCTCAAAGAATCCAGAGGATCAGACAAGAAAGGAACTCGCCCTGAGGCAGGAAACCAGTTCAAGGTCACCGCGAAGATAAGTAGAAATAATAGTCCTGCAATGAATGAAGGAACTCCAATGTTAAATCCAGTCCACAAGGCAGCGAAATAGTCCCAGAATCTCCCCCTATAGACAGCCGCCAGAATACCTAATGCGAGACCCCAAATCCAGCCATAGGCAAGGGCAAACACTGTCAGTTCAATACTTGCAGGGAAAGCACCAAAAATTATATCTGCTGCGGGGACACCCTTGATCATGGAAGTTCCAAAGTCACCTCGGAAAATACCTCCCAGCCATGTGAAATACTGCGTATGGAAAGGCTCAGTCAACCCAAGTCGCTCACGAGCAATTTCATAGGCTTCAGGGCTCATGCGATTTTCACCGCCAGCGGCAATTAGTGCAGGATCCCCAGGAATAAATCGGACCACCATGAATACCAGAAAAGATGCTAAAAACATAACGGGAAGCATTTGAGTGACGAGTCTTCGAACAAAATAATCCATGTATCTCAGATTAAGGGTGCCTGATGGTAAGAGATGTGCAACACCTAACACTACAGGAGTACTACCTAATTTGTAGCCACGAAAGAATGACTAGTAATTAATTAGTCTGTCGCGATTTAGCAAGAACACATAGGGCAATCATCGCGAGTGACAAAATCACAACAGGCAAATTGACCAGGGTGCCAGGAGGGGGGTCTATAAGACCTTGCAACGGCTTATAGCTCCCGATCAAAAGGCGACCCGTATACTCGAACGCAGTCATGACAAACATCACCGGTATCAGTGATCGATATCGAATCAACACCGCAAGAAACAACAGCGCAATCAGTAATTGAGAAGTGCCCCATAAAGCAAAAAGAGTGATTATATTTGCAGCCGCTGCATCTGAAAAAGTATCAAGAGGAATACCCGCAATAGTTTGCGCCCCTCCATCGGGGGCGAAGATGTGGTGCTGGCTCCGCCACAAACTCACTGCCGTAACAAGCGCGAACACGTATACGACTAACCGAGGATATCTAACCCGGTTATCGATCTTGGCTGGCAAGAACATCGAAAAGGCACCTACACCGTGCATTAGATACTAGTTGGTGAGCACGTCGAAAATATTCCCAGCTAGTCCACCGCCAGACTGCTTGTAAAATTCTGTGTAGCCACAGTCCGCACACGAGAGGGCTGCATATTTCTGATTCTGAAGATTGAGAAATCGAGAAAATCCAGAACCAGTAGTCCTAATCTCACCGGTGGTCGCCTCTGTACTCGGACACTTTATGCATTGGTATGAATCAGTCATTGATACCTCCTATAAAACCTACACGTTAAGCAATATAACCCCTTCGCCGGACATGGTAACGGTGCTTCCCACGAATCAGTATTATGTTAGTTACGTAACTGGAAGGACACACATGCCGAAAGAATACACCGCAGGCCAACGACAAGTTCAAACACACGCCGATTCTACACGATTGGCAGATCAGATGGCTGAAAAGGTTGTTCGCGCCGAAATTAGTAGTGATGACAAGTTGTTTATCGAAGCCAGAGATATGTTTTTTCTTGCAACAATTGACGCGG
>CAZSFJ010000125.1:0-3785 GCA_964606125.1 uncultured Dehalococcoidaceae bacterium | reverse complement strand
GAAATAAACCGAACACCTATCTGTTTCTCATGCGCCTGATGGGAATAAGGCCACCAATCCACGCCGCAGTGGCAATCAAAAGAATTTGAATAAATCCTCGAAGCACATGTCCTCCTTGAGAGAGCCGAGTACCTCCAACTTCAATATCATTGATCCACATATTTACGTTCGCCCAGTAGAGGGCGAACAGCATCCCCACGAAACCGATACTTGCGATCCGGCGGGTACGAGGGAAAAACACTAAGACTCCCAAGAGAATTTCAAAGACTCCACTCACTAGAACCCAAAATCTTGGAGCACCCAGGAGATCAGGCACGATGGGCTCAAACCATTCGGGGTTTCGGAAATGGCCGATTCCGATAATCACAAAAGGAAGTCCATAGGCGATTGAGATCAGATGTCTAATCATGTGCATAAAAGTATTCCTTTTGGTCCTATGGCGATAAATAGATAATGAACAGTTAGTCCCATACTATGTCTTCTTGCGTTTAGTGCGTTCGTATTCCCTGAAACACCAGTAATTACAGGAGATTCAGTTTCTTGGTATAGAGGTGATCGATGTGGTACTGCTTATCCTGAGCCTTTGCCGCTAGCTATTGATCTTAAAATCAGAATCCAAAACATTAGAACGATCAGCTTGTGATTTATGACTACAATAGCGGTCAGAGAATGTTGGACGCTGGTGGTACCTCATGGCTGATAGTCCTTTAGAATTTGGTTGGTTTTTACCAACGGCAGGAGACACTACAGCCTATGGTGTTCCTGAGGCAGGAATAGACGTCACACCAGAATACCTCAGTAAAGTTGCCAAGACAGCCGAAGAGTCTGGGTTTGACTATATCCTTATCCCTGTTGACCGAGCGTGCTGGGAAGCCTATATCACCGGCGCATTTGTCACGGCAAACACAAGCAAAATATCCTCGTTGATCGCTGCCAGGCCTGGTTATATCAACCCTGTTTTGTTAGCTAAGATGATCTCCGCATTTGATCAGATGAGTGATGGTCGTATTTGTGTCAATCTGATTGCGGGTCAGGCAGATGAAGAGGTGAAGTCTGAAGGTGTCACGTACACCAAAGAAGAGCGCTACGCCCTTATGGATGAGGAGGTGACGATCATGAAACTGCTTTGGGCCGAACAGGGTCCGGTAGACTTCGAGGGCTACTTCCACCAGATCAAAGGTGCAAGCATCAATCCAAAGCCTTCGCGACAGCCGCGTTTTTATCTGGGTGGTGGTTCGGCGGCGGCATGGGAATTATCTGCTAAGCACTCTGATGTGCATTTGTTTTGGGGTGACATGCCAGAACAAATTGCTCAAAATATTAGTGAACTCCGAAGTCTTGCTGCTCGTCATGAGCGCGAGACCGAGCTTGAATTTGGCATGCGCTTACAGATTATCTGTCGAGAGAGCGAGGCGGAGGCCCTCCAAGCTGCGGAAGACCTGATACAGCACATACCCGAAACCAGGCGTGATCTTTTAAAAATCCGTGTGGCTGGGTCCGAAGCCAATCAGCGAGTTCAAGAGCTCGCAGCAGAAAAAGGTCTGTGGATAGCACCTCACCTTTGGACTGGCCTGACTAGGTTTCGACCAGGTGCTGGCATAGCCGTTGTGGGTGATCCACAGCAATGTGCGGACACGCTGCAGCAATTTATTGACGCTGGCTGCACATCCTTCTGCTTGTCAGGCTACTTACACGATGAGGAAGCAGAGCGATTTGGTCGATTAGTTCGACCGCTACTGCAGAGTTGATCAGTCAGGTCAAGAGTGTTCCCTTTGCAATTGCAGGTCGGTTGGTTACTGTTGCGGATGCCCGTACTACTATGGTCTTATCGTGATTCTTGTTGAACAGCTGACTAAGTCATTCGGTCCGGTCTCGGTCCTTGAGGACGTTTCCTTTACTGTAAGTGACGGTGAGAAGGTCGGACTTGTTGGACCTAATGGCACCGGGAAGTCGACACTTCTTGAATTGATTGCAGGTATGGGAGATCCAGACGATGGTCTGGCCCGACATACTGACGGGTCGCTGAGTTATCTCCAACAAGACGTCCCTTTTGAAAGTGACCGAGTCTTGCTGCAGGAGATGTGGGTGGCTTTTGCTGATGTCACTGCAGTACAAAAACAGCTGGAAGAGATAGCGGATCAAATCAGTGACGGCAATGGTGATATCGATGAATTGATCGATAGGCAAGCCTCTCTGTTTTCCCAATTTGAATCATTGGATGGGTACAGAATCGAACAGCGTATAGGCCGTGTATTAGATGGCTTGGGTTTTTTGGTGGAAGATCGACAAAAGGCCTGTGGTGACTTTTCCGGTGGTTGGAAGATGCGTATAGGACTAGCAAAGGTGCTTGTTCGGAATCCTGATCACCTACTACTTGATGAGCCGACAAATCATCTAGACACGAGCGCAAAAATATGGCTGTCGGAATATTTGACTCAGTTTTCTGGGTCGCTTCTTTTGGTCACGCATGATCGTGAATTCTTGGATGTGGTCTCGACCCGAATAATAGAACTACGTGACGGAAAGATTCGGAGTTATATAGGCAATTATTCAGAATTTTTATCACAAAAGGCCAAAGATATTGTTCTTCTACAAAAGACTGCAGATCGCGAAAATCGTGAAATTTCGAGGCAAGAGCGCTTCATCGAACGGTTTCGTAGTAAGGCTACAAAAGCCACGCTCGTAGCCTCTCGTGAGAAGGCGCTCGCAAAGAGAGTCAGAACGAAGGTGCCTGACAAAGAGAAAGATGTTTCTTTTCAGCTAGAGTCTTCAGGACGAGTAGAACGCGAAGTTATCACGGTCGAGCATCTGGGTCATATATGGGAAGAAGAGCCTGTACTCATTGACGCAAATTTGTTGGTAGAGAGAGGTGAGAAAGTACTATTAGTCGGACCAAACGGAGGTGGCAAGAGTACTTTTTTGCGGGCAATTTGGGGTGAATTTGAACCAACCGAAGGTCAGGTGAGTTGGGCTGAAAGAGCAGAACCGGCGTACTACGACCAGCATCAAGATGAGGCACTCAAGCGTGAGTTGTCGGTTATTGAAGAAGTAAAATCTGTTGCACAGGGTCAGTCAGAAACTGAGATTAGGAAGGTCTTAGGACAATTTCTTTTCACGGGTGATCAGGTATTCAAATCAATTTCTGTGCTTTCAGGGGGAGAGAAAAGTAGAGTTGCGCTTGCGAAATTTTTGATTCAACCGTCCAATGTTCTGATACTTGATGAGCCTACGAACCACCTTGATGCAACTACGCGACGAAAACTTGTTCAGGCACTTAAGAAGTACGATGGCACTGTTCTTTGCGCGAGCCATGATCAACTGCTCGTTACGGAGATCGCGTCTCGAGTAATTCGGGTAGAGGATGGCGAGTGCGTTGAGCTGATGAACTGGTGAGATGACTCAAGGTATTCGGCCTTGAAAATCCGTCTGTCTCCAAGCTTCATACGCGATCAAGGCAACAGAATTAGAAAGGTTCAGACTTCGGTTAGCTGGCCTCATGGGGATGAGTAGTCGCTGGTCTGACGGTATACCGTTAATAATTTCGTCAGGAAGTCCTGTATCTTCCCGTCCAAATAGTAGAGAGTCATTTTCTGAGAATTTAGCTTCAGCATAGACACGCCTGGCCTTAGTGGTGACTGCGAATATCCTTCTGTCTTCATGGGAGCGTACATATGCTGCGAAATTTTCATGTTCCGTGATCACCGTAAGGTCTGCGTAGTCTAATGACGCCCGTCGCAAATGAGATTCGTCGAAATTAAAGCCGAGAGGCTGGATCAAATGTAGTT
>CAZSFJ010000124.1:0-3816 GCA_964606125.1 uncultured Dehalococcoidaceae bacterium | reverse complement strand
AGCTATATCTACTCGCCAGCCGGTTTGCTCTGACAGTGCATCCGCTATGTTTTGAGTATTGACGAGTAGCGGTGAACCAGCTTCACTCCAGATAAGTTCGTATGCTTCTTTGGTCTTTTTCGGTCTGAATGGCAGTATGAAGCATCGGAGTAGGGCTTGCTGAACCAGTTTTGGGAGATCAATTACGAGATCATCCGATAGGAATTCCTTAAGGTAAGTGTGTACATCCTCAACCTTAAGAGATTTCGGCGACCCCAAGTTCACAAGAAGCACGTGTTCAGTGTTACCCATAGGGTCTTCAGTTAGCTCCGCTCGTCTGCTGTTCACTGTTCTGGGGCGGTACAGGTCGACTAATTAGGAAAGTGCAAAGGACCACAGCACCTATGGCGAAGGCAATATCGGCGTAAATCGGAAATGACGTCAGAATGATAGTTGCAGAAAAAGTTGGGATGATCAGTACGACTGCTGTAATTTTCGATTTAACACTTAATCCGCCGTAGTCTCTCCAGTCCCTGAGGAGCTTCCCGAAAATTGGGTGATTCAGTAACCATTTCTCAAATTTCTCTGAGGATCGTGAAAATGCCCAAGCCGCGAGTAGAACAAACACCGTCGTTGGTAAGCCAGGTATGAATACTCCGATGAAAGCCAGTCCTACGAACATAAAACCGAGT
Source organism: uncultured Dehalococcoidaceae bacterium (assembly GCA_964606125.1). Taxonomy (GTDB): domain Bacteria; phylum Chloroflexota; class Dehalococcoidia; order UBA2979; family UBA2979; genus UBA2979. Next base: position 3,145 of record CAZSFJ010000124.1, on the reverse strand, counting down.
CCCATATAGATATATTTTTTGATCATGTATGACTGCTAACCGTACCTACTAAAATCTCATGGTGATTTGAGAAAGTGTGAGATTTTCTATATTAATTTTATAGAGGTATGCCGGCTACCAAACAAGATTAAATCTATAACACGCGTGGGATATTGGTAGATTTATGTTCTTTTTGGAGATTAAAGATTCTTCAGGAAGTCGTTAATGATCTGTGCACCTTTTTCAGGATTTGTACACATCCACCAGTGACCTTCACCGTCAATGATTCCTACTTGTGCCTGTGCCTGAGCAGCGGCTTTTCGTCCGAGTACTTCTCCACCAACAAAAGGGTCGTCAGTGGCTATTAGGGCTAGACCAGGTCTCTCTGAGGCGCGTGCTAATCCGTCGAACATATTTCCGAGGACTGGTTGAGCTGCCGATCTGTACAGGGAAAGGATGCATTGGGCCATATCAGCATTAATCCATGGGGCTACCTGTTCGGCAATTGATTTAGTCATTCCTAATGATTCAAAACGCTGAGCCGTGGCCTCGTTGGGAGTATTTGCCATAGTAGCAACTGCTTCTTCGCCAGCTCCTGGGGTTTGCCAGATCTGAGCGTTATCGTGCCAGACATACTCGGGCGTGAAAACACCGATGATGTCAGTAGTCCAAGAATGGATAAGGTCAGGACGTTCACAGGCAAGTCGCACGACGTGGCCACCACCCCAGTCGTGTCCAACCAAATCGACCGGACCATCTATATTTTCTAGTTCACTGATGAGCCAGTTCAGGTAACCATCACTGGTGGCATCAAAATTAGGTGGGAGTGGCGCTCCAAACCCCGGAGGAGTCAAAGTAAGAACATTATCGGTGTTGAGATGAGGAATCAATTCGTCCCATATTGCGGCGGTTTCAGGATTCCCGTGGACTAGTACTAATGGCATATTTTTACCTTCCGGTAGACCTCGCTTGATCTGAATAGTTATGGTGTATCCAGTGTAAGTGGAAATTGGGAGTATTAAATCTATGAGCTTTGCAATAAATCATATTCATTTGAAGTCGAATAACCCTCGGGAATGTGCTGACTGGTGGGTAAAAGCATTTAATTTCAAGATTTTGAGTGATGTCATGAGAGATAGCGGTGACCAGTTTGTTGCATGCGAAAGTGAAAATGGTTTGACGGTTAATATTTCTGGCCCTCAATCCACACAGACGCTGGCCGACGGCTATGCTGGGGTTCGAGAAGGGCTGGAGCATTTTGGTCTGGATTCGGAAAACCTCGAGGCGGATATAGCACGTCTGACCGATCTAGGGGCTGAATTGCTAGATGGACCAATTGAGATGGGTGCGATAAGAATTTGTTTTCTTCAGGCACCAGACAATGTTCGGATAGAGTTAATCCAGAGATAATCATCTATCAAAGAATGAATTTTCGTTATCCGTTCCGGCAGTAAAAATACCTTCCACTGCAAGATTTGCGATATCGTCATCGGAGAATCCGGCTTCTTTAAGTACTTGGTGATTGTGTTCACCGACTAAAGGGGCTCGCTGCTTAGGTTTAATATCGGCTCCTTCAATATTAAACGGAGTAGACACGATTTTATAATCAGTCCCGTCGACGTCCTGCAATGTTTGTATGGCTCCCTGGGATGCGAGGAGAGGGTCTTCCGTGACCTCATCAAGTGACGCGGCTGCTGCCCAAATGCATCCGGTTTGGTCCAGCATTCGTGCCCAATGTTCGAGATCCTGTGAGCGGAATTCCCTCTGCAACTCTTCTACAATTTCCGGACCGTGTTCGAGCATAGCGGCGTTCGAGATGAATCTTTCGTCCGAAGCCCAGTCATTTCTGCCGAGCGCCTTACAGAGGCTTGGCCAATATCGGGGGACGTTGTGCATTGTCAACATAATCCATCGTCCATCCTTAGTTTCATATGCGCTCCGGATGAGGAGGGCATGAGTGGCTCGGTTGAATTGTTGTGGAGTATGACCTGGAAGATTTAGTGCCTGCTGCATATCAGTCGCAATAGTCCAGAGACCAGTGCGCAAGAGTGAGACTTCTGCCTTTTGGGCCATGCCGGTTTGGTCACGTAATCTGAGTGCTGCGAGAATCGCGGCAAGCAGATTTACTCCCGTGGGATGATCGCCCTGCCCAGGTCGACTTTGTACAGCCGGGCCACCCATTTCTCCCATCAGGCTCATCACTCCGGACCGAGCCCAGAAAGCTGTACTATCGAACCCAGGCCGATCAGCCTCTGGGCCGGTACCGCTGTATCCGACTAAATGCCCGTACACGATATCCGGCTTTACTTTTTTCAGAGTCTCGTAATCTAATGAATATTTTGCTGTCCGATCCGATGTGAGGTTTGTGACGAAGACATCAGCAGTGCCTATGAGTTGATGAACTACGTCTTGGGCTTTCGATTTGTTCAGATCTATTGCGATAGATTGCTTGCCACGATTATCAACTTCGAACACATAATTGATAGACCGACCTTTATGTAGGTGAGTGCGATTTCCTCTGAAGGTGTCACCATCTGGCGGTTCAACTTTTATGACCTCAGCACCCATGTCCGCCATCAATGCGGCAGCAGAAGGGGCTGCTAAGAAACTTGCCACTTCAACCACTCGTAGATTTTCTAGCGGTAATGCCATCGTAGAAGAATTTGTACCACAATCTTGTCTTTTCCGACATAGAATAGCGATCTCACGATATTTGGAAGGTGACAGCATGGACGGACCGTTAGCAGGTATTCGTGTACTCGAGTTCACTCAGTTGATTATGGGGCCACAATGTTGTCAGCTTCTCCGAGATCTTGGGTGCGAGATCATAAAAATCGAGAATCCCAAATCACCTGACAACTCAAGACATATCCCGGCCTCTGAGTCGAATCCTGCAGTACCGGTATTTCATGCGAACAATCGAGGGAAGAGAAGTCTCGCTTTGGATTTTTCTAAGCCGGAGGGAATGTCAATCGTCAGGAAATTGATTCAAGAAACAGATGTGCTCGTTGGTACATTGTCGCCAGGAGCCCTCGATCGGGCCGGCCTCGGATATGAGGCCTGCAGGGAATTGAACTCTCGATTGATATATGCGCTTGGCACTACATATGGGCCTGAGGGCCCAGAGAGTCAGAAGCCGGGCAACGATATGATGGCGCAGGCTTTC
>CAZSFJ010000123.1:0-3818 GCA_964606125.1 uncultured Dehalococcoidaceae bacterium | reverse complement strand
GACCATGCAGACACTCATTCCGGCCCTCCGCACGAGTCACCTCCTACCATGGGAATCCCTATGATCATTGGGTCTCTCGCCGCAATTACATTTGGTTTTTTTGCATTCATGCATTTTGGCGAATTTGTGGAAGGGGCGCTACCTGAGGGGATGCGTCACTTCCATTTCCATGTTGAAGGACTGATACTGATGATTTCGACTCTTGCAGCATTAGCTGGTATCGGCGTTGCGGCAGCTATTTATTTAGCCAAGCGACCGCAGGCCAGTGACATAAGTTCCAGAATGCCGAGAATACACTCGACGGTATCCCGTCTCTACTATGTGAACGAGGTGGCGGAAGACCGGCTCGTAAGAGGAATTCTATTAGCCGGACTTGCTAGAGGGGCTGAACTTATCGACAAATTGGTGATTGAGACAGTTGTTAATGGTGTTGCTTCCGCAACAAAGCTGATAGGAGAGGGCTTGCGGAGATCTGCGACCGGTCAAGTCCAGAGTTATACATCCGTTTATATGGTCGGATTAGTAGCAATTCTTGGTGGTTTCATGGTGCTTTCTGGGGACATGTTGAGCGTGTTTGGAATAGATATTCAGGCGATCATTGACTACTCCTTAAAAATGATGAATCCGAAGAATCTAATTCCTCCGAAGTAGATAGTAAGGGAGTCAATAAGTGCTAACTGGTTTCTTGTTATTGCCTCTTGCTGGTTCAATTATGACTTTGTTTGTCCCTGAGCATCGTAAAACCGAATCGAGATGGATAGCACTATTTTTCTCCACGTTGGCATTCATTTTGTCCATAGTCGTATATGTCGCCTACGACTCAACGGCCGGGGGTATGCAGTTTGTTGACAGCACTAATTGGATACAAACAGATGTAGTTACGCTTGGTTTTGGCTTAGGGGTTGACGGTCTGTCCGCACCAATGATTCTGCTCCTAGGACTGTTGGGGGTCGTATCAGTATTAGTGTCTTGGAAAATTGACGAAAAACCCGGGCAATATTTCGCCTGGCTTCTGTTGCTCGAGAGTGCAATTGCTGGAGTCTTTTTGTCTCTCGACCTCATCCAATTTTTCCTATTTTGGGAGCTAGAACTTCTGCCCATGTTCATGTTGATTTCCCGATGGGGAACCGGACGGAAACTATATTCCGCCACCAAATTCCTTATTTATACTCTGGCCGGTTCAGCTCTGATGCTTGCAGGGTTCCTACTTTTAGGTGCAGCTGGAGGCTCATTCGATATACAACAGTTAACCGAATCACCAGTTAACGAGACCGTACTTCCAATGTCCATTGTGTTTTGGGCGATCATGCTCGCATTCCTAGTAAAACTGCCAGTGGTGCCTGTTCACACTTGGCTGCCGGATGCCCATACGGATGCGCCTACCGCGGTATCAGTGATGCTCGCTGGCGTTCTACTGAAAATGGGGGGATACGGCATATTACGAATAGCTATTCCGCTGATGCCTGATGCGGCGTTACAGTCACAGGACATCTTGGCTGGTTTGGCGGGATTATCCATCATATGGGGAGGTGTGATTACTTTGCGACAGACAGATCTAAAGAGATTAATTGCATACTCTTCAGTGTCACATATGGGGTATGTTCTCCTCGGTATAAGTGCGATGGGAGCTGTAGGTTTTAGCGGAGCGGCACTACAGATGTTTACACATGGGACGATTACGGGGCTTTTGTTTGTGATGGTGGGCTATTTCTATGACCGAACGCACACAAGAAAAATTTCGGAAATGTCTGGACTGATACATCATTTGCCTAAGGGTGGAATAATTATGATATTCGCTGGTCTGGCATCATTGGGTTTGCCCGGTCTCTCAGGGTTCGTAGCAGAACTTACGGTATTCCTAGGGGCGTTCGAAGCGCATCCCGTGGCCACTACCATGGGAATCATTGGCGTGGTCCTATCGTCCGGTTATATCCTATGGATGGTGCAGAGGGTTCTTCATGGACCAGCAGACCCAAAATGGGAACATTTGCGCGATAGCACTTCCTGGCCAGAATGGACAGCCATTGTGGCACTAATCATTCCAATAGTTTTGTTTGGGATATATCCAGCGATTCTTGCCGAAATAGTTGAGACTGGGTTGCAGCAAGTCAGTGGCATAGTGACAGTGCTGGAGGGGGGCATATGAATCTCGCGGAGCATTTAAACGTGATAGGGCCCGCGATTACGCTGTTTGTTGGGTCAGGCGCGGTATTACTTATTGGTCTCATTTCGCCAGCACGAACTTACTCATTCACGTTGACCTGCCTAGCTCTTATTGTTGCCATGCTTTGGTTGGCTACTCACCACATGGCAGGCACGGAATCTATTGCCTTAGGTGGATCGGTGCGGATCGATGCTTTTTCGAATTTCTTCTCGATAGTCATCGTCGTTGCTACCTTGTCAATAGTTCTGGCGACTCGAACCTGGGCTGATACTATCGAGCGGAGCATAGAATTCTATGCGCTCCTTCTCACCGCAGCAGCTTCGATGACCATCCTGACTCAGGCTAGTGATCTAATTACGATTTTTATCGCCATTGAAACAACATCCATATCACAATTTATTCTCGTAGCCATCGTAAAGGATGATAAAGGGGCAGAAGCTGGATTGAAGTACCTGCTCACAGGTGCGGTCGCCGCGGCAGTGTTGCTCTACGGCTTTGTATTTCTTTTTGGGGTGAGTGGAATGGTGTCGCTCGACCAAATATTGAATTTTGCGGAGTCCGCACCGGAAGAATACCGGCTAGTACTTCTGCTCTCGCTAATGTTTGTTGTGGCTGGGTTAGGGTACAAAATGGCTCTGGCTCCATTTCATGGATGGGCGCCAGATGTGTATCAAGGCGCGCCAAGTGCGATAGGCTCCTTTCTATCAGTGGCGTCAAAAGCGACTGGTTTTGCCGTTGCATTGAGACTTATTTACAGTGGTTTAGGCGGCGGCGATTTCTATTTAGCAACTGATTTAAGTCGTATCTTCGTAATACTCGCTGTTGCTTCTATGATCATTGGTAATTTAGGAGCACTGAGACAGACGGACGCAAAACGGCTCCTCGGATATTCTTCTATAGCTCAGGCGGGCAATATAGCAGTAGGATTAGCGGCACTCACTGCAGGGTCTGTCTCTGGCGCCAGTGCAGTCACTTTTTTCGTGGCCACCTATCTGTTTACAAACCTCGGGGCGTTTCTTTCGGTTCATTTCATAAGATCGAAATTGGGGTCGAGTGAACTCACTGACTTTGCAGGACTCATCAAAAGATCGCCTCTTGTAGCGGTGGTACTTTCTATTAGTCTTCTCTCGTTGACTGGTATTCCGCCCACGGCTGGCTTCATCGCAAAAGTTTACGTTTTTAACGCGGCGATTACTGGCGGAGATTTATGGTTGGTAGGACTTGTTGCAGTTGCAGTATTGAACACTGCTATTTCAGCTTACTATTATCTCCGGTGGTTGAGGATGATGTGGCTGGATGAACCTTCCGAAGACTCAGCGATACGGCCTGATGGTTGGCAGCAGACTGTTTTAGTGGCCATGATGGTTGGGATTCTACTCATCGGCATCCTGCCTAATCCTCTAATCAACGCTGCGAAGACGGCCGTAGAATCCTTAGTCTGATGTCTTTGTCCCTCGGCAAATGGGATTATGAAGTGCTAGCGATGCCACTGACCGAAATTCCGGAAGCTTCTGCCGAAACTATGACTTTCCTTGCTGATACCCTTCCGTACTTGCCTACTAGCGGGGGCAATTTTACGTTAGTTTATGCCAGCCGAACTGAAATTCAAGATTTGAACAGAGCCCACAGAGATCTTGACACACCAACTGATGTG
>CAZSFJ010000122.1:0-3850 GCA_964606125.1 uncultured Dehalococcoidaceae bacterium | reverse complement strand
GGCAATCCATTCCCGCTCGTGCGGCATAAGCTGCCGCGGCCGCGCCAGCATTCCCGGCAGTAGGCAGAGCAGCCGCTGAGGCGTCGAGGCTATTTAAGACCGATATTGCCATGCACAAACCGCGTGCCTTAAAGCTCCCGGTTGGGTTAGACGATTCATCTTTGACCCACAGATGAAAAGGTGTATCTGAAGAACCCTGCGCAATTGCACCTAAGCGATCTGTTCGGAGCAGTGGAGTAAGTCCTTCGCCTAATGTAATAGCTTGGGATGGGTCAACTAAAAGGACTTCTCCATACCGCCACATGGAGTCAGATCGATTCTTTAGAGTTTCAAGTGAGAGGCTCGATTGCGCTCCATTCAGATCATAATTTGCAATAAGCGGGCGACCACAATACTCGTCACGGCATACAGTTTGCAACGCATCGCCAGAGTAATATTTGTGGCAACGAGAGCACTTGTAGCCCGTGAAGTAGGACTTGATTTCGTCTATCATTTTTGTTTTCTAGTCTGCTTTCGGCTTTTTGTTACTATTCCGAAGTCGAACAAATACTACTATCAGTAGTACACCGGCTATTCCGAACCATGTTAAGGCGTACTCGAGATGTGGGGTGGTATTTATGAACGGTGTGAACCCATTTTTCAGTAGTTTTGATCGAGAGGTAAAATCACCGTCGAGACTACCTTCAGTGATGGTCCAGCTCAGCAATTGGGTACTTGGGAATTCAGTTGTCATCGATAGGGGAGAGAATTTCGTCCATAGCCCGTCTTTAGTCTTACTTGCCGTGATTTGAGAACGATTGATTGCCAATCCCTTCAGACTCTCCGAGCCGACAAATAATTCATCAATATCTGCTAGGACGAGATCTTTGTGGACCTCACGGCTCCACCCAAGATTTACTAAAACTGCATGGCCCTCGGATATACGAAGGGCTTTGACATATTCCAGGCCGCGCACACCTGCTCGAGCCCGGTTTCCTACAATCAAGGTGGGATCTAACCAATCGCCAGAGACTTCCACTCTCTTCCAGTCGATATTGTCTAGATTTGACTCATATTCTTCAGTTATAAGAAGTGGCGGTTGAGAAAGACCAAGGTTTCGATCATTGACTAGATCTGTTTTCCAGTCGAGCCGATATAGTTGCCACGTGCCAAGCCCACACAGTGTGCTGACCGCCATTACGATCAAAAGAATCAGTCCGAGTGACCTCATCCTGGCGCTCACCAGACCAAATATGCTATTGGACTCCTGAGGTGGTTTGTTTTTGTATTACGGCCGGACAGGTCAGGAATTATCCTGTCCGTAGGTCGAAGGTCCTTCATTTCCAGATGATCCTGGAAGTGAACGGTCCCTGTGCTGGGTGGCCGATTCATAAGCCCCTCTGAAGTCACGGAATGGTCCATCTCTCCATTCTAACGCAGCCTTGAGGCCATCTTCACTGCTACGTCTTCCGAATTCTCCTGCCGCTGGTCGATAGGTTGAAAGTGCCTGGATATCAAAGCCTGATGCAAGTCCTGTTCGGATCCCCATAATTTCATACTGACGGTTTACCGCTCTCTTGGAATACATCAGCATATCGTTGTCGATAAACGCCATTCTGGAAGCGAATTTGTCAACGAATTCATCTAATTGGTCTTGTGGAATTGAGTAATTTGCCCACCCTAGATCTACCATCTCCTCAGCAGAATATGAGTCTCCAATGTATGCAAATTCCCGCGCCTTCGCCATAGGCATATGCCAAGGTGTCCACATCATGTCCATAGTTGTCATTGCTCGTACCGGTGGATATCCAACTTGTGTTCCGTCTGCAAGTATTCTGAAATCACAGACTGAGGCAAGTTCGGTGCCTCCGGCTAAGCAGTACCCATGGATTTTTGCGACTACTGGTTTGGAGAGCTCCCAAATAAACCAGTTGTTCATTGTGACGTGCCTTGCCCACTCTTGTGGCCCAGGGTGCGTAGTACCAGTATCGGGCAACAGCGATCGTGGGTGCACATAGTCATTATCGTCTCCCGCCGCTCTAGCAGGCGTTAAATCATATCCCGCTGAGAAAGCCCGTCCAGCCCCAGAGAGCACGATTACGCCCACGTCTGACTCTGATTCAGCCCACTTCATTGCGTGGATGAGTTCCGCCCTCAAATTATTCGAGAGTGCGTTCAATTTTTCAGGTCTATTGAGAGTGATATTGGCTATGCGATCTTTGACTTCATAGGTAATATCGGTGTATTCAGGTATTTCTGACGTCACAGTATGGCATCCTTACATTTCATATTTCGGTGATTATCGAATTTGTGGTTGGAGTGTAACTCTATTTCGTGTTCATGCCAAAACGCTATTCGATATTTTGTCGATATTCACGGATTGGCCGATTGAGTAGCCCGATGGTAGCTGTCGCCAGAAGTGCAAGAGCACCACCAAGATACATAGTCGTATCTACCCCAAGCCTTTCGGAAAAGAAACCAATCCATAGTATCCCGAGGTTATTTGCAGTCTGTGCGGCCAACACCATAAAAGCGAACGCGCGTCCACGCATGTGATCAGGAGTAGTCAATTGAACCGTAGTTTGTCTGGCAACGACAGTGATTGAATCGGCTGCAGCAAGGAGCCCAACGAACAGAGCACCCATCCAAAGCCACTGGGCAGCACCGAGACCAATGAGGAGCACCGCGTAGACAAAAGTTGCGACAAGCACTAGCCAACCCTTTGCTCGGATTTTGGCGAGAGACAATGCAAACACCGAACCGAGCAATGCTCCTAAGGAACTTGACCAACCAAGCATGCCCGTAGCGAATGCACCTCCGGCGAACAGTCCGACTGCTAATACAGGTAGGATTTCACGGTAAAACGCTACCACCGTTATTCCCCAATCAAGCGCAAAAAGTCCCGGTAGGATCGGATGTTTGCGGACGTAATGGAAACCCTCAATGGTTGAACGGATGACTGATTCATCGCCGTGGGTTTCGACTTTGCCACTTGCTTTTATAAGAAGCGGGAGGATCATAGAGAGTCCAGCCATACCAGTGGCAAGCAGGAATGAGGTGTTCACGTCTGCGAATATAGCCATCACCATAAACAAAAGGCTTCCTGCAATCCACCCAGCGTTCTGTGCTGCAACGTCGACAGTTACAGCGATACCCAGATATTGTTTTGGCACTACTCGAGGCGTCAGTGATGCCCGAGCCGGTGAAGCTAGGGCCCAGGAACCGGAAAGGAATGCCACTCCAAGATATAAATGCCAGGGTCTCAGAGCATCTGTGGAGTTTGCAACGAAAATTATCGCTAGAGCAGCGAAGGTTGCAAAATTGGCAAGCGACATCACAAATCTTCTGTCAAAACGGTCGGCAATTGCCCCTCCCCAAATGACGGCAAAACCCTGTATCACAAGTTGGACGAGTCCAATAAGTCCTACTTGCGCAGGACTACCAGTCTCCTCCAATAGCCATTGCGGAATGGCAAGGAATCGAATTTGTGATGCTGTCACCTGAGCGATACTCGCGACCCACAGAAGTCGATAATCGGCAAATTTAGGGAGCGTCCAGATGCTTACTCGTTCTTCTGGATTCGGAGTAGAGGTGCGGTTCATATTAGTTAACGTCCGTGAGGGTCTCCAGTTGTTGATGCATATCTGTCACGGAACTGGTAGGTAATTTGCAGACCATATTTTCGCAAATGTATGCCATCACTAGGTCTGGCTCAGCCACAGTTTCACGGCCTACGAGTAGATCGACTTGGTAGTCGCGCTCAAGATCACTTGGGTCACCCAGAGCAATCGTCACAGTGGGGAGATAGTATCCGGCAACCACTTCTTCGAATGGTCTACGACTGTCTAGCGTACCGAAGAGAACTATTTCC
>CAZSFJ010000121.1:0-3861 GCA_964606125.1 uncultured Dehalococcoidaceae bacterium | reverse complement strand
GGAGGAAGCTCTCATAATGGCTGATCGTGTTGCATTCATGGAGGATGGAATGATTCGGCAGCTTGGTACAGGCGAAGATCTGTTTCTACGGCCAGCGTCTATTTCTGTTGCTAGGTTCTTCGGAGACTCCAATATTATTACTTACGATGTCGCCGGAGCCTCCACGTTGGCATGGCCACTTGGTACTATCTCGGTCACCAGTGGAGCTACTTCGATTTCTTTGGTGATTCCTCCGGACAGTATTGTAATAAAAGGTGAGGGGGCCGATGGACTAGTACTGGATATCCAATATTTTGGATATTACCGGAAGGTATTAGTGGAGCTGATTGATGGGAATAAAATCTACATTAGACAACCTAGTGCAAATCAGATGCAGGTACACGTTGGCGATCGAGTGGGGTTAACCCTCGATAAGTCCCCTCTTGTGTTCTAGGTCCACTTGCGAGACTGTTGTGGGTCAGTCGAGGGCACCAACTTCTTTTAATAGACGGAGAGTTCCCTCCAGGTCTTTCATTTGACTAAGGTCTATGGATATCGCCCCAATCGTATCTAGTTTTGGGATACTCGCATATGAGCTGGCCCCAATAGATAAAGTATATTCATACGTATTTTCACTGAAATATAGTTGCGAGACGTCTCCCAGCAAGAACCTGAGTAATCCGTGAGCTTGAGAGTGATTTTTGGACGAGCTAATGATTCCAGCTCCGGCGACATTTATGAGGGTGCCAATATCATCTGGTGCAGTGTAGTAGTTTCGTGCCCCGAAGTTCTCTCCTTCTTCGGCCAGGAATCGGTGTAGGTAGTAGTGATTGACGAATCCTACATCTATCTCTCCCGCCGCCGCCGCTGCAACGATTGGTGTGTTCTTGGGATACACCTTGGGATCATTTGCCATGATTCCTGTCAGCCAATCTCGTGCTATTTCCTCACCATGGTGAATTCTGATCGCTGTCACAAACGCCTGGAATGAACCGTTTGTAGGCGCCCACCCAATTCTTCCTCGCCACTCAGGCTTAGTGAAATCAAGTATCGATGACGGCAGTTGGTCAGGACTAACCGCTGCAGTGTTGTAGACAATAGTGCGGGCCCTCCCAGATATTCCAGTCCATTCTCCGGTTGTTGAACGGAACTCTGAGCCAACTAGACGAAGAATATCTTCTGGGATTGGGGCAAGCATACCTGCTTCCTGTATAGCACCAAGTGCTCCAGCATCCTGAGCAATGAAGATATCGGCCGGTGTTTTGTCACCCTCTTCGAGCAGCAAAGCCGTGATCTCGGATGTTTTTCCATACTTCACATCCACCTTGACACCACTTGCCAGCTCATATGATTCAAGTATCGGGCCAATAAGGTTTTCTGAACGGCCTGAATAGACAGTCAAGCTTGCCTCGTCAGTGGTACATGAGCTCATCATTAAGCCAATAGGGGCAGTCATCATAATTATCATTCGTGCAACGATATTCCCTAGAGACATCCGTACATCCTTAAAATATATGTTTATGTATTGATAATACATTAGTGTATGCTAATAATTTTTGTCAAATCGCACGAATGTTGAATGCGCTGGTAGATGCGGTACAAAGGAGATTAGGTCTACTAACAATGACGTCCGTCTATTGGACCCAAATTCTACTGCCTGCTTCAAGTCCGAGCACAATTTCTTTATTCGCAACGGAGATTGTGATAGTTCCGCGGTAGGGAGCACGGTCAGTGATCGTCACTGTTGCCCCAGGTTGCAGTGCTTCAGTCTCAAAGAATCGCAGTAATTCTTCATCTTCTTCGAACACCCGATCAATCGTATGTACTGTTCCATCCTTTTGATCGGAGAGTCGCTTTTGGGACATAGATGAGGCATCTCCAATCCCAGGGATAGCCGCACCAAATGGTGAGGTGGTTGGATTCCCAAGTCGCTCCACAATAAGTGGCTCGGTCACGTCAGATATTGAGTGCTCCATTAAATGAGCTTCCTCATACGCCTGCCACCAGTCAAGACCAAGTACGTTCACGAGGAGGCATTCGGCCAATCGGTGCCGCCGGACCATATTTTCTGCTCTTCTAAAGCCTTCGCTTGTAAGTGTGACACGTTTTTTTGGATCAACTTTCACGAGTTTGTCTCGTTTCAGTCGACCCAGCATCCCTGCCATTGAGGCGGGTTTCAGTTCAAGTCTCTCAGCTAGCCGAGCAGCAATGACTTCTTCGCCTTCGTCATTGGCTAGACGGTAGATCTGTGTCAAAGCATCGTCAGCAGCAACATTTGTAACTTGCTTTGGCATGAGAGGCTCCCTAACTCAAGATGCTTCCATGTTACAGGTATTTATTGGGTAAGTCAGGCCAGCGCCTCTTGTGGAGTCAGATCGGAGTCTTCAGTCGCCACTGGATCTTTGCTCCAAACCTCTGTCAATAATCGGAGAGTTTTGAGTCTGTTTTCGATACTGAATGTGGATGTGGAAATCATCAACTCAGATGCCTCCGTGGCTTTGGTAAGTGACTCAAGTCCAATCAATACGTCTTCTGCTGTCCCAATAATTGAATTACTGGGCATGGCCTTCGCAGCCGGCAAATCAGGGTGATCTGCCGCTTCTTCAGGAGATATCAGGGGTCCTCTACGACCAGTACGCATTCCGTATTTTCGTATGCGTCCCGGTCCGGATTGCCATTCAGCTTCCTCTCGAGTCTCAGAAACTATCACTGAAGCCGTGACCATGGTGTAGGGGTCGTCCAGTATGACTGACGGCCTGAAGCTGCGCCTGTAGATTTCGACCGCCTGCATCGTGCCGCCAGTATCGAAGTGATTTGCGAACACAAATGGAAGACCAAGCATGCCTGACAACTCCGCACTGAAGTTTGATGAGCCGAGCAGGAAGATGTCGGGATATGAAGTAGCTGCCGGAGTTGCCGAAAGATGTGTCCATGCACCTTGTTCAGCTCGTTCGTCTCCCAATAGTCCCATCAGGTCGATTAAGTTCATGGGGAAGTTTTCAGCATCACGATTGTCAGGAGTTCTGCGAAGAGCAGCTGCAGTGTGTTGGTCCGAACCCGGCGCTCTGCCGATACCGAGATCAATTCTGTCCGGATGCAGAGCCTCAAGGAGGGCAAATTGTTCTGCAATAACGAGAGGAGCATGATTCGGTAACATCACTCCTCCGGATCCCAGACGAATACGAGGTGTCTGAGATGCTAGATGGGCAATTAAAACAGCTGGGTTGGTACTTGCGACGGTATCCATATTATGGTGTTCAGCTACCCAAAAACGGTGGAACCCTAATTCATCAGCACACTGTGCCAGTCGTACAGCGTTACTGAGGGCACTCGAAGTCGAATCGGCTGTTGTAGCCATCGCGAGGTCGAGCACGGAAATGGGTAAACGTGACATAGGCTAAGAATAGATGATCTGCTGTGTCGAATCTAGGACTCTAGTCTGCCGGGGTCTCAGTTTGCGCTGACAAACGGGTAGGTGCAGGAGTTTTCGAGATGATCGCAGTTAGAGCCACGACCCCCACGAGGACTAGACCACCCATGACAACGAAGGCTATTCGCTCACCAGCAAGATCCGCGAGATATCCTACGGGCCATCCGATCAACATAAATGCTGCAAAAGACATACCGATGAGCGCGGTTACTCGACCGAAATAGCGTGGGTCGCAATCGATCGCGATGATCGCACTATTGAGCGTTTGAAACATGCCCATTCCTACTCCAGTTAGAAGCACCGGAATAATCACCATTGCGTATGAGGGACTCAGGCCAGTGGCGACTATCGCGATCCCCATGAGTCCCGCGCCAAAGCTGTAGATATTGAGGGCACTCTTCGAGGCAGCATACCCAGCAACTACGAGACTGGCAAACAGTCCCCCAACCGCT
>CAZSFJ010000120.1:1014-3869 GCA_964606125.1 uncultured Dehalococcoidaceae bacterium | reverse complement strand
TTATTCACCAGAACTACCAGGCGGGAAAAGTCAGTACCGGAAGACAAACACCAAACGGTACAAAACCTGATTCAGGACGAAGTCGAGAGTCGTAACGGCAACGGCGAGCAAGCTCCGATCATGTCGGGATCGACTCTGGCTACCAAGACAATTGTTATGAGCTTTCCCATCGTGATTCTTGCGGTGATCCTGATGGACTGGATCTGGAGAAGAAAACATCCTGACAAAACTGACTACTGATCATGTAAGAATTGTTTTAAGAGACAGATGCCCAACCAAAATCAGAAGGAGAGCAAATGGAACGGCCCAGCGGGACCTACGGCGCATCGAAAGCCAGACTGTTGCACCGATTAGTAGTGGAATAAATGTAATCGCGTATGATTCAATTGATGTAATCATATTAGTCCTTTCATAAGAGTGTATGACACTCTCTAGGAAGGCAATGATAGGATTCCTCAGTACGAATGGGAGATTCAACATGTTGTTCTTAGTTATTAGTACGCCGCACCCAACACGCCCGTCTGAAGTCAGAGAATACAGAAAACAGTACTGGGATTGGGCACAAAAACAACTAGATAGTGGACACATGCAGTCCGTCTATGCCAGAACCGGCAGAGGTGGAGTTGGAATATTTGACGTTGATTCAAATGAAGAGCTCCACTCCTTAATAAATGAGTGGGCAGAAATAATACCGGCTGAGTTTGAAATCTATCCGATGCTCGATCCTGAAGCTATAAAGTCATATCTCAATCAGTAGTCGTGCCTCCCGTAGTCCAACTCCCTAAACTGAGTGATGTTGCCAATGAAATAGCCTCGACCATGCTCACAGCCTGAGCCTTGTTCTTACCGGCTATGTCGAACGCTGTCCCGTGATCAACTGATGTCCGAATAAACGGAATACCTAGATTTACCGTGATACTGTTTTCAAAACCATACACTTTGATAGGTATGTGCCCTTGATCGTGATACATAACCAACACTACGTCATAGAGACCATCAATTGCCTGATTAAACACTGTATCTGCTGGTACTGGGCCAATAGCGTTAATTCCTAGTGTTTTGGCGCGGTCGATGGCTGGAGTGATTTCGTCGTCTTCGGTCGTACCTATCAGTCCTCCATCACTTGCATGAGGGTTTAAAGCAGCCACACCTATCCGCGGAGATGTAAAACCCCACTTCAGAAAATATTGCTGTGTCAGTTCTAACGCGCGTAGAACATTCGCCTCTGTAACGTAGTCAGCCGCCTGTGAAACAGATAAATGAGTAGACAAATGCATACAGCGTAAATCACCGCTCACCAGCATCGTTGCCACGTACTCGGCCTGAGTGATTCTCTGGAATACTTCCTGATGACCCTTGTCCGCAAACCCAGCCAGACGCCAAGCTTCTTTATTAACTGGGGCCGTAGAAATCGCGTCCACTCGTCCGGCTAGGGCTAACTGAGTAGCTGTCTCAACCCATTCGTGTGATGCACGAGCCGATTCCTCCGAGATCATGCCCATGGGGAAACTCATATCAGTGGACGGCGTACTCTCAAGAACCGAAATGCACCCCGGATTGCTTTCGTCTTCGGGAATATCGCTCACCGAACATGTAGCCACATCAAGTCCAACCTGCTCAATTGCCTGTCTCACAGGTTCGACCGCGCCAATGACAAACACATTAGCAGACTCATGTACCTCAGCATTTGCCAGAGCTTTGACGACAACCTCTGGACCTACACCCGACGGGTCACCAAGTGTCACAGCTATTAATGGTTTCTTTGGCATCAATCTCTCCTATTCCAACTCAGAAGCAGTATGCTCTGACTCAGCCAAAATTTCCTCAAACTGTCTTTCTTCACCTGTAGCTGTTTTATAGGCTGAATCAAAATTCCTCACATAATTGATAATCGTGGCGCATATGTCACAATCAAATTCAGCATGGAGAAGTTCTGTTCTGTCATACTCAAGTTCCCATAATAAATGGTTCTGGAGCAGTTCTATACGCCGCCTGTCTTGGGCACCATTAATACTGAAGGCAGCCGGAGAGTCTGTCATAGATAAATTCCAATCCATCGAACTAGGCCATTTTGTATGTAGGTTACTTCCTAGAGTATTCGTGGGCTAGGATTTTATGTGGTAGAAATTTGCCGAGTTGTCTCTGGAGTCTGCACGTCTTGACGAATTCAATTACAAAACTCAGGCTCCGTACTCTGTTGCCATGCTATCTGACGCTATTTGTTCTTACATCTGGACTCGGAAATGTGATGGCGCTGATAGCCGAATTTCAGAATCAACTCGGCTTCACCAGTATGCAAATTGGGTTCATTATTGCCGTGGGTTTCTTCGGCTCAGGATTCGCGAGTATTATTCTCGGGCCATACGCCGATCGAGGGAAATCACCCCTTCTGCTACGGGCCGGACTGGTCATGGGAGTTATATCCCTACTAATTCTCGCGGTCGGAACTGAACTATGGCAATTCATGGTCGCTCGGACCATATATGGATTAGCTCTTGGCACTGCAGCACCAGCAGTGAAGCGATCCATTATTTTGATGGACCCGGACAACTTCGGAAGGAACCTTGGCCGATTAGGAGCTGTGGATGTGGCGGGATTTGCCGTAGGACCTTTAGTTGCAGCAATCTGCACAGCACTAGGTGATTTCCAAACAGCATTCTGGGTCACAGCGATCATGCTGCTTTTAGTCATCCCAACCGTTTGGCGAGCGAAGCCAGATCCGGGTAGACAGGATGCTGCAGGGAGACTCTCATTCTCTTTGTTACGCTCGAAACAGCTAATCGGAGCGTTTTTCTTCGTTGCCGGATATTGGATATGGATTGCTGCCTTCGAACCAGTGTGGGTGATGGAAATGA
>CAZSFJ010000120.1:715-986 GCA_964606125.1 uncultured Dehalococcoidaceae bacterium | reverse complement strand
GCAAGTCAGTGGCAAATCGGACTGGCACTCTCCGTAGTAGTGATCCCAATTGCGGTCTTAGCCCCATTTGGTGGCTCTCTGGCTCAGAAGTATGGGCCTAGATTATGGTCGTGTTTATGCTTACTCAGTTGTGCGGCTTTCTGCATTCTTTTCGGTGTGGTTGAAGGATTGGTAGCACTCATTGTTGTAACGCTGATCAGTTCTTGTTTCGAAGGTTTGGGTTTTGCGTCTACTACCATTTTCGTGTCTGAATCCACTCCCGAGGATCGCC
>CAZSFJ010000120.1:0-705 GCA_964606125.1 uncultured Dehalococcoidaceae bacterium | reverse complement strand
ATACAGGTAGTATCAGCGGGGCTAGCAACACTTGGTGCGACCGCAATCTATCAAATAACTAATGACACCGTCACTTGGTTCGTTGTTTCTGGGACGATTCTAATTTGCCTTGCAACCGGGTGGCTGCTAACTCGCGGCAACCTGAGTAGACGATCGCTCTCAGACTAAGAGTACTTAATTTATTTTCTGTTTCGCAGAAAAACAAAGGCCATAATAAAAAGTATTGGTAGACCAAATAACCAATAACGTAGGCTCGTCTCTTCCGTTCGCTCCTGCCGGACGTGCTGATCCCTTGGAGCGTCACTCCAGTTCTCGTTAGGAGTATGTATGATTTTTGCCGTTGGACGTGAAGAGGATGCCAATCTGGAGGGTCGACTCAACGCCGTGGGTGCCACGACATCATCTAAACCATCTTCAAGGTCAAGCGTTCGTGCCTTCACACCAATCCGCGCAGCCTGCGTCCTTGTTGCCAAAACCAGACTGATAAGAGCAAAAACCGACACCAATCCATAGGCAACTTTTGTTCCTCGTAGAAAAGATTCCCCAGCAAGGAAATTATCGCCTACCTCACTCAGAGGGACATCAAATCCGCTGTTGACCATCACGATCGCCACCACAGAGGCCGATAATGCCTGCCCTACCACATTACCTAGGTATCGCGTCAGATTAGTGAATGCACCAATTATGCCCAATACAGAGTCCGAC
>CAZSFJ010000119.1:0-3997 GCA_964606125.1 uncultured Dehalococcoidaceae bacterium | reverse complement strand
CGATAAACTATTAGCCGCATTGGTGAAATAGATATCACGAGCTAGTTTGGTAACCGTCGGATAGATTCACTTTCAAGTGTGTTGATAACACGGTCGGCCATATCGTAGGTCGACCGATGATGTAGTTTGTGGGAGAGAAGTGATGGGTAAATTAGACGGCAAAGTGGCGTTAGTAACGGGGGCAAGTAGGGGTATAGGCCAGACGATTGCCGAATTATTTGCTCAAGAGGGCGCGAAAGTTATTTGCAGTGCTCGTACGATCGATGAAGGAGATCACCAACTTGAAGGATCAATTAACCGAACCGTAAGTCTCATACGCGAAAATGGTGGGATAGCGGAGGCTGTTGCAGCGAATGTATCTGAGCCTGATGACTGCATAAAACTTATCGAGGACTCGAAAGAGGCATTTGGACTGATAGATATATTGGTAAATAACGCTGCTCTGAATTATTACATACCCATCAAAGACTACCCACTCAATAGATGGCTCCGGGCATTCACGGTAAACGTGCATGCGCCGTTTATGCTGTCGCAGGCTGTACTGCCGGATATGATTCAAAAACAATCTGGTGCGATCGTAAATATTTCGTCAGGAGCTGCTATCGGTCCTGGCAGAGCACCATATTCAGGTGACCCAGCGCGAGGCGGTGTGATGTATGGGGCGAGTAAGGCGGCACTTGAGCGCTTCACCCAAGGGCTAGCTGAGGAAGTGTATGCCGACGGAATTAGTGTTACAGCATTGTCTCCTTCTCAGGTCGTCCCGACACCTGGTACGGTATATCACAAGCTTGTCGAAGGACTAGACGACCCTAGAGGAGAATCACCTGAGCTCATGGCCCGCGCAACTTTACTCCTTGCTTCTGAACCTACTGAGGTTATTTCAGGTCGCGTCACGTATAGCCAAGAGATACTCCAAGAGTTTGGTTGGATAAGTGCTGGCCAGGGGCGCGGAATTGATTCCAAAGGGTCCGGATATAGCCAGATCTAGTCAGGACTTGTTTACTGTGGGTTTTCTTAGAAAAATTTAGTGTAATTCTTAGAGAATTCTTAATCAGTTTCAGTATTCTCATCATGGGTGATTCAGAAATTTAGTTTATTTCAACCGTCTGTGGCGTGAATGACTAAAGTCAAACGGATCTCCTAACGATTACGATTAGTTGAGGAGAAATCAAATATGTTCCAAGCGAAATTAAAGAGGATGGCTCTTGGATTAGCTGTCGTTGTGGTACTCGGATTAGGAATCGCGGTAGGGGTTTTAAATAATACGGAAATAGTTTCAGCTGAGAAACCTTCCTTTGGAGATAACATCCATAAGAAATCACATAAAAAATCTGGTCACGGAGATATTGTTGTGAAACTTTCAGCCGCCATTGAATCTGGGCGACTTACCCAGGCAGAAGCTGATGCAAAGTTACAGCAGATATCAAGCGACGGAAATAATCAGCGGAAACGAATAAACCCTTCAGTGTTACGAGAAAAACTTGCGTCAGCAGTTGCGGCTGGAAAATTGACACAGGCGGAGTCGACCGAAAAGTGGGAGAGCTTCAAAGATTTGTTGCGGATGAGAATCGAAGAGGCTGTCGCTTCAGGACGTATGACCCAGGCCGCTGCGGACTTGAAGTTGGCGGAAATTGAGTAGTTCACGTTGTAGGTGCTAGGAGCATCTTGGGATGCCAAAAGAGATTCTAGTGGTGGATGATGACACAGCAATTTGTGAAGCCCTCGAGCGGAGTCTTCGTATCGAGGGCTTCAGCGTTAATATTGCCTACGATGGACTGATGGCTGTTCGTTCGATAGAAGAAACTAGTCCTGATTTAGTGATACTCGACCTGAACATGCCTGAGATGAACGGTATCGAAGTGACAAAATATCTCCGAGAACGCAACCAGGAGGTCCCGATCTGCATATTATCGGCTCGTGATGAAGTCTCAGATAGAGTTCTTGGCCTCGAGGCAGGTGCCGACGACTACTTGGTGAAACCGTTCGCTCTGGAAGAGTTGCTGGCAAGAGTAAATGCTCTTTTAAGGAGGAAAAATCGTGAGGGGCGCCAAGTACTTCAGGTCGGCGATCTGATACTTGACCCGGCAGGCAGACAAGCTGCTTATAAGGACCTGAAGCTTGCTCTAACCAAAGTCGAGTTTGATTTGTTGGCAGTCCTTATGGAAAATGAGAATACGGTTTTGACTCGCGGGCAGTTACTTGATCTTGTTTGGGGATATGATTTCGAGGCTAACACCAATGTGGTGGATGTGTTTATCGGATATCTTCGAAAAAAAACTGAGGAGATGGGTGATGACAGACTGATTCACACCGTACATGGGGTAGGATTTGTCTTGCGGGTATGAGTTTCCGATTACAGATCACTATTCTGATTGCAGTGTTTACCTGCGCGGTTTTTGTCGGTGCGGGGATACTTGTTGATCAGTTGTCAGATAGAGATATTCGAAATCGGATTGACGAGCGCTTAGAGTCACAGGTTAGACGGGTCAGCCGCGAACCTGCTCTTCATATGATCTTTGCGGGTTCCGTATTCTCTAGAAAAAAGAATTCAGATGGAGAGGTGTTCATCGATCTAAGTATCCCCACTGAACTTGTACTGTCCCCAACAAATTCGAAACATCCGAACGCAACTAGAACTATTACGACTGAGGGATTTCCGGAATTTACGCGGCCTGATATTTTCGGTTTTTCCGACCGGTCAACTTCATCAGGTGACTGGAGGATTCTCAGTCGACCCGTGCAAAGTGAACTTCTGAACGGCCGAGTTCTAGTGGCTGTATCAAAAGATCCTTTTTACACTACTCAGTCAGATCTGGAAAAACTAATTGTCCGTATTGGTTTATTGATGACGTTTTTGTCCGCTCTAGGGGGGTGGTTCCTTAGCGGCCAAGTTACTAAGCCTTTATCCGAGCTGAGACAGAAAGCCGATTCAGTGAGAGACGATGGTGATCTGTCAGCCCGGATAGAGGAAGCAGGTCCGTCGGAAATCAGGTCACTGGCAGCTGATCTCAATGCAATGCTTGATCGTATCGACCAGGCATCACTGGAGACTCATGCCGCACTCAATATCTCGAGAGAATTTGGGGCGAGCGTAGCACATGAATTACGTACTCCACTCACCAGCATGCGCCTGAATTTGGAGCTGTTGTCTGATCACCCAAAGATGGGGAAGGATGAATTCCTAGAAATACGCGCCTCCCTTTTGCAGCAGCACGATCGAATATTGAAGACATTAGAGTCACTGCGATTTCTTTCCCGAGGAGATCTCTTAAATGACAGCACATTTTTTGAGGATATAGATGTGATTACGCTCATAGAGAATTGCGTGGACCAGGAGCGTCGGAACTACCCTGACACCGCAATCACTTTTCAGCCAAAGGTGTTGAACGAAATTGTAATCTTGGGGTGGAGGGATGGATTCGAAATGATGATACGGAATCTTCTTGAAAATGCCAGACTTCATGGCACGGGCTCGCAAAATGAAGGAAATATCGAGATCGAATTCGAGGAAATGACCAACGAGTTTGTTATCCGTGTAAGTGATCACGGACCGGGCATAGATGCAGAAGATCGCGATCGTTTATTTGAAAGGTTCTACAGAGGTAAAAATGCTAAAAGCGACGGTTCAGGCCTTGGATTAGCCCTAGTGAAGCAGCAAGTTGGGATACACGGCGGGGAAATAACAGTGGATAGTGACGAGCAAAGAGGGACTCGATTTACCTTAAGCTTTCCAAATTCAGGCGATGTATAAATTAATCCACCCAATCTACAGGGTAGCCTTTAATCCCGAGTGATATAACTTCTGAACCGTCACTGTTCATCACAAACATTTCTTCATCGAGGTAGCGATCGCTAGTAAATACTATCTGTTTCCCGTCTGGAGACCATATTGGATCGAAGTCCCCGGCGGGATTTGATGTAAGTTGTCTGACATCTGTCCCGTCGATTTTCATACTGAATATTTCATAATCGCCGTCTCGATCACTGTAGAAAGCTA
>CAZSFJ010000118.1:0-4003 GCA_964606125.1 uncultured Dehalococcoidaceae bacterium | reverse complement strand
ATAAGACCCACCTAGCAGCAGCATTGGCCATCGATTCGACCATGCATTCGCATATGCACCAGCAGCATTTAGTACTCCAGGTCCAGATACGGCAAGGGCTACTCCTACATTTCCACTCAAATATGAGACTGCTTGGGCCGCGTATGTAGCCGGCATCTCGTGACGCATTCCGTGATAGGTCATACCCTCTTTCATCATGGCTCCAGCGATACCGGAAACCGGGATTCCCACCACTCCAAAGCCGTGTTCGACGCCTTGCGTCTTGAGTGCCCTCGCAATAATTTGTTCTCCGGTGAGCTCACCCATGATTCACAATCCTTCCTAAGATTCCTAAAATGAACTAATTTAAGTAGCCGCCAGCTACGTTTTTTACTAGTCTGAGGATGGTACACGCAATTCGGATTTAATGCTCACGTTTGTGGCACGAATTTTAATCCGGCGTCTACGAGCATTCTGTCAGAAAAGTTCACTGCCCTCTGACACTAACTCCGGTTCGTTTCTCCTGAATAAGGAAAGACGCAGTCTGATCTAATTGTCCGAATCCATGATTAATACCCTCGGTAGCTTCCTGTTCTGCTGCCGCACAAAATTTCGCGGGAACGTCAACTTCTCTGGCTAAGTCGAGTGCCAGTCGCAGGTCCTTGCGAGCAAGTTCAAGTGCAAATTGAGCCTCCTCAAATTTACCCGGTAGCACGATATTTGGAACGCCATTGTGAATTGAGCCTCCCCTACCAAATGCCCCACCTTGGATGGCTTTCATCAGAGTCGCTGGGTCTACTCCTGCTTTTACGCCAAGACTCATTGCTTCAGCCAGCACCATTCCACTCGTAATGGAAACAAGATTATGTGACAGTTTTGCGATATTACCTGAGCCCGAGGGTCCGATATAAAGTAACCGATCTGGATCTCCAAACGCGCTCATCAAGTCTCGGATCTTCATGAATATTGATTCATCGCCGCCTATTAACACTGCTAGCGATCCTTCTTCTGCACCTGGAATTCCTCCACTGACGGGGGCATCCAGCATGTCAACTCGGAGATCGGTAAATCGTTGGTGGATTTTCTTTACTGTCACTGGGGAATTCGTCGATAGATCGACGTAGATGAGATCATCATGAGCGCCTTCAATTATTCCCGAATCACCTAGAGCCACCGCTTCCACTTCCTTTGGCCCTGGTAAGGACGTGAATACTACATCAGCGAACATGGCAACCTCTGCGGGAGTACCCCCCCAATCAGCGCCTAGCTCCAAATGAGATTCAGCCGCAGTTTCCGACAGATCGTGCACCATTACCTCGTAGCCGGCCTGAATTATATGGCGGGCCATATGTGACCCCATATTTCCAAGGCCGATAAATCCTACCTTCATTTTGTCACCATCCTCCCGTAGACCCCTAAAATTCTAATATGCCTAGTAAACAACGAATGATGCATCAGGTCCGCGCCTTACCCGAATCACCCGGGGTTTACCTCATGCGTGATGCCAACGAGGACATTATTTATATCGGCAAAGCACTCAAGCTCCGCACCCGAGTTCGATCATATTTCGGCTCTGGCCGCTCTATGGAGCCGAAGGTTCGAGCATTAGCAGCGGAAATCCAGCGTTTAGAACACGTCGTCACAAAGACTGAGGCTGAAGCATTGCATTTGGAAGCCACGCTAGTCAAGAGACATCAACCGCGCTATAACGTCAGACTCAAAGATGACAAGCACTATCCATATCTAAAAATTGACGTGAAGTCCGCTTGGCCACGGGTACAAATTGCCCGTAAGGTCGATGACGATGGAGCTCGATATTTCGGACCATATGCCTCCGCTGGATCCGTAAGACATGCCCTTGATATAACCAACCGCCTATTCCCCTGGCGCTCATGTAGTAAAGAAATTACTGGCACCGACGCACGTCCGTGTCTGGACTACTTCATCAAAAGATGTCTCGCCCCCTGCACCGCATACTGCACAGCAGATGAATACCGCGGTGTTATTGACAACACCATCCTCTTCCTAGATGGAAAGTCAGATGAGGTTAAGCGACATCTTGAAGATGAAATGACCGTGGCATCGACAAATCAGGAATATGAACGAGCTGCAAATTTTCGAGATCAGTTGCTGGCAATTGGAAAAGTTACTGAACTTCAACAGATGGCAACGGCTCAGCCTATGGATGCTGATGTATTTGCGATGGTCAAAGAATCTAGCGAAGCCTGTATACAGGCATTCTTTGTTCGGGGTACAGTGGTCGCGGATACCGACTCATTCATTGTTGAAGGCATCTCTGACAGCAATGATGGAGAAATCATGCAGGCATTTCTCAGTCAGTACTATGAGTCAGCAACTTATATTCCTAAGTTGGTTCTCACCAGCCATTCAAGTGACCAGCACACACAACTGGAAGAAATGCTTACCGAGCAGAGAGGCGCTCGCGTCCGTATCCAGGTTCCTCAGCGAGGGGAAAAACGTGCGCTCATTGATACCACTATAAAAAACGCCTCTGAAGCTCTAAAAATGCATCATGCACGGTGGATCGTAAACCAAGATAAAACTACATCCGCACTTTCCTTGCTACAAGATGAATTGGGTCTGACGGACATCCCTAAGCGTATCGAATGCTATGACATTTCTACAAATCAGGGTGCCGATACTGTCGCATCAATGGTCGTTTTCAAAGATGGTGAACCCCGTACATCCGAATATCGAAGGTTCAAAATCAAAACGGTTATAGGACAGGACGACTTTGCCTCGATGAGAGAAGTACTTAACCGACGTTTTAGGCATCTGAAAAAAGGTCTCGAGCAAGATCAGAGTGCTAAGCCTAATTCCGACTCAAGTTCTGCCTGGGACGAGATACCTGATCTTGTAATCATCGATGGTGGCAAGGGGCAGCTCTCAGTAGCTATAGACGTCCTAAGGGACATGGGACAACCTGACATCCCACTATGCGGTCTAGCAAAACGGGAAGAGGAGTTATTTGTTAAAGATTTCACCGAACCAATAATACTTCCGCGGGATTCAGAGGCTCTTTACTTGGTTCAACGTATTCGAGATGAAGCTCACAGATTTGCGATTACTTACCACCGAAAATTAAGGAGAAAAAACTCCATCAAATCAGCACTCGATTCAGTTCCCGGAGTCGGGCCAAAAAAGAAGAAGGCTCTGCTACAAAAATTTGGTAGCGTTAAAGCAATTCGTGAGGCAGATCTCGATGACATCGCTGCCACCCTGGGTTTCACAAAAACTCTAGCCAAAACCTTAAAGGAATCTATTTAGATAATGCGGGCAATATTGGCTAGGCAGAGGCAATATTTACTAGTAAGTCCCTTGTACGATTTAAAGAATTTTCTTTGTTTGCGCCAACTGGGTAAGGCATAGCGACTAGATCTGTCACACCAATAGAAGCATATTCCTCGATCTGACTCGCCACTGAATTTTCGTCCCCCGTAATCGCAACTGATGCGGGACCTTCGACCTCACCCCGATCCAATATCCGCCGATAATTGTCAAGCTTCCCGTACACACTGAACACTTCACTGGCAGCCGAGCGACCCTCTTCTTGGTCATCAACTACCGCTACCGGAACTCCTACCACCACTCTTGGATCGCTCCTACCAGCTTCGGATGCGGCCCGACGAATCTCCGGAATTAGATAATTACGCAGGGCTGTGACGCCGGCCATCCAAGTGACGGTACCGTCAGCAAGCTCGCCAGCGATTTGGAGCATTCGTGGAGCAAGTGCAGACACAAGAATCGGAAACGGAGTAGAGCCTTCAAGGTTAAACCTAGTAGTGAGGCCCTCGTAGTATTCGCCTCGGAAATCCACTTCACCCTCAACGGTGAGCGCCCGAAGGATTTGGACGTACTCACGAATATGTTGAGCTGGTCGTGCGTACCGGAGTCCAAGGCCTTCCGTATTTGGCTTGTGGGACGGGCCAATACCGAGGAGCAACCTACCCCCAACAGCTGAATTCACCGTCACAGCCTGTTGTGCCAAAACATTTGGATGACG
>CAZSFJ010000117.1:0-4024 GCA_964606125.1 uncultured Dehalococcoidaceae bacterium | reverse complement strand
TCTAATAACGGGGAGATCTCTGTACCATTGGCATACCGGCGCTATTACGAGAGAGGTACCAAATCTCCTTAAGAAGGTACCAGTCGTGACGGTCGATATACATCCTGATGATGCACGACAACTTGAGATATCAGACGGTGAAGATATACAAATAAGCTCACGACGCGGCGAAATCATAGCCCAAGTTCATGTCGTCGAAAGAATGCAACGAGGCGACATCTTCGTTCCGTTCGTAGCTCTCGAAGGCGTCGCAGCGAACATCCTCACTAATGATGCTCTTGACCCGCCGAGTGGCATCCCAGAATATAAGGCTTGTGCCGTCAGGATCGATCTACCAGGAAGTACAAGGAAGAAAAAGAAACCACACAGAGCTGAAATATTAAGGTGATATGCCTTAAGCTGTGCCAAGAAATATATAAGGAGACTAGCAATGGCAACACCCACCACCGAATACGCCCTGTATGAAAAGAAAGGACATGTAGCCTTTATAACTATTAATCGGCCAGAGGTTATGAATGCTCTTCATCCTGCTGCCTCACATGAAATAGCTGCTCTTTGGGATGACTTCCAAGAGGACGATAATCTCTGGGTCGCTATTTTAACTGGTGCGGGATCACGATCCTTCTCTGCAGGAAATGATTTGAAAGCTCAAGCAGCGGGAGTCGGGCGACTCGAGCCTGGAATCGTTGCACGGCAGGGTGGCTTCGGCGGGATCACGAGTCGATTCGATCTGCATAAACCTGTAATAGCCGCAGTCAACGGCTGGGCTATGGGTGGTGGATTCGAGATGGCACTAGCGTCTGACATCATCATCGCGTCAGAGAATGCGCGTTTCGGTCTGCCAGAACCTAGAGTCGGGTTATACGCTGGAGCTGGTGGAATTCACAGGCTCCCAAGACAGATCCCTCAGAAACTTGCCATGGGCATGATTTTGACTGGTCGCAACTTAGATGCCGCGACTGGTAAGGAATATGGATTTGTGAATGAAGTGGTACCGCATGATGATCTCATGACCGTCGCAGAAAATTGGGCCAATGAGATATTGGAATGTGCACCACTCTCTGTACGAGGCTCCAAACAAGGTGCAATGCAAGGGCTTGAAATCCCTCTAGAATCTGCGATGAGTAGATCATTCTATTGGCTTAACAGGCACAATTCCTCACCAGACCAAAAAGAGGGGCCAATTGCCTTCAGTGAAAAACGGACACCAAACTGGACAGGAATCTAGACCTATAGTTTTCTACCAATGAATAAGGGCGTCTCATGCACACACGACCAATTGTGTGGCGAATGGGCGGCAACTCGGTTGACCCGTCCAGTGCAAAAAGTCTAAGTGTACGATTTGCATCGATCGTGGCTGGGCTGTGGCTATCGGATTTACTGTTATCAGGCGTGCTGATTGGTGACTATTTATCACTACTTGCTGCCTCTGCGGTATTAGGTCTCGTCCAACTCGTCCTGCGCCCTGTGGCGGTGGCCCTGTCTTTTTGTCTAGTGATACTCACTTTTGGACTCGCCATCTTTGTGATAGATGCGTTAATGCTCCTACTGGCTTCCTCTGTCTCCAGTTCACTAGGATTGGCATTTGAAATTAAAGGAATCGGGTCAGCGCTAGCTGCTGCGTTAATCATAGGGATATTGAATCAAATCGGTAAAACATTTCTCCGACCAAATCGATCAACCAGACACGAACCGCCAAAAAATGAAAGATATATATAGCAATACATTAAGGAGCATTTATGTCCATTGAATCTAGTGCTGAAATCAAGGCATTAACTTTCGACGTATTCGGAACCGTCGTTGATTGGCGTTCCTCGATCATTGGGGAACTCAGTCGATTCGGAGAAGAATATGCCCTTACTGCCGATTGGGCAGGCATTGCTGATAGATGGCGTATCGAAGGATATATCGGTGGCATTAAACTTGTGTCTGAACAATCCTTACCTTTTCAAACAGCTGACCAACTACATTTACGAATGTTAGAAATACTACTTCATGAACTCGATTTCCCTGTGGAGAATAACACTGAGGCTGTGAGACACCTAAATCAGGCTTGGCACCGTCTGCATCCCTGGCCGGATTCTAGTACTGGTCTAGACAGACTAAAAACCAACTTTGTTATAAGCACCCTATCAAACGGCAATGTTGCACTGCTCACCAATATGGCAAAATTTGCCGAACTTCACTGGGATGTAATACTTTCCGCTGAGATCGTTGGTAGCTTTAAACCCACTCCAGATTGCTACAGAAATGCGGCAAGATTATTGGATCTAAAGCCCGAGCAAATACTGATGGTTGCCGCACACGAGGGTGACCTGAAAGCCGCGCAAGCTATTGGCTTTAAAACTGCGTATGTGTTCCGGCCCGACGAGATGGGCCCCGATGGGGGGAAGAACTTCGATCCTGATCTTCCCTTCGATTACGTTACGCATGACTTTCATGAATTAGCTACGGCACTTGGGTGCGCATAGCTTTCTCCACTTTTGTAATTCCTTGACCTATCCAATACACTTGGGGTGATTTCATATGCAAAAGGGGGCATAACTATGACAATCTACTATTCCTGCGACTCGCACGTTGTCGAACCACCAGAGGTATTCGACGGCCTCATAGACCGATTTGGTGATCGGGCCCCACGCCCTGTTGATGGATGGAAAGATAGAGATGGTGTATGGATTGCTTGGCCCGCTCTCGACCGAGTGGTGCCGGTGGGCAGATGGGGAATTGCTGGCCATAGCCTCGACGATCCGGAAACCCATGAGCGAATAAAACTCGGGTGGGACGGAATGAACCCTGGAGTTCGTGACCCTGTTGCCCGTCTGGACGAACAAACGGTTGACGGCATCGTAGGTGAGGTCATGTATCCAAGCATTAATCTCCTTACATACTCGGTAGAGGATATAGAAGTCACAAATGCCGTGTTCCAAAACTATAACGACTGGATTGTTAATTATTGCAGCCCCAATCCCAATCGACTGATCGGAATCGGTTGCGTACCCCTGAGAGACGTTGATTTAGCAGTTAGTGAACTGCACCGCGCGGCCAAGATGGGAGTTAAAGGCGTCGCCATCCCTTGTACCGCACCAATAGACCGACCCTACAGCGATCCCTACTACGAGCCGTTTTGGGAAGCCGCAAATGAGATTGGCCTTCCACTCACTATGCATATCTTTAGCGGGTCTGACTGGCCGATGGCTTTGCCAGAGCATTGGGATCCTATCGTTGCATACACTCTTTCACA
This sequence comes from uncultured Dehalococcoidaceae bacterium, assembly GCA_964606125.1. Classification (GTDB taxonomy): domain Bacteria; phylum Chloroflexota; class Dehalococcoidia; order UBA2979; family UBA2979; genus UBA2979. The sequence continues at coordinate 783 of CAZSFJ010000117.1, read as the reverse complement.
CGCAGCAATATGGAATTCCGTGAGTAATATTGTTACTTCTGGAGTCGTCGAAAGGCACCCTAACCTGAAGTTCGTTGTTGCCGAATGGGAGACTGGTTGGGTAGCTCACACGTTACAGCGATGGGATCATGCATTTTATCGTTCGCGAACAGCTGCATCACCCGATCTCACCATGCTGCCAAGCGAATATTTCAAAAGAAATTTCATGATTACATTTGAAGATGATGAAGTCGGACTGCGAACACTAGATCACCTAGGACCAGAAAATCTGCTCTGGGGTAATGATTATCCCCATCATGATTCAATCTGGCCGAATTCAATGGACATACTGAACACCATCATGGAGGGAGTACCTGATGCTTCCAGAGATAAAATGGTCTGGGAAAATGTCCGCGACCTATACCAGATAGACGAGACTAAGCTAGTAGTGAACTGATGCCCTCACACTAGTATCTGTTGGGAGCACCCGTAGGAATCTCTGAGAGATCTCGGGGAGGCTCTGCAACCACACCCTCTGATACTAGGTTCTCGACTTCATCATGGTTCATACCAAGATCTTCTTGTAGCACTTCAGCTGTGTGCTGCCCAAGCAAAGGTGCAGCTCTGAACTCGATTTCATGCTCGGACATCCGAGGAGCAAATCCAAGGAGCGTGAGATCACCTTCGGTAGGATGTGGCACGGTTTTAATGAAATCCCTTTCCAAAAGATGTGGATCGTTGAACAAGTCAACCGTATCAAGGACGGCCGAACAAGGGACACCTGCTGCACCTAGCTCTGACATA
>CAZSFJ010000116.1:249-4035 GCA_964606125.1 uncultured Dehalococcoidaceae bacterium | reverse complement strand
CACGAGCGGTTACTGTCAGGTCTTAGAATAATTGATGCTGGGCAGGTATTGGCCGGCCCCTTCACATCTACCTTGCTCGCTGATATGGGAGCTGAGGTGATACGGGTGGAGTTGCCACAGCTAAAAGGTCAGACTGCGGCGCTTCAAAATTCGTCTCGAGCGGGCTTACAGCGAAATAAGAAATCAGTATCTTTGGATCTCAGAAAACCTGAAGGAGCTGAATTATTTAAGAAATTGGTGGCGACGGCAGATGCGGTCGTTGAAAATTTTTCGCCGGGAACTATGGAACGCTGGGGAATCGGGGAACAAGAGATCGCGCAGGTAAATCCTCGAATCATTTTTGTTCGTATCTCCGGCTTCGGTCAGACAGGTCCCTACCGAGACCGAACCTCATACGACCGCATTGGCCAAGCGATCGGTGGGATGATTTACGTGACAGGGGAAGCGGATCAACCTCCGGTACATCCCGGCTATATGATGGGTGACTTTGCCTCAGGGACCTATGGGGCTTTAGCTATACTTGCGGCCGTGTATCACCGCGACCACGAAAACTGTCAGGAGACACAGGTTGTAGATCTTTCGCTTTACGAATCCATACTGAGTTATTCAGGACCGATGGCTGCTGAATACAGTCGTTCAGGAATTGTTCGGGAACGGGCAGGCAATGTCCGCTCATGGTCGATTCCAGGTGATCAGTTTTTGACGAAAGATGGTAAATGGGTACTAATCCTTGCACTAAATCCACAGATATTCCAGAGACTCTGTGACGCAATGGAAATTCCAGATCTGCCACTCGATCCGAAATTCGATAATCATGAAAATCGGTTTGCGAATGAGAAAGAACTGCATGGCATGATCCGCGAGTGGGTTTCCAGATTTAATTCCAAGGAATTATATGAACTGATGGACGAGTTTCGAGTGCCCTATGGTCCGGTTTACAGTATTGCAGATATTTTTGCGGATCCTCACATAGCTGACAGGCAAGACTTAGTTCAGATTGATGATCCGAATGTAGGCCCTGTTACAGTGCCTGCTCCTTACCCAAGACTCTCACATGCGGCCGGACGAATTTATAACCCTGCGCCTGGGATCGGAGACGATAATGATGAAATCTATGGACAACTTCTGGGGATGTCAGAGCAAGAGCGAGAGCAACTGGCAGAGGCAGGAATAATCTAGAGGCAGCTCAGGATCGGATGATCCAAGCTATAATTTTGTAGTAATTAAGAGGCTCAACATGACGCTAGCTGATAACCAAACCGATACCAGTCGTTCCCTGTACATCCGGTACATGGACCGGACTACTGACCACTATTTACAGGAAGGTTTTGATAACCCGTATCAATGGGCACGCTTTGAAGATGTCCCGTTCACCCAGTTGGAAAAACCTTTAAGTGAATCTCGTCTCGGCGTGATTACCACAGCTGCTCAATTCCAACCTGATAAGGGTGATCAAGGTCCAGGTGCCCCGTACAACAATGACGCGAAATTTAAACGTGTGTATACGTTGCCGAGTAGTGAAGTGCCAGATCTTCGAATTTCTCATATTGGATATGACAGGAATAATGCCCAGATCGAAGACCAACGGGTGTATCTTCCGCTTGAGCGTCTTCATGACTTTGAGAAAGAAGGTCGGTTTAAAGAGTTGGGCCCCCGTCTCTACGGAGCACCTACTCTTCGCAGTCAACGTGTAACAAGTGAACGAAATGCACCTGAGATTTAGGAGATGTGTCGGGAGGACAAAATCGATGTTGCCCTTCTGGTTGGCGTCTGACCAGTCTGTCATCAGACCGTGAGTCTGATAGCGAGGCACCTTGAAGCAAATGGAATCCCGACTGTAATCCTCGGATGTGCACGAGATATAGTCGAACAAGTTGGTGTTCCTCGTTTTGTATTTAGTGATTTCCCTCTCGGTCATCCGTGTGGAAAGCCGTTTGACGAAGAGACTCAGGTGGGTAATCTGGACCTGGCGTTTGAGACATTAGAAAGGGCCTTCGCACCTCGTACTACGGTGCAGACGCCTTACCACTGGGACCATGATGAGTCATGGCGAGATAGATATTTGCAGCCCACAGACTGATTCACCGTGCCGACAAATAATTCAGTGCTTGGGAGATCTGTGGATTTACCGAGCGATATAGCTGGTAGTCTACTAATTTCCCAAATGCCAGGTAGTGAAGGAAATGATTTTGGTGACTGGCAAGCCGCTGTGGAGCGTGAAAAAGTATCAATGCTTGTCAATTTGTCTGAAACTGCAGAAGCAGTCCGTTATTCTCCCGAGTACCACGAATATCTAGGATCTGATCAATTTCCAGGAGATTATTACCATCTCCCAATAAGCGATTTTTCCGCACCGCAAAACATTTCTGTGTTCGGAGATGTAGTCCGCAATTGTGTAGACCATGTTGAGCGGGGTCATATAGTTGTTGCGCACTGTCGGGCAGGGATCGGACGGTCAGGCCTATTCGCAATTTCAGTGCTGGCGATGATTGGTCTACCAGATCAGGATGCTATAGATGTCGTGCGTGCGGCAGGCGGACAAGTTGAAACCGCAAAGCAGCAAAAATTCCTGCTCACATTTCGGAAGACACTAGATTCCTAGCCTGAATATCGCTCTAGAGTATCTGCGATAGAAACAGTTTAGTCCGCTCTTCTTGCGGATTATTGAAGAAATGGTCCGGTGTGCCCTCCTCCACTATTAATCCTTCGGCGAAGAAGAGGAACCTATCCGCGACTTCTTTCGCGAATCCCATCTCGTGTGTAACGACGATCATAGTCATTCCTGATTCGGCTAGCTCACGCATCACGTCCAAGACTTCTTTGATCATTTCAGGATCTAGGGCGGAAGTAGGTTCGTCAAATAGCATTATTTTGGGCTGCATTGCCAATGCCCTTGCTATAGCTACTCTCTGCTGCTGTCCACCAGAGAGCTGTGTTGGGAACTTTTCAGCCTGTTCGGGAATACCGACTCGAGTGAGACCTGCCATTGCCAGTTCCTCTGCTTCGGCCTTAGGCATTTTCTTTACTTTTCTGGGAGCCAGTGCGACATTGTCCAGCACCGTGAGGTGCGGGAATAAGTTGAACTGTTGAAACACCATGCCCACTTCAGACCTGATTTTCTGTAGATTACGGGAGTCATCATTTATTTCGATGCCGTCAACAATAATCGTTCCAACCTCATGTTCCTCCAGTTGGTTAATACAGCGGATAAATGTCGATTTCCCGGATCCTGAAGGACCGAGTACCACGACTACTTCGCCCTCTTGGATATCAGCCGATACCCCCTTCAAGGCCGCAAAATTGCCAAACCATTTTTCGACATCCCGAGCTTGGATTATTGCTTGATTTGGTTCTGAATTTGTCATTTGTCGCTCCAATGTACTTTTACCGACTACCGAGTCCCATGTTCGCTTCAACGCGTCTGCTAATCGCTGACATCGAGAATGTGACTAACCAGAAAATAAACCCTACGAAGACGAGGACTTCAAGTGCAGTACCTGTGTAATCTAATTCATTGAAGGCCTTTCGGCCGACTTCCAAAACATCGACAACACTAATCAGGTACACAAGCGTCGTGTCTTTAAATAATCCAATGTATTGATTAATCAGAGACGGGAGGACCGCTCTAAAGGCCTGCGGCAATGAGATCGTACGCAGGGTTTGGAAGTAACCCAATCCAAGGGAATCAGCAGCCTCATATTGTCCCTTAGGTATGGCCTGTAGACCGCCACGGATTACCTCGGCCGTGTAAGCAGTGTCGCGCAGTGCCGAGGCGCCTACCGTCAT
>CAZSFJ010000116.1:0-239 GCA_964606125.1 uncultured Dehalococcoidaceae bacterium | reverse complement strand
AAGCTGCGTTGAATAAGATGAGAACTATCATAGTTCTAAATATCACGTCGGCTTCATTCATTCCAAACCAACTTGGAAGAATAAACGGCAGTACAAAACGGCCCATGAAGAGCCAGGCGATAAGCGGTGCACCCCGAACAACTTCGATGAAGGCGGTCGACGCAATTCGAATTGCAGGGTAACCATCAAGAGATCGTCCCAGGGAAAGAAAGACTGCCACCGGAGTACCGATCACAATT
>CAZSFJ010000115.1:0-4128 GCA_964606125.1 uncultured Dehalococcoidaceae bacterium | reverse complement strand
CGTGACGGCGCAGAGAGCGCCGGAAGATCAATCAGTGATATTGATATAGCGGTTGGAGGTACTGTGAGATTCACGGATGATATCGAGCAGGCCGCTGAGGAGCTCAAGCCTTCAATGGCTTTTCAGATTGGTGCCATGGGTTCGAGGACTCAAAATTTTTATGCTGACGCATATCGACGCCAGGGCTGGGCTGACGAGGTAACAAAAATCCAGAGACTATGGATAGACGGAGCGCGCGACGCTGCCAGACGAGAGGTGCCGACTGAGATGGTTATCAACTCGTCAGTTATCGGATCTTCAACTGATGTAGCAGAGAAATTGAAAGCATATAAAGATGCAGGTGTTAATACCTTTCGTGTTGGTCCCTATGGAGACAGTATTGGCGAACGACTGGACACTTTAGCAGAGACGATGAAGATTCTTAACGACCTTAATTTAGGGAGATGAATTAATTTTTATGCGGGTTCCTAAATTTGGTTTGAACAGAAACGATGCTAGTAGTGTGGCCACATACGCAAAGGATGTCGCAAGAGCTGAATCGTGTGGCTGGGATGCTGCGTGGCTTCCGGACTCACAACTTAGAAGAAGAGATACCTACGTGCTCCTTGCCGCGGCCGCAGAGGCATCTGAAACCATTACAATTGGCCCACTACTGACAAATCCAATCACGCGGCATCCTTCGGTTACAGCATCAAGTATTTCCACTATTGCCGAACTCGCAGAAGGAAGAACTGTACTTACATATGGAGCCGGTGATACTGCAGTTAGGTTGGCCGGTCTTGAACCGGCACGGGTGAGACAGCTACGCGAAGCCGTGAGATTGACGAAAAGCTTTCTTGATGGGAATCATGTGGAAGTGGGTGCTGACAGGCCAGCCAAGTTACCTTTTGCACAGTCTGTTCCCGTCTGGCTTGCTGCTGGTGGTCCTCGAACGCTCAAGATGGCCGGTGCCGTGGCCGATGGTGTATTTATCCGAGTGGGTACCCATTCCGATAATATTTTGTCCTCGATCAAGATGATTTGGGAAGGGGCCGAGGAGGCAGGTCGAGACAAAAAAGACGTTGAATTAGGCATTATTTTTCATACTGTCCTTCATGACCATATCGAACAAGCTAGCCTTATGGCTAAATCGATGGCTGCCGGCTATTTTGAATATTCTCCAGTGCTGTTTGAGAATCTAGGGTATGAGTGGAATGGGCCTGACCCCGAGGAATTAAAAACGAATGAAGATGTCTGGCCGGATTTCCATCACTCGTTAGATTTGGTGGCCAGCGGGAGTATCGTGAATTTCATTAGTGCCGAGCAGGCTAGATCATTTGCGCTTGTTGGTGGCAATGATGACATTTCTACTCAACTGCTCAACGTCCTTTACACCGCTGCGGAAAATGACATCGAGTTCGAGCATGTGGTTCTGCACCCAATCCCAAATCCTCCTACACCCGACGAGGGACCACGGTCATACTTGGAGCGAGTACCTCGTGAAATACTGCCTGCTGTCCGAAACGCACTCAGTACGTCCTGAGGTTAGAGTGTTAACGTCTAGATGACCCCGTGTTGACGAAGCTCTTCGATTTGACTGCCGTCATATCCCAGACGGGTTAGCACAGCTTCTGTGTCGTTACTGTATTCTGGCGCAGGTCCCTGTACTCGCCCAGGAGTCTCGCTCAGAGTTATTGGTATTCCTACAGTTCTGTGATTCTCAAACTTTGAGTGCTCCAGATCAACCAGATAGCCGTTATCCCAGAACTGTGACTCGTTTGCGACGCCTTCATAGTCAAGAACGGGCGCACACGGCACGTCAGAGTCATTGAGACGTTGTAGGAGTGTTGCCTCGGGTAGTTTTTTAAATGCTTTTCCGAGTTCAGCATGAAGCCAGTCCCTATTTTCATGGCGGGCAAACGGGGATTCACTTCTTTCATCAATCATCAGATCTTCTCGCTCGATCGCGAGGCAGAGCGCTGGCCACCATTTTGGCGTCAGTATTCCTATCGTGAGCCATTTGTCGTCAGATGTCTGATAGGCCGCAAAGACAGGGTTGTTAAATCGATCAGGCTGGATGTTAGTGTGGAGGTATGGCACGACCGACCCGGCCTGTAATGTCATCATCGCCCCTATCTGTGAGCCATCTACCCGCTGACCTACACCAAATCGCTCCCGCGCCACCACCGCGAGCACTATTCCATATGCAAAGATTATCCCGCCGACCTGATCAGCTAATCCCCAAGGACCTTGTACAGGTACGGAATCTATTCCACCTCCGAGTGACAACATCGCACCGCTTAGTCCCTGTGCAACTATGTCAAAACAGGTTCTCTCGGCATATGGACCGACTGGACCGAAACCCGAGTTCTCGGCATATATGATCTGCGGATTCGTCGCTTTGAGAGCCTCATATCCGACACCTAGTCTGTCCATTACGCCTGGTCGGAAATTCTCAGTGACAATATCTGCGTCGGCAGCGAGCTGATGTATTAGCCGGATACCCTCGCTCGTTTTTAAGTCGACCGTCATGGAACGCTTTCCACGATCGTGTGCTTCGAAGTAGCCACAGAAACCATCCGGACGGAGACCTAATGCTCTACCCGGATCACCATCCCCTGGGCGTTCTATTTTTAATACATCGGCACCCATATCGGATAGCATTACCGTCCCGGAGGGTCCGTTCTGGAACTGAGTGAAGTCCAGAACCTTCAGGCCTTTAAGCGGTCCCATAGGATCGCTAAGATCGTTTCTTTCTTGTAAATTTGCCATCGTTCTAGCTCCCTCGTAAGGCTGATGGTAGCGCCCCGAGACCGCGGATTGTTGTTTTTGATTAAATTGGAGTACTCTTCATTGAAAATACTAGGAGAATTCAAATGCCAATCGACCCCAACAGAGATTCTTGGAAGCCAGGGGAGCCATGGGAAAAAGCTCTGGATGAGATGGACTACATTCGGTCACTCGCCAAAGAAATGGGTGGACCCGACCGGATTAAACGACAGCACGACGGTGACCGCTACACCATCAGAGAGCGGATCGAAAAATTCCTCGATCCAGAGAGTTTCTTCGAGGCTGGGCCAATGGTTGGTGCTGCCGAATATGACGCTGATGGCAATATGACAGAATTCCTGCCCGGAGCGTATGTACTGGGAATGGGAAAAATAAACGGTCGCAACGTTGCAATTGGTGGTGACGATTTTACGATTTCTGGCGGCAGCCCACATAATGTTCACAAGGGGGCTTCCCAGTTTACTCAACGTTTGGCTCTGCAGTATGGAATCCCTTACGTTCAATTCATCGAAGGTGTTGGTCACTCGTCCAAATCAGATGAGGCCGCCGGACATATGGGGTTACCAGGCGGGAACATCTGGTACAGACAACTGGAACTTTTGAGTAAAGTACCTGTTGCGGCGGGTATTATGGGTTCGGTTTAATGTCCCACTTCACTGTCATGATTAAGGGTAAATCTCAGATATTTCCTTCGGGCCCCCCAGTAGTTCGTCGAGCCTTAGGTGAGGACCTCGATAAGGAACAACTGGGAGGTGCAGCAGTTCATGTTCATACGAGTGGACAGATTGATAACGAGGCTGATTCAGAAGAAGAAGCCTTCGAGCAGATAAAATCCTTCTTGTCATACTTGCCTGATACGACATCTGAGGTTGCTCCTCGAGTAGAAAATGATGACCCAGTGGATCGGCGTCCGGAAGAGTTGCTGACCATAATGCCTCAGGAAAGACGCCATCCGTACGATCCCCGTAAATTGATCAAACTAGTGGTCGATAATGGTGAGTTTTTTGAGATGCGCCGCTACTACGGCGGTTCTCTTATTACGGGTTTTGCCAGGCTCGGCGGCTATAGCGTTGGAGTGGTTGGAAACGATCGACTGGTACTCGCTGGCGCTATGAATGGGGATGCCGCGGACAAATATACCCATTTTGTTGATCTTTGCGATACGTTCAACCTTCCTATGGTCATATTTTTGGATATGCCTGGCTTTATGCTTGGATCTGCCGCAGAAAAACAAGCAACTATGCGGCGAGGTGTCCGTGCTCTTATTGCCTCATATGAAGCAAAAGTTCCTAAGGTTGAATTCAATGTCAGAAAGTCATACGGCGTCGCAGCAGATGCTCCGAATAGCTTAGGTGAGCC